>JAJZNI010000103.1 GCA_021847925.1 bacterium
AACTGAGCTAAGCGGGCACGGCCCGGCCCCGGGGCCGGCCATGATCAGCCCGAATTCTACGCCCCGCGGTCGGATGGGTCCCCGCCGCCTTCCCGCGCCGCCAGGGGCGAGCCCGCCCTCCGTCAAATCCTGTGCGTGTGATATGTTCAAATCATGCTGAATATTGAGAATGATGCGAAGGCTGAGGGCCGCCGCCGCTTCATCGACGATGTGGGCCGCTACTTCGCCGGCTGGGGGCTGGGGCCGGCCCTGGGGCGCATCTGGGCCTACCTCCTGCTCAGCCCCCGGCCCGCCAGCCTCGACCTGATCGCCACCGACCTGGGGATCAGCAAGAGCGGCGCCAGCGTGACCACCCGCCAGCTCGAGCAGTTCCTGCTGGCGCGGCGAAGCGGTCAGCCGGGGACCCGGCGGGCTCTCTACGAGGCCAACCCGATGAGCGGCCGGTTCTTCGACCAGATCCTGTCCACGTACCGGGAGCTGACCCGGCTCCTCGAGGCAGGCGCCGCCGTCAGCCCCGACGACGCGGTGCGGACCCGGCTGGAGGGGTCGGTCGAGTTCTTCCGTGCCTGGGTCGACGAGCTTGAGAAGCTGATCGGCCGCGTCGAGGAGGCGCGCCGCTCGGAGGTCCGGAGATGAGCACCGACGCGGCGATTCGCACCGACGCCCTCTCCAAGGACTACGGCGGGGGCGCGGGGCTGTTCGATCTCCACCTCGAGGTCGCCGCGGGCGAGGTGTTCGGCTATCTGGGACCCAACGGGGCCGGCAAGACCACCACCATCCGCCTGCTCATGGACATGCTCCGGCCCACCCGGGGACGGGCCGAGGTCTTCGGAATCGACTGCCAGGCCCACCCCGTGCGGGTGAAGCGCGAGGTCGGGTACATGCCCGGCGAGATGCCCCAGTGGGGAGGGCTCCGCGGCCGCGACATCGTCGCCCATGTCGCCGGCCTTCGGGGCGGCGTCGACGCCAAAGCGGTGAGCAGCCTGGCCACCCGCCTCGACCTCGACCTGGGCCGCCGCTACCGGGAGTACTCGCTGGGCAACCGGCGCAAGGTGGGCCTGGTGCTCGCCTTCATGCACCGGCCCCGGCTGCTCATGCTCGACGAGCCCACCAGCGGGCTGGATCCGCTGATCCAGCAGGAGTTCTTCGGGATGGTCGAGGAGGCGTGCGATCAGGGGGCCACCGTCTTCCTCTCCTCCCACGTCCTCTCCGAGGTCGAACGCATATGCCAGCGGGTCGGCATCCTTCGCCGCGGCCGCCTGGTCCAGGTCGCGCGCCTCGACGAGCTGCACCGGCTCCGCTACCACCGCTTCGAGGTGGACTTCGACGGGGAGGTGCCCCTGGAGGCGATCGGCGCCTGTCCCGGCGTGGACAACGTGGTGGCTCGGGACCACCATCTCACCTTCGACGTGCACGGGGGTGTGGCGCCGCTGCTCCGCGCTCTGGGGACGGGCCAGGTGCTCAACCTGGTGACCCACGAGCCGTCGCTGGAGGAGGTCTTCCTCGCCCAGTTCCGTGACGAGCCGCACGGCGCCACCGAGCCCGCGGGAACGGCGCGGTGAGCACCGCCGCCGCGCCCGCCGCTTCGCCGACCCTGCGGCTGCCCCGCCGTCCCGCACCGCTGCTCCGTCACGCACTGCGCACCCAGCGATGGTGGTTCGCGGCCGTCGCGATCATCGGCTTCGTTTCCCCGTACTCCACCGGCGCCACCTTCCTCGCCGCCGCGCCGACCGCCGCCGCCCGCGCCTCCTTTGGCCACGCGACGCAGACGCTGGGTGCAGCTCTCACCTACCTGATCCCCCTGCCACGGCGCCCCGAGACCGTCCAGGGCTACATCTGGTGGAAGGGGCTGGCCTGGTTGACCCTGCTCTTCGCCGCCTGGGGCCTGGGGGCCGCCGTGTCGCTGGTCCGTGCCGACGAGGAGCGGGGGGTGACCGAGACGTGGCTGGCCTCCCCGGTCGCCCGGGTGAGGGTCCTGATGTCGGGGACGTGGGCGTTCCTGCTCGCCACGCTCGGCGCGGCCTCCCTCACCGCCCTCGGGATCGGCGCGGGGTTGGAGGCGGCCCGAGCCTCGGCCGGCACCGCCGCGGTGGTCGGACAGTGCCTTCCCCTGGTCGGCATCGCCCTGGCCTGCTTCGCCGTGGGTCTGCTGGTCGCCCAGCTCGCGGCGACCCGGCACGGTGCC
Organism: bacterium; assembly: GCA_021847925.1. Classification (GTDB taxonomy): domain Bacteria; phylum Chloroflexota; class Dormibacteria; order Aeolococcales; family Aeolococcaceae; genus JAJZNI01. Next base: position 2,186 of record JAJZNI010000103.1, read on the forward strand.
CTGGGGCTGGGCACGGCGGTGCTGCTGGTCCTCTACGCCCTGGACGCCCTGGCCCGGGTCAACCCGGGGCTGGCAGGCCCGGCGGTCATCTCTCCGTTCCACCTCGCCGACATCTCCACGCCGCTGGTGCCCGGGGGAAGCCTCGATGGGGCGGCCACCGGCTCCCTCTTCGCCATCGCGGCCATCCTGATCGCCCTGGCGGCCCTCGGCTTCGCGCACCGCGACCTGTACGCGCCGCTGCTGCGGCGCCGGGTCCGCGCCGCGCACCTCACCGTGACCCCGTCCGGCAATCCGCTGTACCGCCGGGCCATCCTCAGCCGGCTCTGGCAGCAGCGCCTGGGGCTGATGGGCTGGATCGGCGGCACCGCCATCGGGGCGGCGCTCCTGGTGTCGCTGGCCCGCGGGGTGGGCGATCTGCTCACGAGCATGGGGGGGATCGAGCGGATCCTCGCCACATCCGGAACCGCCAACCCGTCCCTCTGGGTTGTCTCGTCCGTCTGGTTCGGCGTCGCCGCGCTGGTGATCGCCGCCTGCGCCGTCACCCAGGTCACGCGCTGGGCGTCGGACGACGTCGAGGGACGGCTGGAGATGGAGATCGCCCAACCGGTGGCACGCTGGCGCGTGGTGCTGGAGCGCTTCGTCGCCCTCACCCTGGTGTCCACCCTCATCGCCGCGGTGGGATCGCTGGTGACGGCCGCCATCATCCCCAGCCAGGGGCTGCACGTCGGCATCGGGCCGCTGGTTCTCGCGACGGCGCTCCTGGTCCCGCTCGCGCTCAGCTACGGTGGGCTCGGCGCGCTGGTCATCACCCGTGCTCCCCGCGTCGCCATGGGGCTGCTGTCGCTGATCGCCGTGCTGGGCTTCTACCTCCCGATCCTGGCTCCCCTCTTCCGATGGCCGGATTGGTTGCAGGACCTGTCCCTCTTCCACCTCTACGGGACCCCGCTCACCACCGGCGTCTTCTGGACCGGGCTCTGGATCATGCTGGGGATCATCGTGATCGGCTTCGGCGGGGCGATGCTGGCCATGAGCCGCCGGGAGATCTCCCGCTGATCGGGCGGGTCCGGGGGCGAGCCGGTAGACTCCGCCGATGACTCTTCGCTGGCACTGCCTGGTGGTCGACGGTCACGACGTGGAACGGGTGGCGCGCTTCTGGAGCGCCGCGCTCGGGTTGCCACTGCACGGCCCGTCCGCCGACGGCGAGTGCTGGCTCGAGCCGGGTGGAGACAGCCCCGACCTCCTCTTCCTCCAGGTGCCGGAGTCCAAGACGGTGAAGAACCGGCTGCATCTCGACCTGCGCCCCGACGATCAGGGGGCGGAGATGGCGCGCCTCGAATCCCTCGGCGCCCGGCGCATCGACATCGGCCAGGGTGAGGTCTCCTGGGTGGTGATGGCCGACCCCGAGGGCAACGAGTTCTGCGTGCTGGCCCCGCGGGCCGGGTGAGCGGGCCGCAGCACGGGGGACCACGATGACCTCCGCCCACTCCGACGACGTGGTGGTCGGCGAGGACGGCGTGGCGCGCTGCCGGTGGGGAGCCTCGCCCGCCGAGTACGCGCGCTACCACGATGAGGAGTGGGGCCGTCCGGTGGCCGACGAGGACCGGGTGTTCGAGAACCTCTCCCTGGACTGCTTCCAGTCGGGCCTGTCCTGGCTCACCATCCTGCGCAAGCGCGAGGGCTTCCGGCGGGCGTTCCAGGGTTTCGACCCGGCGGTGGTGGCGGAGTTCGGCAGCGACGACGTGGCGCGCCTGCTCGGCGATGCGACGATCGTGCGCAACCGCGCCAAGATCCTGGCCACCATCACCAACGCCCGCGCGACCGTGCGCCTCCACCGTGAGGGGCTCTCGCTCGCCGCTCTGATATGGGCACACGCGCCGCGCACCGCGTCGTCCACGCCGCGCCGGTTGGCGGATCTTCCCGCGGTCACGGCGGAGTCGACGGCGCTGGCCGCCGAGCTGCGCCGCCGCGGTTACGCCTTCGTTGGGCCCACCACCGTGTACGCGGCCATGCAGGCGCTGGGACTGGTCAACGACCACCTGGCCGGCTGTGCCGTGCGCACCGAGGCGGGTGAGGAGCGCACGCGGTTCGTCGTGCCACGCTGACCGGTCCCCGAGGCCGGCCGGGTCCCCGCGCGGGGCTCACGGGTGCCGTGCTCAGCCGCGGCCGCCGGCCTCGAACGCCATCACCTCCCAGAAGAGGCCGCGTTCGTCGCGCGTCTGGTGCAGGCCGCCGGCCTCCACGACGCGACGGATGCTCCGCGGATCGTGGACGAAGACCTGGAACTCCCCGCGGCCGATGCGCAGAAGGGCGTTGCCGAGATGCAGGAGGGCGACCGTCCACCACGTTCGCTTCGGGAAGCTCAGAACCAGGATGCGGGCGGTGCGCTGCGCCGCGGCCATGGCCAGCCGGGGCATGTCCGGGTAGCAGCAGAGAACGCGGTTGAGCACGACGATGTCGGCGGGCGCCGCGGCGCCGTCCGCGCTGACGAGGTCGCCGATGCGCCGCTCGACCCGGTCGCTGAGCTGGAAGTCGCGAAGCAGCGCGGTGGCGGCGTGCTCGTACGTGGGGGTCAGCTCCACGCTCACCGCGTGCAGCGCCCCGGCGCGGAGCAGCTCGACCTGGAGGGCGCCGACGCCACCGCCCGCCTCGAGCACCGTGGCACCCTCCACCCCGCGGGCGAGGAGCGCGGCCGCGATCCGGCGGGAGGTGCGATCCAGTCCCCTCGACCTGTACCGGCGCGCCTGCCTCTCCGCGCTCCGGGCGCTGAAGACCCGGCGGTACCCGCGCGGCGTGCAGCAGGAGCTCATGCCCCCACTCTACCCGCCGGGCGCCGCGGCCTCGATCGCGTTCGTGGCCAGCGCCCAGCACTACCCCGCGCCCGACATCCGGCGGTGCGTCGAGCCTGGAGCCGGCGGGTTGGTTCGTCGCCCTGGGCGGTGGCGAACCCGCCGGATCGCCGGTCTCACCGTCTTCGGGGATCACGGCGTGGCCGGGCTCATGGGGACCAAGCTGGAGCGGCAGTGTCGCGGCATCGGCGGCGCGGTCTTCGCGCGGCTCATGGAGGTGGCGGAGCGGCGGGGCGTCCGAACCGTGAGCCTTGACGCGACCGGGACACATGGCCGCCCGCGAGCTGACGCGGGCCAACCTGGCCGCGGCCCACTGGACCAGCGGGCCTTCGGGGGGATCGTAGCCGCCTCCTCGCCCTGCGGCTCGCCGCCCACCCGGGGAGGGCCACGGTGGCCCCGGGACCAGGTGGACCCCTGCGCGCCTAAGCGACCGCTCAGCAGGCGGGTGGGAAGGCGGTCGCGAAGGAACCCGGCGCCGCCGAGGCGGTGCTCAACGGGCTCTCTGCCGCGGCGCTTCCCCCGATACACGGTTGGAGCTGAGCCGGTACCCCCGGAGCGTCGGGCGCGCGTGCTCGGGCTGGCGAGCTCCAGGTTGGGCCAAGTGGGAGCCGTCTCTCCGCCTCGGACGGGGTGAGCGGGGGCGGACGACGCACCAGGGGCGCCGGAGATCCGCCTGGACATCTCGGCGCTGGCAGCGGCCCCCGGGGGCGAGGGCGCCGGCATGCGCCTCGCCGGTCGCGGGGCCCGCCCTGCGGGTGCCTGGGGATCTGACGGCGGACAAGACGCCATGCCGTCATGCCCCTTGCGATATACTGCTCGACAATGTTCGAGATCCACCATAGGTCTCTAGCGGACAGGGCCTACCATGAAGTGCGATCACGAATAACCAAGCTTGAGATTCCGCCGGGAGAGACGCTCGCGGAGGGGCAGCTAGCGGCAGAACTGGGTCTGAGCAAGACCCCGGTGCGCGAGGCGCTCGGACGCCTGCGTCAGGACGGGTTCGTCCTCAGTGACGCCAAGTCTCGCTACCGGGCGTCTCCCGTGACCATCAAGGACACCCGCGACCTCTTCGGGATGCGGGTACTCCTAGAGGGGGAGGCCGCGGCTCTGGCGGCGGGTCAGGCGCTCGGTCTGGCCGATCTCAAGGCGCTGGAGACGCTCCAGGCCACCAGCTATGACACCAGCAACCCGGAATCGGTGGACGGATTCCTGGAGGCGAACACCAGGTTCCACGTCCTGATCGGGCGCGTGTCGGGGAATCAGCGTTTGGCGTCGACCCTTGAGCTCACGCTCATCCAGATGGAGCGGCTCTTCCGCGTCGGCCTGCTGCTGAGCTCCCGAGCCGATGAGATCGTGCATGAGCATCGGACGCTCGTGGAGGCGGTCGTCGCCGGGGATGCCGACAAGGCGCGTGCCGAGGCGATCCACCAGGTGCGCTCATCACAGCACATGGTCATCGACGCCCTCGTATCCAGAGAGGAGGTTCTCTCCATGCCTCTGACGATCCCTGCACGCCGGCTCCGCCGCGCCCCCGATCTGTCGGTGAGCGAAGCATGAGCGGACTGGTCTCGCCGCCGGTGCTGGGTCATCTTGCTCTGGTTGGAGCCGCCACGGAGGTCCCGCTTGTCACGGGCGATCATACGCGGTACAAGAACCTCGACTATGCTGCGAGCACCCCTGCGCTGGTCGCCGTCGCTGACGCGGTCAACCAGTTCCTTCCCCACTACAGCAGCGTGCACCGCGGGGCCGGGTACAAGTCTCAGCTGTCCACGGCCGCCTACGAGGGCGCGCGTGCGGCCGTGCATGCCTTTTTCGATGCGCGCCCCGATGACTGCGTGGTATTCGTGCGCAACACCACGGATGCGATGAACCTGCTCGCGGAGTCCGTTCCGGCTGGGACGTCTGTGGTGGCATTCGCGTCAGAGCATCACGCGAATCTGCTGCCCTGGCAGAAGGTAGGTTCGGTACGCTACCTCCCGGCTCCGGCGAGTGCCGGAGAGGCGGTGGAGGTTCTTGAGGCGCATCTCCGCACGAGGAGGACGGATCTGGTGGCGGTGACGGGCATATCCAATGTGACGGGAGAAGTCTGGCCCGTGGCTGAGCTCACCTCGCTTGCGCACGCGTATGGGGCTCGGCTGGTGCTCGACGCGGCACAGCTCGCTCCGCATCTGCCCGTGAGCATCGGTGATCTCGGGGTGGACTACCTAGCGGCCTCGGGCCACAAGATGTACGCTCCCTTTGGCGTCGGCGTGCTGATCGGGCGGCCTGACTGGCTGGCACGAGGAGCACCGTACATGAGAGGGGGCGGCGCGGTGGACTTCGTCACCACGGACGAGGTGCTCTGGACCGCCCTGCCCGATCGGCAAGAGGCGGGCTCTCCGAACGTGCTCGGCGCGGTTGCCATGGGCGTTGCCGCCGAGACGCTGAGGCGGTATGGGATGGCGCGCGTCGCCGAGGATGAGCGTCGGCTCGGTGCGTACGCGCGTCAGCGCCTGGGCGCCATCAGCGCGGTGGAGATGTACCGCCTCTGGCCCGAGAGCGCCGATCGGATTGGACTGGTCACCTTCAACGTGGCCGGTTTCGACCACAGCCTTCTGGCCGCGATTCTGAGCGCGGAGTACGGCATCGGGGTGAGGCACGGTTGCTTCTGCGCGCACCCGCTCATGCTGACGCTGCTCAGGATCACCGACCTCCAAGCGCAGGACGTTCGAGATGACCTCCGCGTGGGGCGCCGCGCCCGCGTTCCCGGTGCCGTGAGACTCAGCCTTGGAGTGGGGAGCTCAGCCGACGACATCGACGCCTTGGCGGATGCGATTGCCTCCATCGTTCACACTGGACCCCGGTGGAACTATGCTCTTGACGAGGGAACCGGCGATTATCTGCCGGCGCCCGATCCTCGCTCAGCACCGCCCTTCCGCTTCCTCCTCTCCTGGGCACGGCCGGGTGGCGGGGAGAGTTCGTAGGACTGTATGGGAGGGCCCATCATGAGCCGCGAGGAGTCCCGCTCCATGCCGCCAGGGTGGCTCCGGTTGAGCTTGTGGGACAGTGGTGCGAGCACGGGACACGCCCCGGCTTCGGACGGAGGAGCCTCTTGGACCACCGTCAGTGGGGACCCTCATGAGCAGGGCCTCCATCATGGCCGAGCCGCCGCGGCCCGTATCGCCGAGAATCTCCGGATGGCCCGCCGGCTCGTTGACGAGCAGATGCTCACGGTGGGGCAGGATGCCTGGAGGGAGGCATTCTCGGTTTGTCGCGCCTTCGCCGAGCGTGCCGACCCGACGCTCGCGGATGAGGTCACAGGTATTGCCGAGGGTTCACGGACAGAAGCCGAGGATATCTGGCTCCTCAACGTGCCACTCTTTTTGGTATTGCGCTTTCGCGGCGTGGGAAGCCCGCAGCAGGAGTGCACCCATGTGGTCGTGGATGGGCGACGGACCGCGACGCGTGGTGCCCTCCTGGGCAAGACGCGAGATTTCACCAGCCTTCCGCTCCGACCACTGGCGCTCGTACGCAGTTATCACGATGGAGTGAGGCTCATAGAGGTCACCGTGGCGGGGTCTGTAACCTGGCCGGGTAGCGGCCTATCCTCCACCGGCGTGGCTCTGGGGACGAGTGGGGTCTGGAAGCGCAGCCACGACGCATCGGTCTCGGTTGGTTCGGATATGCTGCGCGAGGGCTGGGTGCTGCTCAATACGCACCTTCTGCTCCGGCGCTCGACGTCCCTGGAAGATCTCGTGGCGCTGACGGAACAGCAGCCTCGACTGACCGGCCTGAATGTGACTGCCGCCGACGCGACCGGCGCCGCCACTCTCGAGGTCACGCCCTCCACCGTTGTGGTGAGCCCAGCACGAGAGGGCTGGGCGTGCCTGACGAACCACTACGTGTCCACGTCACTGTACGATTGCACCCCGACCCCCGAGCAGTATCCGTCGTCCTACCACCGTTACGAGGTGGCCGAACGCGCCGTGGCGGGGGCAAGCAAGTGGACGGCGGCCAACGTGGCAGAACTCCTATCATCACACGATGGATACCCGCAGAGTTCGATCTGCCGGCATCCTGGCGCGAAGGGAGCCGCGGAAACGACGTATGGTTCGGTGATCGACGTTGCGGGAGGCTGCGCATACGTTGCTATGGGAAACCCGTGCACGGCGGGGATCCTCTGCGAGGAGGGCACGCGCGCACTCTAAGGGAGAGAGTCGGTCGCCAGTGGTTACCCGGGGCGTGGCGCGCCAGATTCAGTCCGTCACGTCCACCATACAGAGAAAGGCTGGGAGAGTAGACATGCACAAGCGGCAATCGCTAGCACGGATGAGCGCGGGCCTCCTTCGGCCGCCACGCGGCGGCATCCGCTGGGTCGCCACGACGGGAATGGCAGCCGTCGTGGTGGCCGCGTGCGGCTCGACAAGTACCGCCTCGCCACCGAGCACGGCCAAGCCACCCAGCACGCTGTCGATCGGTATCCCAGCACCCGTGGAAACTCTGGATCCCATCGACACCGCGAGCGTGGGCAACGACGAGAGCCTTCTGGCCGACCTCTACGCGACGCTCGTTCAAAAGTCGGCGTCGGGGAAGCTGGAGCCGGACATCGCGACTAACTGGAAGCTGGTGAACCCGACGACCTGGCAATTTAATCTACGGAAGGACGTCCACTTCTGGAACGGGGACCTGTTCACGGCATCCGACGTCGCCTACAACATAGCACGGGTGCAGAATCCGGCGAACAATTCTCGCAATGCTTCCTACTACGCCGACGTGACCGGGGTTACCGAGCCGTCGAAGTTTGTCGCCGATATTCACACGAAGACTCCCGATCTGACGCTTCCCGATGCGCTCTCTTTCTTTTACCTGCTCGACCCCTCCTGGGTGCCCACTCACAGCCCGGCGACGCAGGCGATGGGTGACGGCCCCTACAAGCTGGTCAGCTACAACGCGGAGTCGGAGGTGGTCATGGATGCGAATCCGACGTACTTCGGCTCGCAGCCCTATTTCAAGACGGTGACGTACGTGGTGCTGCCGTCTGCATCCGCTCAGCTCGACGCTATCGAATCGGGACAGGTGGATGTGATGACGAGCTTCAGCGTGGACGAGATCAGTGAGCTGGAGAAGGACCCGTCGATCATGGTGGGGCACTATTCGTCGTCCTTCGCCTATATGATCAAGATCAACACGCTCACCTCGCCGACGAGCAACCTTGACGTGCGGCTCGCGATGAACTACGCCGTGAACAAGGCTGCCATCGCCAAGAGCATCCTGGACGGGGTCGTCAGCCCGAGTCCTGGAGAGTTGCTGCAGCCCATCTATCAGGGCTACGACCCGAGTTTGTCTGCGTACCCTTACGATCCGGCCAAGGCCAAGAGCCTGCTGGCCAGCGCCGGGTATGCGCACGGGTTGAGCGTGACCTTCATGGTCCCGACGGGCACGTATCCGAGCGACACTGCGATTTCGGAGGCTGTGGCTCAGCAACTGGGCCAGGTGGGCATCAAGGCGACCATCGACGAGTTGCCGTTCGACACGTACTTGCAGGACTACGTGACAAAGCGGACCTTGTCGCCGGTCTCGTTCTTAGGACAGTCGTGGGCGACGCTGACCTGTGAGGGCCTGTTCGGGCTGTTTGTCTCGGCCAGCCCCTATGCGTACTGGACCGATACAGCGTTCACCAACGCCGTCAACTCGGCGCTTGCGGCAACATCGACGTCGCAGGCAAACGCGGACTGTGCGCAGGCGGCGTCGATCATGCGTTCGCAGGCGCCCGTGATCTTTCTCTTTCCCGAGCCCGTGGTCTACGCGATTCGGAAGGGCATCGCGTGGACACCGAATCCTGCTGGGTGGCTTCTCGGTTATGCGTTCCACTGAGTGATGGATGGCGCTGGATCGTGGGCGGGCAGTCTGTGGCGAGGAGCAGATGGACGGCAGCGGGCACGCCGTAGTTGAGGCGGGCCCAGGGCGTGCCCCCGAGGGGGCGCGCCCTGGGCGACACCGTCGGCTCATACCACCACCGTTCCTGTGGAAGCGAGGGGTGGGGGCCGTCATCGCGGTGTGGGGCGTGCTGACGGCCGTCTTCGTCCTTTTGAACATCTCGGGCAACCCCGCCGTGCTGCTGCTCCCCGTCGGGGCGCCAGCCTCCGAGGTGGCTCATCTGTCGCAGTCCCTCGGATACAACGACCCGCTCATCGTCCAGTACCTGCTGTTCCTGGGGCGCACGCTAACCGGACACTTCCCGAACTCTCTTGAGTACGGAACACCGGCTCTTGGGGTGGTGTTTGGACACGTAGGGGCCACCCTCGAACTGGTCGCCAGCGCCCTTGTGCTGGCGGTCATTGGGGGGATGGTCTCCGGCTATGTCGGAGCGTTCGGGCGATACGGCTGGTTGCGAACGGCGGCGGTGGCATCGGCGGTCGTGATGCAATCGATCCCGGTGTTCATTCTCGGCGTGTTCCTTGTGCTGGTGTTCAGCCTCAGATGGTCGATACTGCCGGCGAGCGGGGACGCCGGCATACAGGCGCTGATCCTGCCGGCGGTAACGCTGTCCGGGCCGGTCTATGCGCCGATCGCGCGAATCTTCCGAACCACCCTGCTGGAGGTGGCGGAGGAACCGCACGTTCGTACGGCGGTCGCCAAGGGAATCAGCCTCCGCTCCGTGAGGTGGAGGCACGTGATGGGTAACGCGTTGCTTCCCGTCATCACCGTCGTCGGACTTCAGGCCGGCACGCTTCTCGGAGGGACGGTGATTGTGGAGACCGTGTTCGCGTGGCCCGGCATCGGCCAGCTCGCCATTTTGGCGGTGAACAGTCGCGACTATCCCGTCATCCTCGCGGACACCCTGGTCATCTCACTGGGATTCGTCGTGGCGAACTTCGCCGTGGACATCCTTTACATGTTTCTCGACCCCCGCGTGCGCCAGCGGGTGTAGAGGTGCCCGGATGGTGAGTGTGTCGCGAGGCGTCGCAGATCTCGCATTGCGAAGGGCCGGCTCTCGTCGGCGGTGGATGGCTGGGGAGTGGGCCGGTCTGGTGGGCGCCGGGATCGTCGTGGTGGCCTGCGTCCTGGCCATCTTTGCAGCCCAGATAGCGCGGCAGAGCCCGGACTCTCAGCATCTGCTGCAGGTGCTTCAGGGCCCGTCGGCCCAGCACCCGCTGGGAACCGACGAGGTCGGTAGGGATGTGCTGAGCAGAGTGATCTACGGCTCGCGGATCCCGCTGGGGGTGGGCAGTGCCGCGGTCGTCCTCGGTGGGGCCATCGGGGTTGCTCTGGGGATGATCAGTGGCTACGTGGGACGCTGGGTCGACGCTGTGCTCGGCCGCGTTGCCGATATCCAGCTATCGATCCCGGCGATCATTCTCGCGGTGGCCTTCCTCGCGCTCCGGGGGGGCGGGCTGCTGAGCTTGGTGGTGGTGCTCGCCGCCACGGGCTGGCCCACGTACTATCGCGTGGTCAGATCGCACGTCATCTCTGCGCGAACTGGCAACTTCGTGACCGCTCTGAGCGTGATCGCGGCTTCGCATTGGCGCATCATGTTTCGGCACCTGATTCCCGATGCCCTGCCTCTGGTGGTGGTCACCGCGACGCTGGACTTCTCCCGTGCAGTCCTGCTCGAGGCAGGTCTGAGCTACCTCGGCCTCGGCGTCCAGCCTCCCACCCCGGACTGGGGCCTGATGGTCGCATCGGGTCAGACCCAGCTCGCCGGCGCGTGGTGGATCTCGGTGTTTCCAGGAATCGCCCTGGTTCTCCTTCTGCTGGGTATCAATCTGTTCGGTGACTGGCTGGCCGACCGCGTGGGTCGGCGCACACGCTCAGGAGTGCTGCAATGACTGGTGAGACAGGAGTGCCGGGGGCATGGTCGAGGGTTGGGCGACTGCAGGCTGCCATGAGGGACCAGGACCTGGACGCGGTGGTGCTCAGCCGCCCCCAGTCGGTGTTTCACCAGACGGGTTTCCATGCGGGGATTTACAGTCACCCCGTGGTGGCGG
>JAJZNI010000013.1 GCA_021847925.1 bacterium
ACCATGAACAGTGCTCACATCATGCCTCCGCGAGGTCAGCGAGGAAGACCGTGCCGCTCATCCGGCGTCACCCGTGAACGGCCACATCTTGGTGGTCGAGTAGCCGCCGTCAACCGCGATCAGCTGTACACGACCGGGTCGTCGTCGCCGGCGGAGGCGCCGGCGGCGGGGGCTACGGCGGTGGGAGCGGCGGCTCGGGCGGTGCCCCCGGCGGTGTGTCCGGCGGGCCGTATGGCCACGCGGAGCCGGGCCCTCGGGTGGCCCTCGGGTGAGCCGGTAGGGGCGCCGGGCCTCCCGGTCCCGCCCAGCCCGGCGGCAGGCACGGGTGGGTGACAGGACGCGGGGGCCCGCCGCCATCTGCTACCGTGGGCACGTCGACCCGGTCGGCAGCATCTTGGCGAGCCCTCTCCCCCGCCTCTCGCGGGGTCATCAAGAAACGCTTCCCACCCCCGAGAGGGGCTCAGCGCATCGCCCACCGGCTCCGAGCCGCCGCGGGCTGCGCTCGGAGATCTCATGACATCCTTCACCGACCTCGGGGTGCGTGCGCGCACCCTGGAGACGCTCACCCGGCAGGGGATCACGGCGCCGAACCCGGTGCAGCGCGAGGCGCTTCCCCCGCTTCTCGGCGGTGCCGACACCGTCGTCGAGGCCCCGACCGGCTCGGGCAAGACCCTGGCCTTCGCCATCCCGCTCGTGGAGCTGCTCCGCGGGCACCGCTCGGGAGGCCCGCGCGCGCTGATCGTCGGGCCCACCCGGGAGCTGGCCCAGCAGGTCGCGTCGGTGATCTCGGCGCTCGACCGCGCGCTGCGCGTCGCCGTCCTCTACGGCGGCGTCGGGTACGGCGCCCAGCGCGAGGCGCTGGCGGCCGGCGCCGACGTGGTGGTGGGGTGCCCCGGCCGCATCCTCGACCTGGCCGGCCAGCGGCTGGTCGCGTTCGACGCCGTGCGCTACCTGGTGCTGGACGAGGCGGACGAGATGCTGGACGCGGGCTTCGCCCGCGAGGTGGAGAGGATCATCGGGCTCTGCCCCGGCGCGGAGCGGCAGACCGTGCTCGCCTCGGCCACCATGCCCGACTGGGTGCAGCGCATGGTCGACCGCCACCTGCGGGCGCCGCGGCGGGTGCGGGTCGCGGGCGTCTCCGAGCCCGACCTGGAGCACGGCATCCTCCCGGTGAGCGGCGAGCTGCGCCTCTCCTCCCTGGTGACCCTGCTCAAGCTCCAGCCACCCGGCTCGGGGACGATCGTCTTCACGCGCACCAAGCACGGGGCCAAGAAGCTCTGCCGCAGCCTCGCCGCCCAGGACGTGCGGGTGGCCGAGCTGCAGGGCAACCTCTCGCAGAATGCCCGGGAACGGTCCATCGGCAGCTTCCGGGACGGCACCGCCGACGTGCTGGTGGCGACCAACGTCGCGGCGCGCGGCATCGACGTGCCCCACGTCGGCCTGGTGGTCAACTACGAGCTTCCCGAGACGGCGGGCTGGCTCACCCACCGCATCGGCCGGACCGCGCGCAACGGCGCGGCGGGACGGGCCGTGACCCTCCTCTCGGAGGCGGACGCCGAGCAGTGGAGCAAGCTGCAGCGAGAGGGTGCGCCGCGCCTGCGGCGGCTGCACGCGGAGCCGCTGCTGCGGCGCGGCGAATGGGTCTACGTGGCCGACGCCTCGCCGGCGGAGGCCGGTGGCCATCCACCGGCGAGGCGGACGGCGGGGCCGGAGCCCCGGGACCGTCCGCGGGGCCTGCGGCGGCGCCGGCGCGCGCCACGCCAGAGGGCCGCCTGAGCCGGGCGAACCCCGGCGCCGCACGTCGAGTGCAATCCGGTTCTCCGCGTGCCACGATGGCACGAGGAGAGCACCGACAGGAGGGCCCACCCCATGCGGGGCCGGCGCCCGACCAGGGGCCGGGCGGGAATCCCTGCTGAGCCGGGCCGGACCGGGTGCAGCGACCCCTGCCGGAGCGATACTGGGGCGGATGCCTCAGAGCGCATGCCGCCGATCGCACCCGCGGCCGTGCTGACCCCCCTGGTCCGGCCGGGCGAGGCCTCCACGCGGTTCATCTCCCTGGACCTCGCATTGCTGGCCCCGGGGGAGCGGCTGGACCTCACCGGGGAGAGCGAGCGCCTCGCGGTGATCATGGAGGGGAGGGCGGAGCTGGCCATCGGCGAGGCGTGGGAGAGCGCGGCGCCGCCGGAGCGGGCGGACCCGGGGGTGGGCTTCCGGGCCGATGCCGAGACGCGCACCCGGGGCACGGTCGGCGGCCGCGACAGCGTCTTCGACGGTCCCGGCGACGCCGTGTACCTGCCCCCTCAGACGACCGCCCATCTCACCGCGAGCGGCGGCCCGGTCACCCTCGCCGTGGCGTCGGCGCCGGCCGGGGATCGGCCCGCGGGCGACGCCCGCGTGATCCCCGCGGGATCGCAGCGCGTCGGCGAGGTGGGCCGCGACGCCTGGCGGCGCTCGGTGCGCACCATCCTCGGCCCGGAGGACGGCGCCTCGCGCCTGCTGGCCGGGGAGACCGTCAACCCACCCGGCCTCTGGTCCTCGTTCCCCCCGCACCGGCACGACCGCGACGCCGCGGATGAGGTGCGCCTGGAGGAGGTCTATCTCTACCGGGTGCGTCCCGCCGGCGGCTTCGGCGTCCAGGTCCGCTACGACAGCGACGGCGAGCGCGAGGCGCGGGTGGTCCGCGACGGCGAGGTGGCGGTCATCACCTCGGGGTTCCACCCCGTGGTCGCTGCCCCCGGTTACGAGCTGTACTACCTCTGGGTGATGGCCGGCGAGGGGCGCGTGCTGCGGCCCCACCTGGACCCCCGCCACCGCTGGGTGGAGGAGGGCCGATGACGATGTGCCCAGATCGTGGCCGGAGCGCGATCGCGCGGGAGAAGGGCGGCGGCCGCGCGCAGCGCTGCGGCGCGGTGGACGCCCCCCGGGGCGGGAGGAGCGGATGAACGCGGAGGGTCGCATGGACGTCACCGGCCTTCGCATCCTGGTGACCGGCGGGGGGAGCGGGATCGGGCGCGCCATCGCCGAGGGCGCCTGCGCCGCCGGAGCCCGCGTGGTCATCGCCGGGCGGCGCTCCGAGGCCCTGGAGGAGGTGGTGGCGGGCGCGCGCGGCCCCGGCGAGATGGTGGCGATCGCGGCCGACGTGACCGACCCCGGGGCCGTCCGAGACCTGGCGCGCGGCTGCGCGCGCCGCCTGGGCGGTCTCGACGGGCTGGTCAGCGCGGCGGGGGTGCACTCCATCGGCGCGAGCCTGGAGCTCACGGACGCCGAGCTGGACCGCGTCCTCGCCACCAACCTGGTGGGCGCCTTCCGGGCGACCCGCGAGGTGGGCCGGATGATGCTGGAGGCGGGCTCCGGCTCCATCGTGGAGATCGCCTCGCTGAGCGGGTTCGGAGCGTTCCCGGGCCGGCTCGCCTACGCGGTCTCCAAGGCGGGCGTGGTGGAGATGACCCGCACCCTGGCCGCCGAGTGGGGCCGGCAGGGGGTGCGGGTCAACGCGCTGGTGCCCGGGTTCGTCCGCACGCCGATCCAGGACTCGCTGATCGAGCGGGGGCTCCTGGATGTGACCGCCCTGGAGCGGCGCACCCCTCTCGGGCGGCGCGCGGAGGCGGGGGACATGGTGGAGCCGGCCCTCTTCCTCCTCTCCTCGGCCTCTCGCTTCGTGACCGGGCACGCCCTGGTGGTCGACGGTGGCTGGCTGCCCTTCGTGGGCCCGGTGGACCGCTATGCGGGGGTCGCCGATGCCTGAGGCAGGGGGCGCGCCCTCCCCGGAAGCCCCCGGGGGGCCGCCGCGGATCGAGGCGGTCGAGCCGATCGAGCGGGCGGAGGTCATCGTCTGCTCGCCGGGGCGCAACTTCGTCACCCTGCGGCTCACCACCCGGTCGGGGATCACCGGCCTCGGCGACGCGACCCTCAACGGGCGCGAGCTGGCGGTCGCCGCCTACCTGCGCGACCACGTCGCACCCACGCTGATCGGCCGCGACGCGACGCGCATCGAGGACACCTGGCAGTACCTCTACCGGGGCGGGTACTGGCGGCGCGGACCGGTCACCATGACCGCCATCGCCGCGGTGGACACCGCCCTCTGGGACATCCTCGGCAAGCGTGCCGGACTGCCCGTGCACGAGCTCCTGGGCGGGCGCAGCCGCGACGGCGTGACCGTCTACGGGCACGCCAACGGGGAGGACGTCGCCGAGCTGCTCGACCAGGTCGCCACCTACCTGGAGCGCGGCTATCGCGCGGTCCGGGCTCAGGTCGGCGTCCCCGGGCTGCGGAGCACCTACGGGGTGAGCCGGGACAAGCTCTTCTACGAGCCCGCGGACGCCGCCATCCCCACCGAGAACCTCTGGTCGACCGAACGCTACCTGCGCGCGATCCCCGCCGCGCTGGGGGCGGTGCGCGAGCGCTTCGGCTTCGAGTTCGCCCTCCTCCACGACGTGCATCACCGCCTCAGCCCCATCGAGGCGGCGCGCCTGGGCCGCAGCCTCGAGGCGTGCGACCTCTTCTGGATGGAGGACCCCGTCCCCGCCGAGCTCCAGGAGGGCTACCGCCTGATCCGCCAGCACACCACCACGCCGATCGCCACGGGCGAGGTGCTCACCTCGATCTGGGACTGCCGCACCCTGATCGAGGAGCAGCTCATCGACTACATCCGCACCTCGGTGGTCCACGCGGGCGGCATCACCCACCAGCGGCGCATCGCGGCGTTCGCCGACACCTACCGGGTGCGCACCGGCTCCCACGGCGCGACCGACCTCTCCCCGGTGTGCCTCGCCGCCGCGCTGCACCTCGACATCGCCATCCCCAACTTCGGGATCCAGGAGTACATGCGCCACAGCGAGGAGACGGACGCGGTCTTCCCCCACAGCTACCGCTTCGCGGACGGCATGCTCCAACCCGGCGCCGACCCCGGCCTCGGGGTCACCATCGACGACGGGCTGGCCGCCCGCTTCCCCTACCGGCCCGCGTCGCTTCCCGTGAACCGCCGCCTCGACGGCTCCATGCACGACTGGTGATCGATGGCCGCCTCCGCCCTCGACCGCCTCGCCGAGCTCCGGGTGATGCCGGTGGTCGAGGTGCCCGACCCGGCGCTCGCCCTGCCCCTCGCCGACGCCCTGCGCGCCGGGGGCATCCCCGCCATCGAGGTGACCTTCCGGACCCCCGCCGCAGCCGCCGCCATCGAGGCGATCGCCGGCGCCCGCCCCGATCTCCTGGTGGCGGCCGGCACCGTGCTCTCCGCGGAGCAGGCGTCGCTCGCGGTGCGCGCCGGAGCGGGCCTCGTGATCTCCCCGGGCATCGACCTCGCCGTGGTCGACCGCTGCCTCGAGCTCGCGGTGGGCGTGCTGCCCGGGGTGGCGACGCCCACCGAGGTGCTCATGGCCCTGGGCCGCGGGCTGGACGCGGCCAAGTTCTTCCCGGCCGAGGCGGCGGGGGGACCGGCCTACCTGCGCGCCCTCGCCGGCCCCTTCCGCGGCTTCCGCTTCGCCCCGAGCGGGGGGATCGGTCCGGACAACGCCGCCCGGTACCTCGCCCTCCCCTCGGTGATCGCGGTGGGCACCAGCTGGGTGGCGGCCCCCGGCCTGCTCGCCGCGCGCGACCTCGCCGAGGTGGAGCGGCGCGCCCGGGAGATGGTGGCCCGCCTCGACGCGCCCAACGGGACGCCCGCCGCGCCGGGGGCGCCGTGACGAGAGGGGCGGCGGGGCGGTGAACGGGGCCCTGCGCCTGCGCCCGCGCGAGGCATGCCGCTTCGACCTGGTGGCTCTTGGTGAGGTGATGCTGCGCCTCGATCCCGGGGACACCCGCATCGCCACGGCGCGCTCCTTCCGGGTCTGGGAGGGGGGCGGCGAGTACAACGTCGCCCGCGGGCTGCGGCGCTGCTTCGGCCTGGAGACGGCCGTGGTCACGGCGCTGGTCGACAACCCGGTGGGGCGGCTGGTCCAGGACCTGATGTTCCAGGGTGGGGTGGACCAAACCCATGTCCTCTGGGTCCCGGACGACGGGGTGGGACGGGCCGCCCGCAACGGTCTCAACTTCACCGAGCGGGGCTTCGGGGTGCGCGCCCCCCTGGGCTGCTCGGACCGCGGCCACACCGCGGTGTCCCAGCTCCGCCCCGGCGACATCGACTGGCGGGCGATCCTCGGGGCCGAGGGGTCCCGGTGGCTCCACACGGGCGGCGTCTTCGCCGCCCTCTCCCCCACCACGCCCGAGGTCGCCGCGGAGGCGATGGGGGTCGCCCGCGAGGTCGGCACGGCGGTCTCCTACGACCTCAACTTCCGGGCGTCGCTGTGGCGGTCCGCGGGCGGATCCGGGCGGGCGCGGGAGGTGAACGCCCGGCTCGTCGACCTCGCCGACGTCGTCATCGGCAACGAGGAGGACTACGTGCGGGCGCTGGGGTTGGACCTGGAGGGTGGGGACGGAGGCGATTTCGGCGAGCTCGACGCGGCGGCCTACGAGCGCCTTCTCGAGGCGGCGATGAGCCGCTTCCCGACGCTGCGTGCGGCGGCCGTGACGCTGCGCCGGTCCACCAGCGCGAGCCGCAACGACTGGAGCGCCATCCTGCGCATGGACGGGCGCTGCCACCGCTCCACGCCGCGCCGCGACCTCGAGATCTACGACCGGGTGGGCGGTGGTGACAGCTTCGCCTCGGGCCTCATCCACGGGCTGCTCGCCGGGGAGGGACCGCAGCGGGCGGTGGAGCTCGGCGCCGCCCACGGAGCGCTCGCCATGACCACCCCGGGCGACACCTCGATGGCGACGCTCGCGGAGGTGGAGCGGGTCGCCGCCGGCGGGACCGTCCGCATCACGCGCTAGGCCCCGGCGGGCCCGCCCCTGCGCGGGGCGGTCCGGCTCCTGCCAGAGCCTCCAGGACCACCCCCCGCCACCACCCGATCCGGGCGAGCGTCTCGGCGTCGGCGGGCAGCGGGTCGAGGACCGCTTCGCGGCGGGCCCCCCACGCGGCGGCGAGCCCATCCAGGGGGATCCCGGTGGCCAGCGCCCCGGCCTGGAGCGCGGCCCCGTAGGCCACGGGCTCGGCGGCCTCCACCACGGTCACGGGCCGCCCGGAGAGCCGCCTCACCGTCTCCCTCCAGGCGCGACCGCGCGCCCCCCCGCCCAGCAGCACGATGGGTGCCGCAGGGTCCTGCGGTGCCCATCGATCGAGCTCGCGGACGGCCTCGAGCAGCGTGGCGACCAGCCCCTCGTAGGCGGCCTGGAGAATGGACCGCGGATCGGTCTCGTAGCGCAGCCCCCAGAGGGTCCCGGTCGCGGTGGGGACGTCGGGGGTGCGCTCGCCCCCGAGCCAGGGCAGGAAGGCCAGGCCGCGAGCGGGCGCCACGTCCTCCCGATCGAGGCCCAGCCACCCCGCGACCCGATCCACGGCCAGCGTGGCGTTGAGGGTGCAGGCGAGCGGGAGGTAGCGGCCGTCGGCGCTGGCGAACCCCGCGACCGTGCCGCCGGGGTCGCTGCTCGGCCGGGTCGCGGTGGCGAACACCGTCCCCGACGTCCCCAGGGAGAGCGCCGCCTCGCCCGGCCGCAGCGCGAGGGCGAGGGCTCCGGCGGCGTTGTCCGCGGCGCCACAGCCGACCGCGGCCCCGGCGGGCAGGCCGAAGCGCTCGGCGGCCGCCGGGGTGACCCGTCCGGTGGCCTCCTCGGGGGCGGCCACCCGGGGAAGGCGGGCGGGCTCGAGCCCCACCAGGTCGAGCGCGAGAACGTCCTCGGCGTAGGCCTCGCCGCCGGGGCTCCACCAGCCGGTTCCGGAGACGTCGCTGCGGTCGGTCACGGCCTCGCCGGTGAGCCGGAGGTTGAGGTAGTCGTGGGGGAGCATGACCCGGGCCGCCGCGCGCGCGGCGTCAGGCTCGGTGCGGCGCAGCCAGGCCCAGTGCGAAACCGTGAAGGAGGCGGTGAGCACCGAGCCCACCCTGCGGGCACAGTCGGCGGGGCCTCCGAGGGCCGCGACCAGCGCCCTCGCGTCGGGTGCGCTGCGGGTGTCGTTCCAGAGGGGGGCGGGACGGACCGGGAGCTGCCTCCGATCCAGGGCCACCAGCCCGTGCTGCTGCCCCGCGATGGAGATGGCGGCCACCTCGCCGGCCCGGCCGGTCTGGGCGAGCGCGGCGCGCAGCGACTCCTCCCACTCGCGCGGGTCGGTCTCGCGGGCGCCGCCCGTCCCGTCGACGCGGTGGGCGGCGGCACCGCTCGCGATCACCCGTCCGCCGTCCGCATCGACCACGAGAACCTTCGTCGACTGGGTCGAGCAGTCCGCGCCGGCGACCAGGACCACGGGGGGGGAGAATAGCACCCGGTCCGGCGCCTTCAGCACCTGCGGGTCCCGGAGGAGGACGCGATCGGCGGGGCCCCCCGCCACGGCGAGCGGGGGTGGCGCACGAGCTGGAGGAGCGGCGCCTCGCGGCGCCGCCGGGGGCGGGTGCGGGGTCAGCCGCCGGCCGGCAGCGAGAAGTGGCGGACCCCGTCACGCTCCGTCGCGGCGAGCCTGCCGTCGGACACGAGGAGCTCCAGGTGGGCCGCCGTCTCCGTCACGGCGAGGAGGCGGTTGAAGCTGTCGAGCGATGCGTACGCATGCTCGCGGCGCGTCCAGCGCAGCGCCTCGGCGACCGCGAGGACCGTGGTGCTGCCCGAGCGCACAGCGGTGAGGCAGGCGCCGAGGCGCGCGGAGTGGTGCTGGGTCAGCGCATCGACCCGCTCCGCCAGGCCGGTGAACTCGGGGCCGTGAGCGGGGAGAACCAGCTCCACCGGGAGCGAGCGCACGCGGCTCAGCGAGGCGAGGTAGGAGATCAGAGCGCGGCCGTCGCTCAACCGCTCCAGGCCGATCGAGGGGGTGATCTGCGGCAGCACGTGGTCACCGGAGAAGAGCAGACCGTGAGCGCGGTCCGCGAAGACGACGTGGCCGCGCGTGTGCCCGGGGGTGGGGATGACCTCCAGGGTGCGCGAGCGCAGCTCGATGAGCATCCCCTCCTCGGCGTAGACGTCCGGCGCGCCCCACAGGACGGCGGTGCTCGGGTCGCCGCCCAGACCTCCGGGGAGCTCGGCCTCGAGCTCGCCGGCGAGAGCGGGGGCCCCCCACCGATGGAGCTGGCGGCGGCGCCACTCACGGAAGGCGCGGGCGCCACCCTCCGCGAGCATGGCCTCGATCGCACCCCGCTCGCCGGCGCCCAGCAGGACACGGGCGCCCGACGTGTCGCGCAGGCGCGTGGCCTGCCCGTAGTGGTCACGGTGCACATGGGTGACCAGCACGCGGGCGACGTCCCGCGGGGACGCCCCGATCGCCTCCAGCCCACGGCCCAGGGCGGCCCAGCACTCGTCGCGGTGCCAGCCGGCGTCGATCAGCGCGATCCGATCCCCCTCCTCGATGGCGTAGACGTTCACCGCCCGCAGGCCGTCGTTGGGCAGGGGCAGGGGAATGCGATGCACCCCGGGCGCCACCGGGTGGGCGCCCGCGGCGGTCCAGTCGCCGCTGCCGGCGCGCTGCCCGGGGCGGAGCGGGGGAACCGGGGTCACGGACGCCAAGTCTCCCACGGGGCGACCGCGCGGCGCCCCGGACGCCCCGCATCCTCCGGCGACCGCGCGGCGGTACGGAGCGGGCTCGGTATGCTTCGCGTCGCGTGCTCCCCCATGCCTCGCCCGGATTCGCGTTCACGGTGCGCTGCCGCCTGGAGAACGCACCGGGGACGCTGGGCCGGCTCACCTCCGAGATCGGCAAGCTCGGGGGGGATCTGCGCGCCATCGACATCGTGAGCGTCGCTCACCGCAGCATCGTCCGCGACATCACGGTGCTGGCCAGCGGGATGGATCACGTCGACCAGCTTGTCCGCGGCATCGCCGCGGTGCCGGGCGTCGAGCTCCTCGAGTACTCGGATCGTGTCGTCGCCGCCCATCGCGGCGGCAAGCTGTCGGTCGTCTCACGAGTGCCGCTGCGGACGCGCGATGACCTCTCCATGGTGTACACGCCGGGGGTGGCCAGGATCTCCACCGCCATCGCGGAGGACCCGAGCAGGGCGCGCGACCTCACGATCAAGGGAAACTGCGTGGCGGTGGTCAGCGACGGCAGCGCCGTCCTCGGGCTCGGCAACCTCGGCGCCCTCCCCTCCGTGCCCGTGCTCGAGGGCAAGGCCATCCTCTTCAAGGAGCTGGCCGGGGTCGACGCCTTTCCGATCGCTCTCGCGACCCAGGACGACGACGCCATCGTGGCCGCGGTCCAGGCCATCGCCCCGGTCTTCGGAGGCATCAACCTCGAGGACATCGCGTCGCCCCGCTGCTTCGGCATCGAGGCCCGCCTGGAGGAGAGCCTCGACGTGCCGGTCTTCCACGACGACCAGCACGGGACGGCCGTCGTGGTCCTTGCGGCTCTGCTCAACGCGCTGCGCGTGGTGGAGAAGGAGCTCGCCGCGGTGCGGATCGTGGTGCTCGGATGCGGGGCCGCCGGCACCGCCGTCATCCGCCTGCTCCTCGCGGCGGGCGCCTCGGACGTCATCGGCGTCGACCGGGCCGGCGCCGTCCACCCTGATCTCCCCGACCTGCCGGCGCATCTGCGCTCCCTGGCCGCGATCACCAACCCGCGGCGCATCCGCGGCACCCTCGGCGACGCCCTCGCCGGTGCCGACGTCGTCATCGGCGCGAGCGCGGGCGGTCTGGTCTCGCGCGCCGACATCGGGCGGATGGCTCCCGGACCGATCGTCTTCGCGCTCGCCAACCCGGACCCCGAGATCTCGCCGGAGGAGGTGGAGGGGATCGCCGCCGTGATCGCCACCGGGCGCAGCGACTACCCCAACCAGATCAACAACGTGCTGTGCTTTCCGGGTCTGTTCCGCGGGCTGCTCGACTGCGGGGCGCAGCGGGTCACTGACCGGATGAAGCTCGCCGCGGCGCACGCCATCGCCGCCCTGGCCGCGGAGTCGGGACTGCACCCGGAGCACGTGGTGCCCTCGGTCCTCAACCGTGAGGTCGCTCCCGCGGTGGCCGCCGCGGTGCGCGCCGCCGCCCGGCCGGAGGCCTCACCGGCATCCGTCTGACACGGTCACCGGCCACGCGGCCGGCACGGCCGCACCCGCTCCGGTGTCAGCCCGCCACCGGGACGGGCTGCTAGCTCACCTCCGCGACGGGCGCGCTGAACTGGCTCTCGTAGAGCTCGTAGTAGAAGCCGCGCCGGCGCATCAGCTCGGCGTGGCTCCCCTGCTCCACGATGCGGCCGCCGTCCATGACCACGATGGTGGTGGCGTTGCGGATGGTGGAGAGCCGGTGGGCGATCACGAAGCTGGTCCGCCCGTGGCGCAGCCGGGCCATGGCCTCCTGGATCAGCACCTCGGTGCGGGTGTCCACGTTGCTCGTCGCCTCGTCGAGGATGAGCACCGTGGGGTCGGCGATGAAGGCCCTGGCTATGGTCAGCAGCTGCCGCTGCCCCGACGAGATGTTGGTCGCGTCCTCGTCCAGGACGGAGGCGTAGCCGTCGGGCAGGGTGCGAATGAACCCGTCGGCGTGCGCGGCCACGGCCGCGGCCACGACGTCCTCGTCGGTCGCCCCGCGCCGCCCGTAGGCGATGTTGTCGCGCACGGACCCGGCGAAGAGCCAGCTGTCCTGCAGGACCATCCCGAACACGGACCGCACCGTCTCGCGGGTCAGCTGCCGCGTGCTCACGCCGTCCAGCCGGATGCTCCCGCCGTCGATCTCATAGAAGCGCATCAGCAGGTTGACGATGGTGGTCTTGCCGGCGCCGGTGGGGCCGACGATGGCGACGGTGTCGCCGGGCCGAGCGGTGAGGGTGAAGTCGGTGATGAGCGGCGTGACGGGGTCGTAGCTGAAGCGCACGCGGTCCAGGGTGACCTCCCCCCGCGGGGCGGTCAGGGCCAGGGGCGCCTCCACGTCCGCCTCCTCCTCGTCCGCGAGGAGGAACTCGAAGACGCGCTCCGCGGAGGCGAGACCGGATTGGAGCATGTTCATCTGGCTCGCGATCTGGGTGATGGGCATGGTGAACTGCCGCGAGTACTGGATGAAGGCCTGCACGTCACCGAGGCTCATCTGACCGGAGGCGACCCGGAAACCGCCGAAGGCCGCGATGACGACGTAGTTGAGGTTGGAGAGGAGCTGCATGATCGGCTGGATGATCCCGGAGAGGAACTGAGCCCGGAAGCTCGCCTCGTACATCCGCTGGTTGAGTCGCCGGAACTCGGCCGCCGCGGCCCTGCGGCGACCGAAGACCGCCACCAGCTCGTGCCCGGTGTGCATCTCCTCGACGTGGCCGTTGAGGGCTCCGGTCCACTCCCACTGGGCCTGGAACTGGCGCTGGGAGCGGCGGATGATCGCCACCGACGACGCCAGGGAGAGCGGCACGATGACCACCGAGACCGCGGCCAGGATCGGGCTGATCAGGAACATCATCACCAGGACGCCGAGCACGGTGAGCAGGGAGTTGAGGAGCTGGCCGAGGCCCTGCTGCAGGGTCGTGGTGAGGTTGTCGATGTCGTTGGTCACCCGGCTCAGCACATCGCCGTGCGAGTGGGTGTCGAAGTAGCGCAGCGGGAGCCGGGCCAGCTTCAGCTCCACGTCGCGACGCAGGCCGTACATCACGCGCTGGGTGACCCCGGCCATGAGGTAACCCTGGCCCCAGGTGAAGGAGGCGCCGAGAAGGTAGGCGCCGCTGGCGAGACCGAGGTACACACCGAGGCGGTTGACATCGACGCCCGCGCCGGGCACGACGTTCATACCCGTCAGCATGGAGGCCAGCTGAGCGTGACCGGGGGTGTGCAGGAAGGCCTCGATCCGGGCCGGGTTGGTGTGGGGTGGCAGGGTCGCGAGCAGCGCCGCCACGTTGGCATGGCTGGGGTCCCGCAGGGCGGCGATGAGGGCGGCCTTGCTGGCCCCGGCGGGCAGGGCCCCGCCGACCACCCCGTTGAAGATGACGTTGGTCGCATCGCCGAGGATGCGCGGGCCGACGACCACGAAGGCGACGCCCACACCGGTCAGCACCACGGAG
>JAJZNI010000102.1 GCA_021847925.1 bacterium
CCGAGGCCGGGCGCGCGCCGGGCACCCCTACACCGGGGCCTCCCGAGGCGGGGCCAGCGGCAACCGGACGGTGAAGGTGGATCCCCTCCCCTCGACCGAGGTGGCGGTCACGTCCCCCCCCAGCCGCCGCGCCGTCTCGCGGCAGAGATAGAGGCCGAGCCCGGTCCCTCCGATCCCCTGGTTGGCCGGGGTCACGATGCGACCGAATCGCGTGAACAGCCGGTCCACCTGTCCCGCGGGCACCCCGAGGCCGTGGTCGGTGACGTCCACGCTCACCTGCCCCGCCGCGCGGCGCAGCGAGACGGCGATCTCGCCTCCCTCCGGGGAGTACTTCACTGCGTTGTCCACCAGGTTGGCGAAGACCCGCAGCAGCTGGCTGCGTCCTCCGAGCACCGGAGCGGGGCCGCTCTCCAGGTCGAGGCGGAGCCGGTGACGGTCCGAGGCCTCGGCCCTCGCCGCCGCCGCCGTGACCACCTCCACGAGGTCGACGCGCTCGCGCGTCTCCGAGATGTGCCCCTCGTCGAGCCGCGCCATCTCGAGCAGCTCGGTGACGAGCTGGTTCATCACCTCCACGCTCTGGATCGACGCCGACACGGCCTCGGTCAGCTCGGGTCCGAGGGCGCCCAGCACCCCGGCCTCCATCATCCCCAGGTAGCCGTAGACGATGGCGAGCGGAGAGCGCAGCTCGTGCGTGGTCAGGTTCATGAAGTCGGTCTTGAGCTTGTCCAGCGCCACCATCTGATCGAGACGGGTGCGCAGCTCCTCCACCTCGAGGCGGCGCCTCTGTGCGAGCTGCCGTGCCTCGGCGAGCCGCTCCCGCGTCTGGGCGCGGTCGGTGGCGTCGGTGACCAGCTGCATCACCTGCGTCACCCGCCCGCTGCGGTCGTGCAGGGGATGGGCCGCCACATCCCAGACCGCGGTCGAGAGCGGCGCCGCGGCGGAGCCTCCCGCCGCGGGAGCGACGCGGACCCCGGTGAGGCGCTGCGGCCGCCCGGTGGCGACCGCCGCCGCCAGCAGCCTCGCGATCTCGGCCGACACCGCGTCGCCGGTGGCCCGGTCCGCCCTCACGCTCTGGGTCCAGAGCTGGTAGCGCTCGTTGGCGGCCTTCACCGGGAAGCCCGGCTCGGCGCCCGTGATGGCGATCGCCAGAGGCAGGGCCGCCAGCACCCCGCCGAGGGTGCCCGGGGCGCCGCCCTCGCGGCCGCCCGGGGATCGAGCGCCGCGCGCCGAGCTCGGCACCGCCTCCGCCTCCGCGCCCCGTGACGTCACCGTCGCCCGAGTCACCGACGGGCGACCGTGGACCGGCATGCCCCTGCGTGCGCCGAAGCGCCCTGAGCCATCGCGGGGGGGACGGATGCGGGCTTCACGAGACCCCGATGGTGACAGGGGTGGGCGGGTGTCACGACGGTCCCATCACCAATTCGTCACCTCGGCCATCGGAGCCGTCACACCGGCGCGACACGGCGATCGGATCGCCGGCCTCGCCCCGGGGCGGAGCGGATCAGTGCCGGAAGTGGCGCTCGCCCGCGAGAACGACGGCGACGCCGAGAGCGTCGGCGGCCGCCGTCACCTCGGCGTCGTTCTTGGAGCCGCCCGGGTGGATGATGGCACGCACACCGGCCCTCCCCAGCGTCTCCAGGCCGTCGGGCATCGGGAAGAAGGCATCGCTCGCCGCCACGGAGCCGCTGACGCGCTCCCCGGCGCGCGCCACCGCCAGCTCGGCCGCCTCGACGCGCGACATCTGCCCCGCGCCCACCCCGACCGCCATCCGGTCCGCCACGACCACGATGGCGTTGGACTTGACGTGCCGGCAGACCCGCCAGGCGACGAGCAGGTCGGCCCACTCCGCCTCGCTGGGCTGGCGCTGCGAGACGACCCGCATCGTCGCGCGGTCCGCGACCACCCGGTCGCGGGTCTGCACGAGGAGGCCTCCCCCCAGGCTGCGGACGTCGTAGGCGTCGGGAGCGGGGCGGTCGAGCACCAGGACCCGCAGCCGCTCCCTGCGGGCGAGGCGGGCGGCCGCGTCGTCATCGATTCCCGGGCAGATCACGATCTCCAGGAAGGTCCGGGCCAGCTCCTGCGCGGTTTCGAGGTCGACCTGCCGGTTGACCGCGACGATGCCGCCGTACGCGGACCGCGGGTCGCACTCGTGGGCTCGACGGTAGGCGTCGAGCGCCGACTCCCCGGTGGCGAAGCCGCAGGGATTGGTGTGCTTGATGACGGCGGCCGCCGTCTCCTCGAACTCCGCCACCAGGGAGCTGGCGGCGTCGGCGTCCAGCCAGTTGGTGAAGGAGAGGGCCGGGCCCTGGAGCTGACGGGCGTGGGCGATGCCGCCCGGGATCCCCGGGATGGCGTAGAGGGCGCCGCGCTGGTGCGGGTTCTCGCCGTAGCGGAGCTCGGAGAGCATCTCGCCGCCCACCGTGAAGTGGCGCCGCATCCCGTCCGCGGGAAGCTGCGCGGCCAGCCAGTCGGCGACCGCGGTGTCGTACGCGGCGACGTGCGCAAACGCCTCGGCAGCCAGCCGGCGGCGGGTGGCCGCGGTCACCTCCCCGTGCTCGCGGATCTCGCCGAGGACCGCGGCGTACTGGGAGGGGGACACCACCACCGCCACGGCGTCGCTGTTCTTCGCCGCGGCGCGGATCATGGTGGGGCCGCCGATGTCGATGTTCTCGATGATGCTCTCGGGGTCGGCGCCGGAGGCGACGGTCGCCGCGAACGGGTAGAGGTTCACGACCACGAGGTCGATGGGTGCATATCCGTGGGCCTCGAGGGCGCGCATGTGCTCGGGAAGGTCGCGCCGCGCCAGGATGCCCGCGTGGATGGCGGGATGCAGCGTCTTGACGCGACCGTCGAGCATCTCCGGCGCCCCGGTGACCTCGCTCACCTGCCGGACGGGGATGCCGGCCTCCGCGATCGCCCGGGCGGTGTTGCCGGTCGCCACCAGCTCCACGCCACGCTCGTGGAGACCGCGCGCCAGGTCGGCGAGCCCGGTCTTGTCGCTGACACCCAGCAGAGCCCTCATGAGCGCACCTCCTCTGTGATCCGCACCACGCGCCCCTCCCTGCGCAACCGCCCCTCGCTCCACAGCCGCACCGCCTCGGGCACCGCGATCCACTCCTGCTCGTGGATGCGCTGGCGGAGCCGCTCGGCGTCGTCTCCCTCGAGCACCGGCACGCAGCGCTGCACGATGATCGGCCCGCCGTCGGGGATCCCGGGCTCGAGGAACTGGACGGTGCAGCCGGCGACCTTCACCCCGTGGGCGAGCGCCTCCTCCACCGCGCGCATCCCGCCGCCGAAGGCGGGCAGCAGGGACGGGTGCACGTTGAGGATGGCGTCGGGAAACGCCGCCAAAAACTCGTCGGTCAGCACCCTGTTGTAGCCGGCGCAGACGACCAGCTCCACCTCGGAGAGCAGGAACCGGTCACGCATGGCGCGGTCGCGAGCGCGGGCGTCGTGGTCGTAGCGTCCGAGCGGCATCACCTCGGCGGGCACGCCCCGGCGGGACGCGACCTGGAGGGCGCCGGCGTCGCGCCGGTTGCTGATCACCAGGACCACGCGGGCCGGGAAGCCCGGCGCCTGTGCCGCGGCGCAGAGGGCGTCGAGGTTGCTGCCCCGCCCGGAGACCAGAACGCCCACCCGCACGGGCCGGGCGTCGCGCCAGGTCATGCGAGCAGCACCCGGTGCCCGGCGTCGGCGCGGACCACCTCGCCGATGCGCAGCACGGGCAGACCGGCCGCCACCTCGCCCGCTCGCTCGGCGTCGTCTCGCGGCACGATCACCACCATGCCGATCCCCATGTTGAAGGTGCGCCACATCTCCTCGGGCTGGACGCCGCCCACCGACTCCAGGGCCGTGAACAGCGGCGGGACCTCCCAGCTCGAGCGGCGGATGCGCACGGCCGTCCCCTCCGGGAGGATGCGCGGGAGGTTGCCGAGGATGCCCCCGCCGGTGATGTGGGCGAGGCCCCGGACCTCCACCCGGGTGCGCAGGTCGCGGATCGCCTCGAGGTAGGAGCGGTGGGGCTCGAGCAGAAGGTCGACCAGCGGTGCCGAGGTGCCGGGCAGCACCGCGTCCCAGCCGATCTCGCGGTCGGCCAGGATGTGCCGCACCAGCGAGTAGCCGTTGGTGTGCAGCCCGCTGCTCGGCAGCGCGAGGGCCGCGTCGCCCACCTGGATGGCACGCCCGTCGATCAGCCCGTCGCGCTCGACGCAGCCGACGATGAAGCCCGCGATGTCGAAGTCGCCGAGCGCGTAGAGCCCGGGCAGCTCGGCGGTCTCGCCGCCGATGAGCGCGCACCCCGCCGCCCGGCAGGCGGCGGCGGCGCCGTCGACCACCTCCGCCAGGTGCTCGGGGAGCAGCCGTCCGGTCGCGTAGTAGTCCAGGAAGAAGAGCGGCTCCGCGCCGCAGCAGAGGATGTCGTTGACGCAGTGGTTGACCAGGTCGATGCCGATGCCCCGGTGCCGCCCGGTCGCGATCGCCACCTTGACCTTGGTGCCCACCGAGTCCGTGCTCGACGCCAGCAGCGGGTCGCGCCAGCGCTCGCGGTCAAACGCGAAGAGGCCGCTGAAGGCACCGATCCCGCCGAGGACCTCCGGACCGTGGGTGGCGCTCACCGCCTGCCTGATGAGGCGGACCGCGCGGTCCCCCTCGTCGATGTCGACGCCGGCATCCGCGTAGCGAAGATCACCCATTGCGCCCGAAGTCTAGGGAAGCATCGACCCGCCCTGCTCCGGCGCCGCGCGTTCGCGGTGCCCCGCGCCCCGGGCACGCGTGCCACCATTGCCGCCCGTGACCGGCATCGACATCGGGATCGTGGCCGTGCTGGCGCTGGCGCTCCTCGTCGGCTGGTGGCGGGGCCTGCTGCGACCGCTGATCACCTGGGCCTTCCTGGTCGGCGGGGCCGCCGTCAGCTTCGGCGACCCGGCGCTGGCACGGCGCTTCGCCCCCGGCCCGGGGTGGCGACCGTTCATGGGGCTGGTGGTGGTTGCGGTCTTCGGCCTCGCCGGGCTCCTCGTCTCCCACCTGGTCGCCCGGGTGGTGCGGCGGGGGATCCCGGTGCTCGGCGTCCTGGACCGCCTGGCCGGCGCGGTGGTCAGCGGCCTCCTCGCCCTGGTGGTCGTCTTCATCGTCCTGAGCGCCATGGTCGATGGCTCGTTCAGCACCCTCGGAGGGCTGCGCGCCCAGATGGCGGCGAGCCGGGTGGCCCCGGTCGTGTACGACCTGGGGCAGCGCCTCCCCTACCTCGGAAGCGACCGGCGCTGGCCGTCCCGGGGCTGACCCGCGCGCGAGCCCACCGTCTCCCGGCGCGTCGCGGGTTGGGGGGCCGGCGAGGCGATCAGAGGGAGCCGCCCGGCGTCGGGGTCGGCGACGGCTCGGGGGTGGTGGCCGGCCCGCCGGGCGTGGGCGCGGGCGTCGGCGTCTGCCCCTGACCGTACCCACCCGGCGGCGCGGACGTGCTGAGGGTGGACCACGCCACCCACCCGGAGGGCGCGCTGACCGCCGGGGCCTTGCCCCAGGAGCTGAAGGTGGTGGTCGTGGTCGACGTGCCACCCTGGCCCCGCGCCGCCACCACCCAGGTGGACGGCAGGTGGGAGCCGCTCGGCACCTCCAGGTAGGCCGTGGCCCCGCTGGGAAGGTACTGCGACGGGGGGATGGTTCCCGCCACGCGGGTGAGCCTGACGCCGCCGGAGCCCGTCACCGTCTCCTCGGAGGTCGGCTGGAAGGTGTCCTCCGAGAGCTGCGAGGAGACCGTGATCCCCTCCTCCAGGTCGCGGTAGGGGCCGTCGCCGACCACGACCTTCACCCAGCGGCCGCTCAGGGAGGGGGCGTCGGCCGCGACCACCCCGAGCTGGTCCTCGAGCGAGGGGGCGTTCCCCTGGAAGTAGACGGCCCCGTCGGAGGTCAGGAGAAGCGAGAACTGCTCCCTGCCGAAACCGCTGGTCCAGGTGAGCTGCTGGGTGCCCTCGTGCTGCCCGGCGTCCCCGGTGATCGTCTCCGCCGGCCCCGTGCCGCTCGACACGGCCACATAGTGGAACCCGGCCGACGCCTCGGAGGCGGAGAGCACCGCGCGGTACAGGGCGCGAGCGGCCGCCGTGGTGGGCCCGCTCGACGGGGTGGCGGACGGGGTCTGCGCCGGCGTCGCGGTGGAGGAGGGCGCGGACGTGCCCCGCGCGATCAGGGCGGCCGGGATCCCCACGGCGGCGATGATCACGAGCGCGCCGATCACCATGGCCGCGATGGTGAGGGCGCGCCGGCGCAGCGGCACGCGGGGGTTCATCGGGGTGAGCGGCGGCGGGTACGCCCACGGCGGGGGCGCCGCGCCCCACCCGGGGGAGGGCCAGCCACCCTGCGCCGGCGGCGGAGGAGGTGCCGGCGGTCCGGCCGGAGCAGGCGGCGGGCCCTGCGCCGCCCAGGCCCGGGGCGCGGGGCCCGGTGCGGCCGGCGGCTCCGGCCCCCCCGCGGCGGGGACCGGTGGACCTGCCGGGGAGAGCGGGGGGTGGAGGCCGCCGCCCTCCCCGCCCCGGCTCGCGCCGGCCGGGGGCCGGGGCTCACCGCCCTCCGGCGAGGGGCTCTCCGCGGGGTCGCCGTCGTCGCGCATCATCTGGCCATCTCCGAATCCGGGGCCCGCAGGGGCGCCGGCCGGGCACCGTCCGGCTCGCCGCGCGGGTGCCTGAGGCGCCCGATGTTAGCGCCGCCCCGCGGGCCGTCCCTCATCCCATCTGGGCGAGCGCGCCGCCAGCCCGGTGCCGCCGCCGTCAGGAGGACACGGGGACGGGCGGCGCGGGCTGTTCCAGGGCGAGCTTGTCCATCTCGAGCTGCAGCGGGACGGGCACCGGATAGCTGCCCGTGAAGCAGGCGAAGCAGAAGCCCCGCCCCTCGGGGTCGCCCATGGCGCGCCGGAGGCCCTCGATGCTGAGGTAGCGGAGGCTGTCGGCGCCGAAGCGGCGGCCGATCTCCTCGACGCTGTGGCAGGCGGCGATCAGCTCGTTGCGCGAGGCGATGTCGATGCCCATGAAGCAGGGCCACATGATGGGCGGGGAGGCGATGCGCATGTGCACCTCGGCGGCGCCGGCGCGGCGAAGCTCGTCGGCGATGCGCCCGCTGGTGGTCCCCCGCACGATCGAATCGTCGATCAGCGCCACCCTCTTGCCCTGCAGGACGTGGCGCATGGGGTTGAACTTGAGGCGGATGCCGGCCTCGCGGAGGCGCTGCGACGGCTGGATGAAGGTGCGGGTGATGTAGCGGGACTTGATCATCCCCTCGACGAAGGGGATGCCGGACTCCTCCGCGAAACCGATCGCGGCCGGGGTGCCGGAGTCGGGCAGGGTGATGACCACGTCCGCCTGGACGGGGGACTCGCGAGCCAGCTCGCGCCCCATCTGCCGCCGGGCCTCGTAGAGGGAGCGCCCCTGCATGACCGAGTCCGGACGGGCGAAGTAGATGAGCTCAAACGAGCACATCGCCCGCTTGGGCTGCTCGGACGGGATGCGCGTGCTGCGGATGCCGGAGGCGTCGATGGTGATGATCTCGCCCGGATCGACCTCGCAGACGAGCTCGGCGCCCACCACGTCGAGGGCACAGGTCTCGCTGGCGACGATGTGGCCGCCGCCCCCCGCCGCCTCGGCGTCACCGTAGCGTCCGAGGCAGAGCGGGCGGATGCCCAGGGGATCGCGGGCGGCGACCAGGGAGTCCCGGGTCAGGAAGAGGAGGCAGTAGGCCCCATGCACGCGGGGCAGGGCACGGCGCAGGACGGACTCCAGGGTGCGTCCCGGCGTGCGCACCAGGAGCCGTCCCAGCACCTCCGTGTCGCTGGTGGAGAGGAACTCCACGCCGTCGGCGGCCAGGTCGGAGCGGATCTCCGCCGCGTTGATCAGGTTGCCGTTGTGGGCCAGCACCAGGGGGCCGATCTGGCCGTGCTCGAAGCGCATCGGCTGGGCGTTGGGGAGCCTGGGGCTTCCGGTGGTGCTGTAGCGGGTGTGGCCGATGGCGATGTCCCCCACCAGCCCGCCCATGGACTCCGCGTCGAACACCTGGGAGACCAGCCCCATCTCCTTGTGCATCAGGATGTCCAGGCCGTTGCTCACCGCGATCCCCGCCGACTCCTGGCCGCGGTGCTGGAGGGCGTAGAGGCCGAAGTAGGTGAGGTTGGCGACGTCCTCGCCCGGCGCGTGGACGCCGAAGAGACCGCACTCCTCGTGCATCCGCTCGGCGTCCATCAGGCGGTCCGCCCGGTGGACCGCACGGCGTCGGACGGGCTCAGCCACGCGGCGGGCTCGGGCGCGCGGTCGCGCGGCTGTCCACCGCCGGCCCGCGGCCGGGACGGATGGCTCTCCGCGCGTCCCTCAACACCCTGACACCATGGGGTGAGGCCAGTATACCGGCGGGCCGGTCCGCGGCCATGGCGGAGGAGGGGGCGCCGGGTCAGGCGGGCGGCAGCAGTGCCGAGGCGTGCGCCCGCGTCACCTCGTCCAGGCCGAGGTCCGCGAGCCCTTCAACCACCAGGCGGTCACCGCCGGTCACCCCGAGGTCGCGCAGCTCCACGCGGTGGCGAGCGGCGACCTCACGCAGCGCCCCGACCCGGTCCGGGGGGGCGCTGAGCAGGAAGCGGGACGGCGACTCGCCGAAGAGGATCGCCATGCGAACGATGGGCCTGCCCACCGCGAGGAAGCGCCGGGCCACCCGGACCCCCCGCCCACCGAGGATGCAGCTCTCCGCCAGCGCCACTCCCAGTCCGCCCTCGGAGAGGTCGTGGCACGAGCTCACCAGCCCGTCGCGGATCGCCTCCAGCGCGGCCACCTGCACCCGCCGCTCGAGATCGAGGTCCAGCGCCGGCCGCGGCCCGGCGTTGACCTCCGCCGTGAGCCTCTGGTACTCGCTGCCTCCGAGGTCCATCCCCACCCGGCCCAGGAGGAGGACGGCGTCCCCGTCGCGGACGAAGCCGGGTTGGGTCCGCCGACCGAGATCGTCGAGCAACCCCACCATCCCGATCACGGTGGTGGGGGCGATGCTCTCGCCCGCGGTGTCGTTGTAGAGGGACACGTTGCCGCTCACCACGGGGATCCCCAGGGCGAGGCACGCCTCGCGGATCCCCTCCACGGCCTCGGCGAGCTGCCAGAAGACCTCGGGCTTCTCCGGGTTGCCGAAGTTGAGGCAGTTGGTGAGGGCGATCGGCGCCGCACCCACCGCCACCACGTTGCGGGCGGCCTCGCAGACGGCGAGCGCGGCTCCGAGGCGGGGGTCGAGCGCCCCGTGGCGGGCGTTGCCGTCGGTGCTGAGAGCGATGCCGCCGCCGATGCCGCGCACGCGCAGGAGCGCCGCGTCCGCACCGGGCGGCAGCACGGTGTCATCACCCACCTGGTGGTCGTAGCGCCGGAAGATGGGACGCCGGCTCCCGATGTTGGGGCTGCGCAGGAGGCGCAGCAGGGTCTCGCCGGCATCCCACGGGGGACTGTCCGCCAGGGGGTCGGCGGCAAGCGCGGCATCCAGCCCGGCGGGGCGGCGCGCCGGCGGGTGGCGGAGGGGGACCTCGTCGACGAGCAGCGAGAGCGGAAGGTCGCAGACGGTCGCCCCATCATCCCGGACCACCATGCGTCCGGTGTCGGTGATCCGGCCGACCACGTCGGAGTGCAGGTCCCAGCGGTCGAACTCCGCCCGCACCTGGTCCGCGTCCTCGGGACGCACCACCAGCAGCATCCGCTCCTGGGACTCGCTGAGCATCACCTCGTAGGGGGTCATGCCCCGCTCGCGGCGGGACACGCGGGCGACGTCCAGCTCGATGCCGCATCCTCCGCGATGAGCGAGCTCGGCGGACGAGCTGGTCAACCCGGCGGCGCCCAGGTCCTGCATGGCCACGATGCGCGGGTCGCCGGCCAGGGAGACACAGGCCTCCATGAGGCACTTCTCGAGGAAGGGGTTGCCCACCTGGACCGCGGGACGGCGCTCGCTGGAGGCCTCGTTGAGCTCGACGGAGGCGAAGGTGGCACCGTGGATCCCGTCGCGACCCGTGTCGGCACCCACCAGGAGCACCACGTTGCCGGGGCCCGCGGCGGCGGAGCGGGTCAGCCGGGACCGCTCGATGATGCCGACGCACATGGCGTTGACCAGGCAGTTGCCGCGGTAGGAGGGGTCGAAGTACAGCTCGCCGCCCACGGTGGGCACCCCGATGCAGTTGCCGTAGCCGCCGACGCCGGCGACGACCCCCTCGAGGAGCCGGCGCTGCTCCGCCTCCTCGAAGGGGCCGAAGCGCAGCGAGTCCAGCAGCGCGACCGGCCGCGCCCCCATGGTGAAGACGTCGCGCAGGATGCCTCCCACCCCCGTGGCGGCACCCTGGTAGGGCTCGATCGCCGACGGGTGGTTGTGGGACTCGATCTTGAAGACGCAGGCCATGCCAGCGCCGATGTCGACCGCCCCCGCGTTCTCGCCGGGCCCCTGGAGCACGCGCTCCCCGGTGGTGGGGAGCCGGGCCAGGAGTGGCCTGCTGGTCTTGTAGCCGCAGTGCTCGCTCCACATCGCACCGATGACACCCAGCTCCACCTCGGTGGGAGAGCGGTCCAGCTCGTTCACCGCAAGCTCGTACTCCTCGCGGGTCAGCGCCACCTCGGCGAGCCGGGCGTCGGAGATCGCCATCACGTCCGGCATCCGGCTCCTCCCCCGTGCCGGGCTCCGGCGCCCGGTGAGCGGCCGGCCACGCCGCCCCCGGCGCGTGCGCGCCGCCCGTCCGCAGCCCTGGGCCCGCCTCTCATCGGTGCGGTCGCGCCTGCGTGAACGAGCCCGAGCGGTCCACGGCCTCCACCACACCCCGGAAGAGCCGCAGCCCGTCGGCGCTCCCCAGCAGGGCCTCGGCCGCGCGCTCGGGGTGGGGCATCATGCCCAGGACGTTGCGCCCCTCGCTGACGATGCCGGCGATGTCGCGCAGCGAGCCGTTGGGCGAGGCGTCGCCCACCGGTGAGCCATCCGGGGCGACGTAGCGGAAGGCGACTCGATCCTCGGCGTCGAGCCGGTCCAGGGTGCCGGGGTCGGCGACGTAGCGGCCCTCGCCATGGCTCACCGGGATGGCCAGGATGTCGCCGGCCTCGCACCCGCTGGTGAAGGGCGTCGCCGCCGTCTCCACCCGCAGCCAGCTCATCTCGCAGCGGAACTCCAGCGAGGCGTTGCGGGTCAGCGCGCCCGGCAGGAGGTGGGCCTCGCAGAGGATCTGGAAGCCGTTGCAGATCCCCCACACCAGCCCGCCCCGGGCGGCGAACTCCATCACCGACTCCATGAGCGGCGCGAAGCGCGCCACGGCCCCCGCGCGCAGGTGGTCGCCGTAGGAGAATCCCCCGGGCAGGATCACGCAGTCGGCCCCGCGCAGGTCGCGGTCGCGGTGCCAGAGGTGCACCGACTCCTGGCCCGCGACCTCCACCGCCCGGGCGCAGTCGCGGTCACTCCACGTGCCCGGGAAGACCGCGATCCCGAACCTCATGGGTGCGCCGTCCTGGTGGCGCCGGCCCGGCTCACCGCGGCTCGGGGGTATGGATGCTGATGGTGTGGTCCTCGATCACCGGGTTGCGCAGCAGCCTCTCGCACATGTCGCCCACCCGGGCCCGCGCCGCCGCCTCGCTCTCCGCCTCCAGGTCGATCACGATGTGCTTGCCCACGCGCACCTCGGAGACCTCGGCGAAGCCGAGCTGGTGCAGCCCGGCGCGGACGGTCAGCCCCTGCGGGTCGTTGACCACGGGCTTGAGCGAGACGACGACCTCGGCGACGAACCGGCTCATGGGGATGACCGGCGCGTCACGACAGCTCGATGTCGCAGATGCGGCGCGCCGCCTCCCGGTACCGGGCGGTGGTCGCGGAGACGACCTCGGGGGGGAGCTTCGGCCCCGGGGGCCTCTTGTCCCAGCCGAGGGCCTCCAGGTGGTCCCGGATCGGCTGCTTGTCGAAGGAGACGGCGGCCTGGCCCTCGCGCCACTCCGACGCCTCCCACAGGCGCGAGGAGTCCGGGGTGAAGATCTCGTCGATGAGGTGCAGCCGCCCGCCGATCAGGCCGAACTCGAACTTGGTGTCGGCGAGGATGATCCCCCGGCTGCGGCAGTGCTCCGCGGCGAAGCGGAAGAGGCGCAGCGAGGCGTCCTCCAGCTCCCGGGCCAGCTCGGTGCCGACCGTCCGCGCCAGCTCGGCGCGGCTGATGTTCACGTCATGGCCGTCGTCGTTCTTGGTCGCCGGGGTGAAGCGCAGCTCGGGGAGCGGCGACGAGTCGCGGAGGCCGGGGGGCAGGGGCTCCTCGGCCAGGGTCCCGTGCTCGCGGTACTCCTTCCACCCCGAGCCGGAGAGGTGGGCCCGGACCACGCACTCGATGTCGATGCGCTCGGCTCGGGCACAGCGCATCGAACGCTCCCGCCACTCGGCCCAGACCGCGGCGGGGACCGCGTCGTCGCGATCCGGGAGGAGATGGTTGGGGACGATGTCGGCGGTGCGGTGAAACCACCATCGCGACATCTGCGTCAGCACCCGTCCCTTGTCGGGGATCGGGTCCGGCATCACCACGTCGAAGGCGGACACCCGGTCGGTGGCCACCATCAGCAGGCTCCCGTCATCGAGGACGAACGTGT
>JAJZNI010000155.1:0-7215 GCA_021847925.1 bacterium
CTTGCCGTGAGTGCCGCACACCGACAGCCGCGGCCGGTCGCCCGTCAGGGAGACGAAGAACTCGATCTCGCTGGTCTCGGGGATGCCGCGCCGGCGGGCCTCCAGCCACTCCTCGTTGTGCGGCCGGACCTGGTTGCCGACCACCACCAGGTCGGGCCTCCCCCACCGGTCGAGGTTGGCCGGGTCGTGGTGATTCTCCCAGGGGATCCCGGCCTCGGTGACGGCATCGGAGACCGGTGGGTAGGCGTGCTCGTCGCTGCCGGTGACGGTGTCCCCGAGCCGCTGGGCGAGCAGCGCCGCGCCGCTCACCGCGTAGCCGCAGATCCCCAGGAAGTGGACGTGGCGGCTCACCGCACCGCCCCCGCCGGGCACGCGGGAGGCGCGCTCGGGTGGCCGGCCACGCGCCGGAGCAGGGCCACGACCCTCTGGGTCGCCTCCGGCCGCGCCGCCGCCCAGCTCCGCGCGGCCATCGCCCGCCAGCGCCCGGGATCGGCGATGAGAGCCTCCACCTCGCGGCCCAGGCGGGCCCCGTCGCACTCGGCGTCGGGGATGACCGTGGCGGCGCCGGCCCGGACGTACGGCTCCGCGTTGTGACGCTGGTGGTCGCCGGCGTGGGGGTAGGGGACGAGCACCATGGGGCGCCCCAGGGCGGTGACCTCGGCGAGCGACGAGCCCCCCGCCCGCATCACGACCAGGTCGGCCCACCCCACGCGCGCCGCGGCGTCGGGGAAGAACGCCGCCACCTCCCAGCGCCGTCCCAGGTCGGGCGGCAGGGCGTCCCGAGCGGCCAGCACCTCGGCGGCGTCGAGCTGGCCGCACTGGTGGGCCACCTCGACGTCGGGGTGGCGGCGGAGGAGCTCGGGCGCCGCGGCGATCACGGCGCGGTTGATCCGCCGGGCTCCCTGCGACCCGCCCCAGGCCAGGAGCCGGCGGCAGCGCTCGCCGAGCGGGGGCGCGCCGCTCCGGAACGCGGCCCGGACCGGGTTCCCGGTCATCTCGACCCGGACGTGGGGGAGGCGGCGCCCCGTCTCCGGGAAGGAGGTGGCGACGGCCGCCGCCCGGCGGGCCAGGAGGCGGGTGGCGCGCCCCGGGCGCGCGTTCTGCTCGAGGAGCACCACCGGCACGCCCTCCCTGCCGGCGGCCAGCACCACGGGGACGGAGACGTACCCGGCGGCCCCGACGACCACGTCGGGGCGGAATCTCCGCACCAGCCGCTGCGCTTCACGCACCGCCCGCGGCAGGCGCATGGAGAAGCCCGCCAGCGTCGCCGGCCGTGACAGGTCGAGCCCCGAGACCGACAGCACCTCCAGGGGGATCCCGGCGCGCTCGACCAGCTCCTCCGCGACCCCGCCCCGCCGGCCCACGAGGAGCACCGCGCCCTCAGGGTCGGAGGCGCGCAACGCGTCGGCGACCGCGAGGGCCGGGGTCAGGTGCCCCCCGGTCCCGCCCCCGGCTATCAGCGTCCGCACGATCGCTCGCTCCCTTCCCCGGCACATCGGCGAAGCCGCGCGCCGGCCCCGGCCCCTGGCGCCGGCCCTGGGCCGACACGTTGCAGAGTATCCCGATCCCGGCGAGGTTCATGATCAGCGCGCTCCCTCCGTAGCTGATGAAGGGGAGCGGGATCCCGGTGGTGGGGATGAGCACGGTCACGGCGGCGACGTTGATGAAGGCCTGGATGCAGATCCATGCGGTGATCCCTCCGGCGAGCAGCGCTCCGTAGCGGTCCGGGGCGCGCAACGACGCGCGCACCCCGCGCCACCCCAGGAAGGTGAACGCCAGCACCACCGCCACCGTTCCGATGAGCCCCAGCTCCTCGCCGATGATCGCGAAGATGAAGTCCGTGTGGGCCTCGGGAAGCCAGGAGTACTTCTGGATCGAGTTGCCCAGGCCGACACCGGTGAGGCCGCCCATCCCCAGACCGTAGAGGGCCTGGGTGCCCTGCCAGCAGGCGTTGAGGGCGTTCTCCACCGACCCCTGGCCGATGCAGGTGAGCCGGCTCAAGCGGTACGGCTCCATGGCGATCGCCACCCAGCCGGCCAGGCCGGCCAGCCCCCCCAGCGCGAGCAGGTGGCGCAGGCGGGCGCCGGCGAGAAAGAGCAGGGCCGCCCCCACCGAGCCCAGCACGATGGTGCTGCCCAGGTCCCTCTCGCCCAGCACCAGGAGCAGGGGGACGCAGAGCAGCACCGTGTAGTCGCGCACCGTGCGCCAGCTCTTGAGCAGCTCGCCGCGCTCGCTGAGCCAGCGTCCCATGAAGACGATGAGCACCAGCGCCGCCATGGCGGACGGCTGGAGCTGCACCGGTCCCACGTCGAACCAGCGTCGCGAGCCGTTGACCTTCACCCCGAGGTGGGGCACCAGCACGGCGAGGAGCAGCACCACCACCCCCAGGCCCAGCAGGCGCGCGTACCGGGAGAGGCGGTGGTAGTCGGTGCGGGCGAGCACCAGCATCGCCACGGCGCCCATGCCCATGAAGACGAGCTGGCGTTCGAAGAAGTAGCTGGGATTCCCGGTCAGCTGGTACCCGAGGACGTCCGACGCGCTGTAGACCATCACGAGCCCGAAGGCGCAGATGGCGGTGACGACCACGAAGAGCCACCCGTCGACCGCGGCCAGCCCGCGAGACATCGGAACGAGCTCGACCTTGGCCCGCCGGACGGGAAGGTTGAGGGTGCGAGGCGGGATCGTGGAGGTGGCCACCTGGCTCCTGCGGTGAGAGGACGTGGGGAGAGCGAGCGCGGGGCTCAGGCCAGGTGCCTATTCTCCTCCAACTCGACCTCACGTGACCACGCCGCGCGCGATCAGCAGGGTGAGGCCGAGGGCGACGGCGCCGCCCGAGGCGAACAGCACCACGAGCCGCTCCTCGCGCACCCCCAGCTGCTCGAAGTGGTGGTGGAGCGGGCTGGCTCGGATGATCCGGCGGTGAAAGCGCGTCACGGCGGTGACGTTGACGATGACGCTCACGGTCTCCACCAGGAAGACGATCCCCAGCAGGGGCAGCAGCCAGAGGAGGTGGGATTCGACCGCGACGGCGGTGAGGGCGGCGCCCAGGCCGAGGGCGCCGGTGTCGCCCATGATGATCCGCGCGGGGTGCCAGTTGAAGACGAGGAAGGCGAGGACCCCGCCGAGGAGGGCGGAGGCGACCAGGGCGGCGCTCGGCGCATGCAGCCAGAGGGCGCCGACCACCACACCGGCCAGCGCCAGCGCGGTGCAGGTTCCCGCCAGCCCGTCCACCCCGTCGGTGATGTTCACCGCGTTGGTGGTGGCGACGACCGCGAGGGCGGCCAGGGGGACGATCCCCCAGCCGAGGTCCACCATGCCCGCCCCGGGCAGGTCCTGCGCCGTGGCGTGGATCTGGTGCAGGCCCCAGCCGACCGCCACCCCCACCACGACCTGGAGGACCAGCTTCTGGCGAACGGTCAGCCCGAGCGAGCCGAGCCCGCGCACGTTGGCGACATCGTCGAGGGCGCCCACCACGGCCCCTCCGACCAGCGCAAAGACGGCGACGAACCCGGCGAGGCTGCGATCCGCGACCAGCCAGGCCGCGACCCCCATGAGGCAGAAGAGCAGCCCGCCCATGGTGGGCGTGCCCGCCTTGGCCCGATGCGATGCGGGCATGTAGCGCTGGACCATCTGGCCGGCGCCCAGGCGGTGGAGGAGGGTGATCAGCGCAGGGTAGAGGGCGACACCGGCCACGAAGCAGGCGGCGGCGGTGATGAGGACCCGGGTCACGGGAGGTGCAACGCCCGTGGCCTGCGCGCGGGCACGCCGGCGCGGCGAGGGGCGGG
Organism: bacterium; assembly: GCA_021847925.1. Lineage (GTDB taxonomy): Bacteria > Chloroflexota > Dormibacteria > Aeolococcales > Aeolococcaceae > JAJZNI01. The sequence continues at coordinate 3,786 of JAJZNI010000155.1, forward strand.
GGCGGGGGTGCAGGCTCCGCTCGCCCCGGCGGTCCGGACGCCCTGACCGGCGACCGGGTCAGGCATCGTCGCGGAGCCTCTGCACCACCGTCTCCAGGTGGAGGGCGCGGCTCCCCTTGACCAGGACGGCAGTGCCTGGGGCGGCCCGGCGGACCGCCAGCACCGCGGCGGCGTCGGCGTCGGGGGCGCGCTCCACGGCCGTGTCGGGCATCCCCGCGGCGATCGCGGCGCCGGCCATCACCCCGGCGTTGGCCCCGACGGCGATGAGACGGGTGGCGGCGCGGGCGGCGTGCCGGCCGGCTTCGCGGTGCGCCTCGAGAGCATGGTCGCCCAGCTCCAGCATGTCGCCGATGACGGCGAGCCGGACCGGCGCGAGGCTGGCCGCCAGGGCATCCAGGGCGGCGGCCAGGGACGGCGGGCTGCTGTTGTAGCTGTCGTCGATGACGGTGGCGCCGGACGGGGTCCGGAACACCTGCCCGCGATGGGTGGCGGGGGCGAACTCGGAGAGACGGGACGCAACCTCGGCGATGCCCACGCCCAGAGCCGCGGCGACGGCCGCGGCCGCGGCGGCGTCGGCCAGCAGGTGCCTCCCCGGGCCGCGCAGCCGAAGGGGGGCCCGGCCGTCCGGGCCCACCAGCGTCGCCCGCGTCCCCCACACTCCCTCGACCTCGACCTCCTCCACCCGCCACGGGGCCGTCCCGCCCATGCCGAACCAGCGCACCGGGGCCCGGCTGCGGGCGGCCACCCCCACCACCCGGGGGTCGTCGGCGTTGAGGATCGCCGCACCCCGCTCCGGGAGCGCGTCGAGGAGCTCGGCCTTGGCGTCGGCGATCGCCTCGAGGGACCCGAGACGGCCGATGTGGGCGGGCCCGATGTTGAGGAGCGCGCCCACCTGGGGATGCGTGAACGCGGCGAGGTCCGCGATCTCACCGCGGGCGGTCATGGCCATCTCCACCACCAGGCGCTCCACCGGCGGCTCGAGGCCGAGGACGTGGAGGGGGATCTGGGTCCAGGTGTTGAGGTTGCCGGGCGTCCTGGAGGTCGGGCGGCCGCCCAGGGCCAGCGCGCACATCTCCTTGGCGGTGGTCTTCCCCACCGACCCGGTGATGCCGACCACGGTGCATCCCAGCTCCACCAGGTGCCGCGAGCAGGCCTCGCGCAGCGCCGCCGCGGGGTCGGCGACGCGGATGAGCAGCGGGGGCACCTCCTCCCCGGCGACGAAGCCGGCGGAGACGATCGCGAGCCGCGCCCCCCTGCGCGCCGCATCGGCGACGAAGGCGTGGCCGTCCATGCGCTCGCCGGGGAGCGCGATGAAGGCGCCTCCCGGGCTCACCTGCTGGGAGTCGCTGACCAGGTTGCGCAGCTCGAGGCGGGCGTCCGGCGGGGCCTCGAGCCGTCCGCCGAGCAGCGCGGCGAGGACGTCGGCGCGGAGCACGGCCGCGATGGTGCCACAGAGGGACCGGCGGGGCGACGCGAAGGGCCCCGTCCCGGCGCTACGGAGCCGGCGCCGCCTCTGCACCCGGCGGGCACCCGCCGGCGGCGGGCGCGGCGCGGCCCGCGCCACCGCCCGATCCTCGTCCCGCCCCCGCTGAGCCGGCCGGGGGCGGATCTCAGCCGCGACCCCCGTCCGGGGAATCGTCTCCTCTCCGGACGGCAGCGATGCCGGTGGCGGCGCTTCTCGGGCGCGGCGACGCGAACAGCCCGGGGTCCGGCGCGGGCGTGCGGCGATCGGAAGGCAGCCGCCAGAGCGTGGCGCCTGCGGAGGGGGCGCGGTAGCGGTAGAGGGTCCCGCTGTCGACGACCCAATACACGTCCCCACCGTCATCGCAGTGCAGGATCGGACACTCGAGGCGGCGGGAGACCTGGAGCAGGTCACCGAACGACGCCATGTGGACCACGGTGGCGCCGGGGTGGAGCTGAACCCCGTCGCTCTCCACGATGAGCGACCCGTGCCTCGCCATGATGCGCTCGCTCTCGTCGGGGGACGTGGCCTGGCGCAGGAGCGGCCAACCGAGCAGCCCGCCGAGAAGCAGCGCCCCGACCAGCACGGCGAGCGACGTGATGCGTGCGCTGGCCACCGAGATTCCCCAGAGGATCGCCGCCGACCTGCCTCCGGGCACCGACACCGATCCGGAGGAGGCGACGCTGAATCCGGCCGGTCCCCCACCCCCTGACGGGCCGCCGGGCAGGAGGTTCCCGGCAGCGTACGTGAAGTCGACGGGAGGAGAGAAGGTGCCGCTCCACGCCTGCCCGGCGATGCGGCCGTGCGCCGTGACGGAGGCGGAGATCGTCACCGGAAAGCTGCCCCCACCGCTGCCCCCGGCGGCGCTGCTGAATGCCGCGGCAGCCGTCCGAAGGTCGGCGAGGTTCAGCGTCCCGCCGGCTGTGAACCCCTCGCCGCTGAAGGTCCTCGGCGCCGCTTGGAGCGCAATCGCCCGGCTCAAGCCCTGCCCATTGCCGATCATGGCGACGAGCTGCTCGGAGCCGGTCACGTCGACGCGGGCCGGGGTGGTGAGCCGGTAGGTGTAGGTGACATGCAGCGCGCTGACGGCGGAGCCGTACACCGGTTGCCCGGTGGCGACCTGGCCCCCACCGTAGACGGAGCCGGGATCGGTGCGAGCGCTGTAGGCGACACGTCCCGACTGCGTGTAGGAGACCGTCGCGGGGGCGGTGTCCGGCCGGGTCCAGGACACGCCGGCGACGATCGCGGAGACCGCCGCCAGGAGGGCGCACGCGATCACGGCGTCCCTGCCTCCCGCCGCGCGGCGCGGGCCGGGGCGGGGCGGCAACGCGGAGTCAGCCGGCATGGCGATGCCTCCTGCGCCGGCGGCGCGTGTCCGAGCGCGGCCAGAGCACGAAGAGCCCGAGCAGGCCCACGATGATCGCGCCGGTCACGGGGGCCCGCAGGTTCATCAGCACGTTGCCCCAGGCGGGCAGGTGGATCCACTCGGCCCCCACGATCTGATTCCGGGTGGGTCGGTACGGATCGGTGAAACGGTTGTTGTCGCCCCTGAACACGTAATGCCCGTCATCGATCGCGATGATCCGGTGCATCACCGTGACCCCCCCCATCTGGGCATCGCGGTATCCGGCCACCTCGCCGACGTGGTAGCGGCTCTCCGTCCGCAGCAGGACCAGGTCGCCGGTGCGGAAGTGCGGCAGCATGCTCACCCCGTCCGTGATGACGTAGGTGACCGACCCACCGAGCTGGACCGGAGCGAAGAGGAGCCAGGCGACGGCGCCCACGACCAGGACCGACAGCGCGTGGACGCACCGCGATCGCAGCAGCTCACGCGCGACGCGGACTCCCGGCCGGGTCCGCGGAAGGGGTGAGCGCCGAGGCGCGAGACCAGCGTCGATCATCGCCGTGCTCATGCCTCGGCCACTCACATCACGTCCTTACCAACGTGTCACGAACCGCGGCTGCCTA
>JAJZNI010000155.1:7225-12488 GCA_021847925.1 bacterium
CCACAAGGGTGGACGCCCCCACCTCGAGCGGCCCGAAGCCGGGCGCCATGTTGAAGGCGAAGCTCAGGTGCCAGGTTCCCGTCCCGGTGCTCATCATCGAGCACACGCCCGGGTAGGCCGGTGCGCCGTATGCCGCGGAGAAGCCCTCGGCGGCGGTCGGTCCCTGCCCGCAGTAGTAGAGCGGGCTGGCCGGGGCCCCCGCCTGCGCGAAGTAGACCTCGACCGAGGTCGGCGCCAGGGTTCCGCTGTTCTGGGCGGCCAGCGTGAAGCTCAGACCGTTCAGGTACGAGGCGGTGGTGCTCCCGGACAAGCCGAACTCGTTCGTGTAGTGGATGTTGGTGACGTTGTAACCGGAGATGCTCGCCGAGCCGATGCCCGCGCTGCTCGGCGCGACCGTGTTGCTGGCCAGGTAGGCGAAGCCCGCCGTGGCGAGGATCGCCGCGCCTCCGCCCACCATGAGCAGCCGTCGAAATGGAACCCGCATGGGTCATCCTCCCTTGCCGCTCCCCCGCTCGGTCATGTCCTCGCGGGAGGGCGTCCCGGTTCTTCGCCGAAACGGGAGGCGCGCCCCGGCCCGTGAGCCGCGGCGGCGGACGACCCGATCCGGCCCTGCGGGATCAGGTGTCTCACCCCTCGCCACGGCGCACATCTGCAAAGTTGAGGATTCCCGGGCTGGCCGGAGCGGCGGGGACACGGGGATGCGGATGCGCACCCTGAGCCCGCGGCTCCCATGGCGACCGTCCGGATGGGTTGGGCCGAGCACGATCTCGCCCCCCTCCACCTCGACCAGCTGGCGGCACTGGAAGAGGCCCAGGCCGCTCCCCGGCACGCCGCGCGCCCCACCGCCCCTCCACCCCGGCCCGCACGCCGCGGCGAGGTCGGCATCGGGAAGCCCCGGGCCCTCGTCCGCCACCTCGATCTCGACCGCCTCCTCGGCGTCGCGCGACGCCCGCCTCGCGCTCAGGGTCACCGCGGCGCCGGGCGCGTGGGCGGCCGCGTTGCGGAGCAGGTTGCTGACGGCGAGGGCCACCCGGTCAGCCCGGCCCTCGAGCATGAGTCCCCGCTCCAGCGACACGCCGAGGCGTGGGACCTGGGCCGCGTGGACCGCGGCCACGCCGCCGAGGAGACGCGAGAGGTCGTAGCGGCGTGGCTCCGGACCGTCGGGGTCCAGCATCGCCATCAGGTCCTGGACCTGGCGGCGCATCGCGTCGATGAGCCGCTGACCCGTCCGCTCCGGCAGCTGCTCCCACCGCTGCCCGAGCACCATGAGGCTCCCGTCGATGGCGCTCAGCATGCTGCGCAGGTCGTGGCGCCGGCCGAGCGCCACCCGCCGCAGGCGATCGACCTCGCTCTCCGCGGCGGCCCAGCGCCGCCGGCCACGAAGGTCCGGGACGACGACCTCACGGAGGGTCGCCCTGAGGTCCACCGCCGCCAGCAGAAGAAGCTGGGCGGCGCCCGCGGCCAGGAACAAGGAGGGCAGCTCCGGCGGGACGCCGTCGCGCCGCAGCCAGCCGGCCGCCAGCGCCGCGCAGGCCGCGGCGATCGCCAGAAGCGCGACCGCACCGGCGACGAACACGAGGTGGCGACCCCGGACCCCGCGGACGAGGACGGCGCCGGCGACCAGCACGCAGGCGAGCGCCTCGGCCGCGCGGATCGCGGCCATGGCCACGGCCTCGTGCCGCTCCCGGGTGATGAGAAACGCCAGGGGAACCGCCAGCGCCAGCGCGAGCCCGAAGGCCCACGTGGCGAGCGCCAGCGGACGGAGGCCCGCCCGCACGGGCGGGGAGGCCAGCGAGGCGCCGAAGAGCACGAGGACGGCGGCGACCGCGGTGATCTGCAGGGCGGCGACGTAGTCCGGGAGCGGGCCGGTCTGCGGGACGGCGGGGACGAGGAGAAGGCCGGCGAGCGCCACGCCGATACCCTGGATCGCGACGGCCGCCTCCCCGACCAGGCGCCAGCGCACGAGGAGCACGAGGCCGGCACCTGCGAAGGCCACCACGGCGACGTCGGCAGCGCCGACGGACGCGGAGGCCTGGGCAAGCCGGGGCACGAGGAGCAGGGCACCCATCCCTCCCAGCGGGATCGCGACGACGGCCGCCAGTGCCCCGGCGGCCACGCGGGCGGCCGCCGGCTCCTCCAGACGGGGCAGGAGCCCCCGGCGGTCGGGGCCCCGATACCCGGCACGCTCGGCATGGAGGAGCAGCGCGACGCGGGCGAGCGAGATCACCCCTGCGCCCGCCGGGCAGCCGGCGCGCCCCCGCGGGCGGTCAGCAGGCCCGCGGCAGCCACGGCGGCGAGCTGGTTGGGCACCCCGAGCTTCTCCCGGATTGACTGGATGTGGCTGCGCACGGTCCCGATCGAGATGGAGAGCGTGTGCGCGATCTCGCCGGCCGCCTCACCGGCGGACAGGGCCGAGAGCACCTCTCGTTCCCGGGGCGTGAGCTCGCCCATCCGGCGCCTGACCTCGCGCTCGCGGTCGAGGCGGTCCGACCCGAGCCGGGCCAGTCTCGTCCGCTCGGCATCGCCCAGCAGGGGCCGGCGCTCCATCACCGTCTCCACCGCTCTCACCAGGCGTTCAAAGGGCTGCGACTTGATCACCCACCCGCTCGCCCCGAGGGCGAGCGCCGCCCCCAGCCGGGCCTCGTCGGTCGTGCCCGTGATCAGGAGCACCTGGGCGCCGGAGGAGAGGAGGCCGGGGATGAGGTCGAGGCCGTCGGCGGGACCGAGGCCCAGGTCGAGGAGGACCAGGTCGGGATGGAGCCACACCGCCTGGTCGACCACTCCCGCCGGACCCCGGAGGGACGCCACGGAGCACTCGAACCGCGGCGCCAGCGCCAGGGCGAGGGTCTGCGCCAGCATCTCGTGGTCCTCGACGATGAGGACCCTCAGCGTGCGCGGCGCACCACCCCCGGCGGAGGCATCACGGCCCGAGCGCGCGACGACCGGGAGACGCAGCTCCCCACCAGGGCTCTCCCCACTCCTTGCCGTCCCCGCTCCCTGCACCATTGCCGGCGCGAAACGCGCCCGGATAGGGTATTCGCTCAGGCCGGGGACACGCAAGCCGGGGTGGCGGACCGGGGAGGCGCGGCGTCACCACGAGGGACCCCTCCCCCGGCCGCCGCTCAGGGGGTCAGGTGCCAGTGGTCGATCATCTGCAGCGACATCTCGTGCCACACCGGGCCGGCCAGCACCGACCCGTAGTCCTGGCTGGCGGGCACCTGGGGCTCGTTGATCAGCACCATCATGGTGAACTGGGGGTTGGAGGCGGGCAGGAAGCCGGCGAAGGAGACGTCGGTGCCGCTGAGGCTGCCGTTCACGTCCTCCTGGGCGGTCCCGGTCTTGGCCGCGATCTCGCCGGTCCATCCGGGGATGCGGGCGGCGAAGCCCTCGGCGCCGGGGTCGTCGACGACGTGGGTCAGCATGGTGGTCAGCGTGGACGCCGCCTGCGCCGAGATCACCCGGCGCGTGGCCGGCGTGACGGCGGTGGTCCTGCCCGTGTTCGGGTTGATGATCGAGGTCACGGCGTGCGGCTGCACCCAGACGCCGCCGTTGGCGACCGCGTTGATCGCGGCGAGCATCTCCACGGGGGTCACGACGATGCTCTGCCCGAAGGACATCTCGCTGTAGTCCAGCATGTTGAGCCGGCTCTGCGGAGCCATCTGCTGGTTGACCTCCCCCTGCAGGTCGACCCCGGTGGGGGCCCCCATGCCGAAGGCCAGGAGGTTGTCGTAGAAGGCGTTGACACCCTCCAGGCGCATCACCTTCATGGCCCCGTTGTTCAGGGAGTCGTCGAGCACGGTCTGCATGGTGATCCACCCGTGGCTGCGGCGATCCCAGTCGTGGATGAGGACGCCGTCGACCACGGTCTGCTGCTCGTTGAACGTGTAACCGGGCGTGATCGCGCGGTTGTTGAGGCCCCCCGCGAAGGTCACGACCTTCATCACCGACCCCGGCGCGTAGAGGGAGGAGATGGCGGGGTCGAGGAAGTCGGCGACCGGCGTGGACGTGTAGGTGTTGGCGTTGAAGCTCGGGTAGTCGGCCCAGGCCTCGATGGCCCCGGTGTGGGTGTCCATCACCAGGATCTCGCCGGACTGGGCGTGATCCTTGGCCACGGCGGCGGCGATGTCCTGCTCCGCCCAGTACTGCACCTGGGAATCGAGGCCCAGCTGCAGGGTGTCCCCGTTGCGAGCCGGGCGCACCGAGCCGCGGTTCAGGTAGATGGCATTGCCCTGGCTGTCGCGGACCTCCGAGGCCGAGCCCCTCCTCCCGGTGAGCAGCGAGTTGTAGTACCCCTCCACCCCGTACTGGCCCTTGCCGCTCGCGTTGACGAAGCCGAGGAGGTCGGCGGCGAAGGACTCGCCGGCGACCGGGGAGGGCTCGTAGACGGGCTGGTCCTCGGGCTGCAGGATGATGCCGGCGATGGGGAGCTGGCTGAGCTGGTCCTTGACCTGGACGCTCACCCCATCGGCGAGGTACGCGTACTCCGTGTGCTCGGCCAGGGCCTTGGCCACCACGCTCCCGGAGAGCCCGAGCACGTGGGCGATCTCCGCCGCGTCCTGCGCCCGCTCGGCGGGGGGGATGAGCGCGGGATCGACGTGCACGGAGTAGACGACCTGGGTGCTGACCAGGACCCTGCCCTGGCTGTCCAGGATCTCCCCCCGCTGCGCGGGCAGCGTGAAGCTGATCTCGTGCGCCGCCGCGGCGGCGGCGCTGAGGCTCGCGTGCTCGACGACCTGGACGTCGCCCAGGTGGACCACGAGGGTCGCCGCCAGGCCCGCGAAGGCCAGCATCAGCCAGACCGCGCGCCCGCGCACCCTCGGCCCCTCGCCCACGAACCAGCCGCGCGCGGGCCCGCGCCGCGGCGATGGCGCCTCCGGGTCCTCCTCCGCGGGGACGGTCCCGGAGATCGCCTGGCGGTGCCGGCCCGGGTTCACCCCCCGCCTCCGACCACCGCGCTGAGGGCCCCGGACAGCCCGGCGGCGGAGGCGCGAGGCGGAGGCGGCGCGGCGAGCTCGGACGCCGCCGGGCTCACCAGCGGTCGCGGCGAAGCGCCCGCGTAGGTCCAGGTGCCGGTGGGCACCATCCCCAGCCGCTGCGCCTCGGCGATGATCCGGGGCGCGGCCTCGAGGCGAGCCAACTCGGCACCGAGCTGCTGGTCCTCGTTGCTGAGCTGCTGCTGCTGGCTGATGAGGCTGGTCTCGTGGTAGGTGTCCTGGGTCGCCTTCGCGGTCTGGTTGACGTAGGCCAGGCCCACACCGGCACA
>JAJZNI010000019.1 GCA_021847925.1 bacterium
TCGGCCCAGGTCAGCCCCGACGGCTCGGGCACCGTCACGGCCGGCGGCCTGCGCAACGATGCCTCCACGGGGGGGACCGAGACCGTCACCGAGAGTTGGACGTGCTCGGTGGGCGCAGGCGGCTGACCTCGGGGTCAGGGCTCGGCCCGGTCCTCGATCTCCCAGGCGTGGTCGAGGACGTGCCAGGCGATGCGCCGCGCCGCGTACCGCGGCGGCCAGCGGGGGGACGGTCCCACCCTGGTCGCGGCCTCGAGCAGGGTGGCGAGCAGCGCCGAGCGATGGGCGGCGACGGCGCCCGCGTCGTCGAAGCGCGGGCGGGGAAGGCGCGCGCCGAGCTTCGGCGCGTACGCCTCGGCCTCGGCGCCCAGCACGTGGTCCACGATGGCGTCGCGGTCACGGCCGCCGCCGCGCGGGCCCTTGCGGAGCACGGCGGGAGCGCAGGCCACGATGCGGTCGAAGACCGCCCACGAGCTCTCCACCAGCCGGAGCAGGGTGGCGGCGACCTCGTCACCCGGCGGCTCCCGGTCCCCCTCGGCGATGCCGGCAAGGACCCCGAAGTCGGTGCTGGCGGACCCCACGATGCGCTCCACCACGTCGAGACGGGCGGGGTCGGGCGGCTCCTCCCCGGCGCCCCGAGCCACCGGCTCGTACCTCGGCGCGTAGGCGCGGAGTGCGGCGAGCGCATCGTCCTCGGAGCGGCCCGAGCGCGCCCAGCCGGGCCAGTCCAGGGCCGCCGCGAAGGTCCTCCGCCGGCCGATCTCGAGGGAGACCCGGACCGAGGCGGGACTGGGGGCGACCATCAGAGGTGCCGGCGCATGCGGCGCCGCTCGCGCCGCGCCCGACGCCGGTCCGCCCGGGACGGCAGCATCCAGCCCACCCCGGCCTCCGCCGGTTCGGACCAGCCCTCGGGAGGGCCCGGCCAGCCCACGCCCGGGCCGGTGCCGGCGGGCGGGGCGGGGGGCGCCGGCGGAGGCATGCCCCAGCCGTGGCGGGGGTGGCGGGGCCCCCACCACCCTGGGCCACGGCCGGCGCCGCGCGTGACCACGATCGCCCCGAGCAGGGCAAGGACGCGCAGATGGAGCCGGGGCGCGCCCGCAGGCGGGAGGACCCATCGCCCCAGGTGCTGATGCTCTCCCAGGATGGAGAGGGAGAATCGCGGCGACGGTCGTGACGCCCCCGGCGCAGGCGCGGGCGCGGGCGCGGAGGCCTCCCCGGGAACGGGCGGGGAGGCGGTGGGGAGATCGGCCAGGAGCGGGGCCAGGTCGCCCCGGGTGCGGGCGCCGAGGGCTCCCTCGACCCGCTCGCTGAACTCGCCCAGCGTGAGACGCCCCTCGACGCAGGCGCGTTCGAGCGCCCGGACCCCCTCGTCGCGCTCGGCGTCCGAGAGCAGGAGCCGGTCCCCGCCCGCGGCGGGCGAGGTGTCCGGGCGGGGGTGGTCCTCGGGCGCCGGCATCGCCCGTGAGCGTAGCCCACCCCTCGGGGGTCGCGCCGGGACCCGCGTGCCGTCGCCGGCGGCGCGCGCCGCCCCCGGGGCCGCGACCACGGGCGGCAACCGAGATACACTGCACAGTATGATTGCGAAGGCAATGAGCTGCGTGGTGCACGGGCTCTCCGGGGTGCCGGTCACGGTCGAGGTCGACGTGGCCAACGGCCTGCCGAGCTTCACCATCGTGGGGCTCACCGACCGGTCGATCCAGGAGGCCCGCGAGCGGGTGCGCGTGGCGGTGCGCAGCGCCGGGTTCGACTTTCCGGCTCGGCGCATCACCGTCAACCTGGCGCCCGCCGAGGTCCCCAAGGAGGGGACCGGGTTCGACCTCGCCATCGCGTCCGCGCTGCTGCGCCATGGCGACGGGCGGCTCGCTCTCGACGGCGTGGGGCTGATCGGCGAGCTGGCCCTGGACGGCAGCGTGCGGGGTGTGGTCGGGGTGCTCCCCATGGCGCGGCGGCTGCTCGAGGCCGGCATCCGGACGCTGCTCGTGCCCTCCGAGAACGCGGCCGAGGCCGCCCTGGTCGAGGGGGTTTCCGTGTTCGGCGTGGAGCGGCTCAGCGACGCGGTGGCGCACCTCCGGGGTGCGCGCCGGCTGGCGGCTGCGCCCCCTCCCCCGATGGGCGCCGTCCCGCAGGCGCCGGGAACCGACCTGGCCTCGGTCCGGGGACAGGCGCTCGCCAAACGCGCCCTCGAGATCGCCGCGGGCGGGCGGCACAACGTGCTGATGCTGGGCCCGCCGGGATCCGGCAAGACCATGCTGGCGCGAGCGCTGGGCGGGCTCCTCCCCGACCTCTCCGTGGACGAGGCACTGGAGGTTGCCGCCATCTACTCGCTCCGCGGGCGCCTCGCCGACCGGCCTCCGACCAGCCTGCGACCACCGTTCCGGGCGCCCCACCACTCGGTGTCCCGGGCGGGGCTGGTGGGCGGCGGCGCGGGTCTGGCGCAGCCGGGTGAGGTGAGCCTGGCCCACCGGGGGGTGCTCCTCCTGGACGAGGTCTGCGAGTTCCCGCGGGCGCACCTGGAAGCCCTCCGCCAGCCCGTGGAGGAGCGCCGCGTGGTGGTGACCCGGGTGCGCGGCACGGTGGTCTTCCCCGCCGAGCTGATCCTGGTGGCGGCCGCGAACCCCTGCCCGTGCGGACGGCTGGGGCAGGCGGTCGGCGAGGGGTGCCGCTGCCCGGCGGAGCAGGTGGTCCGCTACCAGGCGCGGCTCTCCGGGCCGATGCGCGACCGCATCGACATCGTGGTGGACGTGCCCCGCGTGGAGGGCGCCGACCTCTTCGGGGAGCGGGAGGAGGAGAGCAGCGGGCGGGTGCGCGAACGGGTCGCAGCCGCCCGCGCGCGACAGCGGGAACGGGCCGCGCGGGCCGGCGCGACCGCCAACGCGCTGGTGCCGGGGGAGCGCCTGCTCGAGATCTGCGGGCTCGACGCCCGTGGTCGCGACGCTCTGACCAGGGCGGGGGAGCGGGGGCGGCTCTCGGCCAGGGGATACCACCGCGTGCTGCGGGTGGCGCGGACCATCAGCGATCTGCGGGGTGATGAGCGGGTCACCCGCGAGGCGGTGATCGAGGCCCTCCAGCTCCGCGGCCAGGCGGGGTGAGGTGGCCCCCATGGGCTGGCGGGGCGGGGTGAGCGCGGGTCCGCCGGGGTGGCGCCTGGACCGGGGGGATCCACGCTGGCCTGCCTGCCTGGACGACCTCGCGGCGTGTGACGAGCGCGACCGGGTGGTGCGCCTCTTCGTGGACGGGGACCTGCCCCCCCTCCCGGGGGTCGCGCTGGTGGGGGCGCGCCGGCCCACCCTGCAGGGACTGGAGGTGGCGAGGCGGATCGGGGCGGACCTGGGGAGGCGGGGAGTGACCGTGGTGAGCGGGTTCGCCGTGGGGGTGGACGCCGAGGCCCATCGCGGCTGCCTCGCCGGCGGAGGCCGGACCGTCGCGGTGCTGGGCTGCGGGCTGGCCGTGCCGTACCCGCGCGCGCACGGCCCGTTGCGGACTCAACTGACAAAAACCGGCGCGCTGCTGAGCGAGTACCCGCCCACGGACGGCCCGCTGCCCTGGCACTTCCCGCTGCGCAACCGGATCATCGCGGCCCTGAGCCGCGCCGTGATCGTGGTCGAGGCGGGGGAGGGCAGCGGGGCCCTCAGCACCGCCCACCGGGCGGTGGAGCTGGGCCGCGAGGTGCTGGCCGTTCCCGGCTCGATCATGGGGACCGCGTGCGCGGGGTCCAACCGCCTGCTGCGGGACGGGGCGCGCCCCTACCTGGACCCCTCCGATCTGAGCGACGTGGTCCCGGAGTGCCGCACCGAGCTGGCCGGCATCGCCCCCGGGGGCGGATGCGGAGGGTCCCGGGCACGGCGCCGCCCCGGCGGGGCCGGCGCAGCCCCGAGGCCGGAGCCCCACGCTCCCGGACAGCGCCTCCTGGACCTGCTCGGGGCGGAGCCGGTGCACCGCGAGGTGCTCGCCCGAGGGCTGGATCTCCCCGCCGCCGACGTGGCCGTGCTGATCGGGGAGCTGGAGCTGACCGGCGCGGTGCGCGCCCTGCCGGGCGGCCGGGTCCTGCGGGCGCGCTGGTAGGGGGCGGCGGCGCGGGCGAACGGGACGCTCGGCCGCGCCCGTCCGGCGGGGAGCGCCGGCGCCGGGGCCGGTCGCGGCCGGTGGTACCTTCCCCCGATGAGCGCCCTGCGCCACCCGGCGGTGCGGCTCTGGTTCGAGCGCCGGTTCCCCGGCGGACCGACACCCGCGCAGGAGCGGGGCTGGCCGCCCATCGCCGCCGGGAGGTCGACGCTGATCGCCGCGCCGACGGGGGCGGGCAAGACGCTCGCCGGGTTCCTCATCGCGATCGACGAGCTGTACCGGGCTGCGGCCCGAGGGGAGCCGGTCGGAGGCGCGACCCACGTGGTCTACGTCTCTCCTCTGAGAGCCCTCGCGCTCGACGTCCAGCAGAACCTGGAGGTCCCGCTGCGCGAGATCGCCGCCGTCGCGGTGGAGCTGGGGATGAACCCTCCCGACCTGCGCGTGGAGGTGCGCAGCGGGGACACGCCGGCCGCGGCCCGCGCCGCCATGCTCCGCCGCCCGCCGAGCTTCCTGGTCACCACCCCGGAGTCCCTGTACCTGCTGCTGACCTCGCCGCGCAGCCGGGCCAACCTGGGCTCCGTGCGCACGGTCATCGTCGACGAGATCCACGCCCTCGCCGCCGACCGGCGGGGAGCGCATCTCGCGCTGAGCCTGGAGCGGCTGGAGGCTGCGGCCGGCGCACCCCTGCGCAGGGTCGGGCTGTCGGCCACGCAGCGGCCGGTGGAGGTCGTGGCCGGGCTGCTGGTGGGTGTGGGAGAGGGGCGGGTGGATGGCGCGGGCCGGCCCCGCTGCGCGGTGGTCGACGTCGGCCACCGCCGCCCCACCCAGCTCGCGATCGAGCTGCCGGGAGAGGAGCTCGGGGCGGTGGCGAGCGCCGGCCAGCTCGGCCAGGTGGTCGATCGGATCGCCGCGCACGTGCTCGAGCACCGCACCACCCTGGTCTTCGTGAACACGCGCCGGATGTCCGAGCGCGTCGCCCACCTGCTCGCGGAGCGGCTGGGTGACGGCGCCGTCGCCGCCCACCACGGGAGCCTCTCGCGCGAGCGGCGGACGCTGGTGGAGACGCGGTTGCGCGCCGGCGAGCTGCGCGCCCTGGTGGCGACCGCGTCGCTCGAGCTCGGGATCGACATCGGTCCGGTCGACCTGGTCTGCCAGATCTCGCCGCCGCGCAGCATCGGGACCCTTCTCCAGCGGGTGGGCCGCTCCGGCCACCACCTCGGCGGCACGGCGGTGGGACGGCTCTTCCCCCTGAGCCGCGACGAGCTCGTCGAGTGCTGCGCCCTCCTCGCGGCGGTGAGACGCGGAGACCTCGACGCCATCCGCCTGCCGCGGCCGCCCCGCGACGTGCTGGCGCAGCATCTGATCGCCGAGGCCGCCGCTCGCGGCGACGAGGGGGTGGGTGAGGACGAGCTGTACCGGATGGCACGCCACGCCGCTCCCTTCTCCACCCTCACCCGGTCCGGCTTCGACGAGGTGGTGGAGCTGGTCTCGGAGGGCGTGGAGACGGGCCGCGGGACCATCGCGGCGCGCCTGCACCGCGACCGCGTCCGCGGGGTGCTGCGCGCCCGTCGCGGGACGCGGCTCGTCGCGCTGACCTCGGGCGGGGCCATCCCCGAGACCGGCGACTACCGCGTCCTCGCGGAGCCCGACGAGACGGTGGTCGGCAGCGTCACCGAGGACTGGGCGGTGGAGTCCATGGTGGGCGACGTGTTCCTGCTGGGGACGTCCTCGTGGCGCATCCTCCGCGTCGGCGCGGGGACGGTGCGGGTGGCGGACGCGCAGGGCGCGCCGCCGTCGGTCCCGTTCTGGCTGGGGGAGGCACCGGGCCGGACCGCGGAGCTGTCGGACGAGGTCTCCCGGCTCCGGGCGGGCGTGGACGCGCGCCTTGCCGCGGGGGGCCGCGACGCCGCCGTGGCGTGGCTGGAGGAGGGTTGCGGGGTTGCCCGCGACGTCGCCGGCCAGGCCGTCGACTACCTGGCCGCGGCGCGCAGCGCGCTGGGGCTCCTGCCCACCCGTGACCACCTGGTCCTGGAGCGCTTCTTCGACGACTCGGGCGGCATGCAGCTGGTGCTCCATGCGCCCCTCGGCGCCCGGCTCAACCGCGCCCTCGGCCTGGCGCTGCGCAAGCGCTTCTGCGCCACCTTCGACTTCGAGCTGCAGGCGGCGGCGAGCGACGACTGCGTGCTCCTCTCGCTGGGCCCCCAGCACAGCCTCCCCCTGGAGGCCGTGCCGCGCCTGCTCGCGTCGCGCAGCGTCGAGGACGTGCTGCGCCGGGCCGTGATCTTCGCGCCGATGTTCGCTGCCCGCTGGCGCTGGAACCTCACCCGCTCGCTGGTGGTCCCGCGCTTTCGCGGAGGGCGGCGCACCCCACCACCGATCCAGCGCCTGGAGGCGGACGACGTGCTGGCCGCGCTCTTCCCCGCGCTGCTCGCCTGCCAGAACGAGAACCCGGCCGGACCGATCGAGATCCCCGACCACGTCCTGGTCCGCCAGACGGTGGACGACTGCCTCCATGAGGCGATGGACGGTGACGGCCTGCGTGCCCTGGTCGAGGCGATCGGGCTCGGCACGGTGCGGATCGCGTGCCGCGACACCACCGAGCCCTCCGTGCTGGCCCACGAGATCGTCAACGGGCCTCCCCACACCTTCCTGGACGACGCCCCGCTCGAGGATCGGCGCAGCCGCGCCGCCCCGGTCCGGCGCGGCCTGACGGTCATGCCGGGCCGGCTCGACGCCGTGGACCCGCAGGCGGCGGCGCGGGTCCGCGCGGAGGTCCGGCCCGCGCCCCGCGGTGCCGAGGAGCTCCACGAGCTGCTGCTCGCCCTGGTGGTGATGTGGCCGCGCCCGGAGTGGGAGGGGTGGTTCGAGGCGCTGGTGGCGGGTGGCCGCGCCCTGCGGGTTCGCCCCGGGGGAACCCTGGCACCCTCCCCGGACACCCTGCGGGCCGCTGGCGGCGCCGCTCCGGCGGCCGCGGGCACCCTGTGGTGCGCGCGGGAGTCCCGTCCCGTCGTGGAGATGCTCGACCCGGGCGCCCGCTTCATCCCGGACCTGCCTGCCCTCCGTGGGACGGAGTGGGACGGGGGCGCCGACCCGGCGCCGCCGGCGGCCCGGGTGTTGCGGGGGCACCTGGAGGCGAGCGGGCCGGTGACCGAGCTGGACCTCTCCCGAAGCACCGCGCTGCCGCCCCGCCTGGTCGCCGCCGGTCTCGCGCGCCTGGAGGCGGAGGGGTTCGTGCTGCGCGCGCGGTACGGACCGGCGGGCGCCGAGGGGGAGCGCTGGTGCTCCCGGCGCCTGCTGGAGCGGATCCACCGCAACGCGCGGGAGGCACTTCGCCGCGAGGTCTCGCCGGTCACCCCGGCCGAGTTCGTCCGGTTCCTGCTCCGCTGGCAGCATGTGGCCGAGGGAGGGCAGTGGGAGGGCCGGGCCGGGCTGCGCGCGGCGATCACCCAGCTCCAGGGGTTCGAGGCGCCCGCGGGAGCCTGGGAGACGGAGATCCTGTCCCGCCGCGTCGCCCACTATCGACCGGACTGGCTGGACGACCTCTGCCTGTCGGGGACGGTCGCCTGGGCGCGCCTGCGGGTCCGGGGGGAGGACGGGTCCGCCGAGGGCCCGGCCGGCGGGTCAGCGAGCGGCACCTGCGAGGCGGTCGGGGACGGCGAGGACGCCCGGCGGGCATTGCGGGCGGACCGGAGCCGGCCGTTCCCGTCCCGCTCCACCCCCATCACCCTGGTGCTGCGTTCCGACCTGCCCTGGCTGCTCCAGGCGGTGCGGGGCCGGGCCCGGCCGCTGGAACCCGCGGCGGGTGCGACGCACGATGTCGTCGAGGTGCTGCGCCACCACGGCGCCCTCTTCACCAGCGAGATCGGCCCGCGCACCGGCCGGCTCCCCAGCGAGGTCGAGGCGGGGTTGTGGGACGCGGTCTCGCGCGGGCTCGTGGCCGCCGACGGCTTCGCCGCCGTGCGCTCCCTCCTCGCCGCTCGCTCCCCCGCGCGAGGGCGCCGCCCCATCGGGGCGCGCCGGGGCATCCGCGCCGGCTACGCGGGCGAGGGGCGCTGGTCGCTGCTCCCCGAGGCCGGGCCCGTGGAGGATCGTGACGCCCTGGCGGAGGCGCTCGCCGGGCAGCTCCTCCGCCGCTTCGGGGTGATCTTCTGGGACCTCGCGGCGCACGAGCCGGTCGCGGTGCCCTGGCGCGAGCTGCTCTGGGCCCTGCGCCGCCTGGAGGCGCGGGGGACGGTGCGCGGCGGGCGCTTCGTGAGTGGGGTGGCGGGCGAGCAGTACGCGCTCCCCGAGGCGGTGGACGCGCTGCGCGCCATGCGTCGCGGCGGCGTCCGCGCCGAGGAGCCGGTCGTCCTCTCGGCGGCGGACCCCCTCAACGTGACCGGGGTCGTGGTCCCCGGGGCACGCGTGCCCTCGGGCGCCACGCGGCGGCTGACCCTGGGAGGCCCGGCCCAGGCGGTGGACGCTGCCCCGGACGCCGCGGTGCTCGCGGCGATGCCCGGCGACCCCGGGAGGGGTTGACCCGGGGGCGGCCGGGGACCCCCGCGAAGGGGGAGGCGGCCCCGGAGGGGCCGGCGGGCCGCGGCGGCGCGCCCCCGTTTCGATCTCCGCGCCCCGGGTCACAATCCGGGATACAGTGTGGGGCGGCCTCCCGGGCCGGCGGGGGGGCCGCTGCTACCATCGGCCCGGCCCCGGCTGCCCGGGCCGTCATCCTCTCCATCCATGCCCAATCGCCTCATCATCGTCGAGTCTCCGAGCAAGGCCCGGACGCTCTCGCGGTTCCTCGGAACGGGGTACACCGTGAAGGCCTCCATGGGCCACATTCGCGACCTCCCCAAGTCGAAGATGGGGGTGGACGTGGAGCACGGCTTCCGCCCCGAGTACCTGGTCATCCGCGGCAAGGAGCGCCAGATCCGCGAGCTGCGTGAGGCGGCCAGGCACTCCGATGAGGTGGTGCTGGCGGCCGACCCCGACCGGGAGGGGGAGGCGATCGCCTGGCATCTCGCCGAGGCGCTCAACCTGCGCGACCCCGATCGGATCGTGGTCCACGAGATCACCCGCGGCGCGGTCGAGGCGGCGCTGCGGGCGCCGCGCAAGATCGATCGCAACCTCGTCTACGCCCAGGAGGCGAGGCGGGTGATCGACCGCCTGGTCGGCTACCGGCTGAGCCCCCTCCTCTGGCGCAAGGTGAGGACCGGGCTCTCGGCGGGGCGGGTCCAATCGGTCGCCGTGCGGCTGGTCGTCGATCGGGAGAACGAGATCGACGCCTTCGTGCCGGTGGAGTCGTGGAGCCTGGACGCTCTGCTGGAGAGGGAGGGGGTGCGCTTCCGGGCGCGCTTTCTCGGACGCCGCGGCGAGCAGCCTCCGGTGGCGGAGGGCCCCGCCAGGGGCCGGCGGCGCGCGGCGCGCGGGAGCGGCGCCTCCACCCCCGACAGGGTGGACCTGGCGACCCGGGCTGCGGCGCTGGAGGTGCTGCACGCCCTCAACTTCGACGCCGAGGGCCACCGATCCGAGGACAGCCCCCCGTTCCTGGTGGAGGCCGTCGAGAGCGGCGAGACCAGCCGCTCGGCCCCGCTCCCCTACACCACCAGCACGCTCCAGCAGGACGCCAGCACGCGGCTGCGCATGGCGCCGCGGCGCACCATGTCGGTGGCCCAGGAGCTCTACGAGGGGGTGGAGCTCGGCAGCGCGGGCCCGGTCGGTCTCATCACCTACATGCGCACCGACTCGACCCGCATCAGCGAGCAGGCGCGCACGGAGGTCGTGGATCACATCACGGCCAGCTTCGGACCGGAGTACGTTCGCCGCGGCGAGGCCCGGCAGCGCCAGGTCCAGCACATGCAGGACGCGCACGAGGCCATCCGCCCCACCGACGTCACCCGCCATCCCGAGCAGGTCACGCCCCATCTGAGCCGGGACCAGGCGCGTCTCTACGAGCTGATCTGGCGGCGGTTCGTGGCCAGCCAGATGGCGGCGGCGCGCTTCCAGAGCACGCGGGTCACCCTCGGCGCCGCCGACCACCTCTTCCGCGCCACCGGGTCGGTGATGCTCTTCGACGGGTTCCAGCGCGTCTGGAAGCGGGAGGAGGAGCGCCGCGAGGGACCGGCCGGGGGTGGCGGCCCGGACGCCGGGACCGCCGGCGCCGGTGACGTCGCGGAGGCCGGCGCTCCCGGCGCGGACTCCCCACCGGACGCGGACGCCGGGCTGCCCGCCCTCCACGTCGGGGATCGGGCCCGCTGCCACGAGGTGGTCATGGAACAGCACTTCACGCAGCCGCCGCCGCGTTACACGGAGGCATCGCTGATCCGCGAGCTGGAGGAGCGGGGCATCGGCCGGCCCTCGACCTACGCGCCCACGGTCGAGGTGATCCAGGAGCGCGCCTACGTGCGCCAGGAGGAGCGCCGCCTGCACCCGACCGAGCTGGGCAAGACCGTGGACGCACTGCTCCGCGAGCACTTCCCGGCGATCGTGGACGTCGATTTCACCGCCGAGCTGGAGCGCCGCCTCGACGCCATCGAGGCGGGAAAGCGGAAGTTCGAGCCGACCGTGAAGGAGTGGTACACGCCCTTCGACGCCACGGTGGAGAAGGCCCAGGCCTCGATGCAGCGGGTCAAGGTGCCCGCCAAGTCCACCGGCGAGGTCTGCCCGCAGTGCGGCGAGGGCGAGCTGGTGGTGCGCGAAGGGCGCTTCGGGTCCTTCGTGGGCTGCTCGCGCTACCCGGAGTGCGACTACATCAAGGACAAGCGCGTGTCGCAGGCCGTCCCCATCGGCGAGACCTGCCCTCGCTGCGGCAAGGGGCTGGTGGAGCGCCAGGGACGCCGCGGTCCCTTCATCGGGTGCAGCGGCTACCCGAAGTGCCGCTACATCCGCGACACCGCGGCGACCGCGACGCCCCCCGACGGCGCCCCGGAGGGGACGGCGGCCGCGGTCCCGGACGAGGAGCTCGGGAGCTGCCCGGAGTGCGGCAGGCCGCTGGTGCGCAAGCAGAGCCGCCGCGGACCCTTCGTGGGCTGCTCCGGCTACCCGGAGTGCCGCCACATCCAGCCGCGCGGCGGGGGAGCCGCGGCCGCCGCGACGGCCGAGCCGACCGGTGAGACCTGCCCGGAGTGCGGCAAGCCGCTGGTGCGGCGCCAGGGCCGGTTCGGCCCGTTCGTGAGCTGCAGCGGATACCCGTCATGCCGCTACCGCCCGCCGCGGGCGAGGGCGTCGTGACCTCGCGCCTGCACGCCACCACCATCATCGGCGTCCGCCGCCGCGGCACCGTGGCCCTCGCCGGGGACGGCCAGGTCACCGTCGGCGACGTGGTGATGAAGCATCGCGCCACCAAGGTGCGGCGGCTGCACCGCGACGCCGTCCTGGCGGGCTTCGCCGGGGCGGTGGCCGACGCCCTGACGCTCTTCGACAAGTTCGAACAGCAGCTCGACCGCCATCAGGGTGAGCTCCTCCGTGCCGCGGTGGGCCTGGCCAAGGAGTGGCGGACCGATCGCTACCTGCGCCATCTCGAGGCCATGCTGATCGTGGCCGACCGCGAGCAGATGCTGCTCCTCTCCGGGGACGGCGAGATCGTCGAGCCCGACGAGGACCTCGCCGCCATCGGCAGCGGCGGACCCTATGCGCAGGCCGCGGCCAAGGCGCTCCTGGAGAACACCGACCTGGACGCGGCCGAGGTGGCCCGGCGGGCGCTCCGGATCGCCGCCTCGCTGTGCGTCTACACCAACGACGAGGTGGTGGTCGAGACGCTGCCGCCCGCGGCCGGCGCTGCGGTCCCCGGATGAGCCGGCCGCGCTCCGACGCGGTGGACGGCGGGGTGGCGGCGTCCCCCGGCACGGGGCCGCAGGCGGGTCCGCCGGACGCGGAGGTCGCCACCCCCGGGCACGGCGGTGCTCCGCAGGCGCGGGCCGCGGCCGCTGCCGGGGGGGCCGCGGAGGCGGTGGAGAGGGATCCCGACGACCTCCGGCCGCGCGAGATCGTCTCGAGCCTCGATGCGTACATCGTCGGCCAGGCGGACGCGAAGCGCGCGGTGGCCGTCGCGCTGCGCAACCGGGTCCGGCGCCGCCGCCTCCCCGACGCGATGCGGGCCGACGTGCTGCCCAAGAACATCCTGATGATCGGGCCCACCGGCGTCGGCAAGACGGAGATCGCGCGTCGCCTCGCGCGCGTCACGTCGTCCCCGTTCCTCAAGGTCGAGGCCACCAAGTTCACCGAGGTCGGCTACGTCGGCCGCGACGTGGAGGCGATCGTC
>JAJZNI010000113.1 GCA_021847925.1 bacterium
ATCCCGTCCAGGCGTGGGACGAGGGCACCCTGGCGGAGCGGGCTCGGGCGGCCGGAGTGGAGCTGACGTCGGGGATGGGGCCGGGCACGATCTTCAACGAGATCTACGAGCAGGTGGTGGAGCGCACGCTGTTCGACCCCGTGTTCGTCCTCGACTACCCGGCCGAGGTGAGCCCGCTGGCCCGCCGGCATCCCCGCGATCCCCGCTTCGTGGAGCGCTTCGAGCTGGTGGTCGCCGGGCGCGAGCTGGCCAACGCCTTCAGCGAGCTCAACGACCCCATCGATCAGCGGGCGCGGTTCGAGGAGCAGGCGCGCCAGCGCGCCGGCGCCGGCGGCGAGACGCCCCCGCTGGACGAGGATTTCCTGGAGGCGATCGAGGCGGGAATGCCCCCGGCCGGGGGCCTCGGGGTGGGCGTCGACCGCCTGGTCATGCTTCTCACCGACAGCCCTACCATCCGCGACGTGCTGCTGTTCCCCACCATGCGGCCGGAGGAGGCATGATCCCGCTCGCCGAGCTGCGCGACCACCCGGAGCGCTTCCGCGAGGGTGCCCGGCGCAAGCGCGAGGAGGCGCCCGTCGACGAGATCCTCGAGGTGGACGCCGGGGCGCGGCGGCTCCGTTCCGAGGTCGAGGCGGCGCAGGCCGAGCGCCGCCGCGCCTCCGCGGCGAGCCGCGGTGCGCCGAGCCCGGAACAGCGCGAGCGGCTCAACTCGCTGCGGGCGCGGATCCAGGAGGGTGAGGCTCGCCTCGCCGAGCTGGAGGCCCGGCTGCAGGAGCTCCTCCTCTACGTCCCCAACCCGCCCCACGAGTCGGTTCCCGACGGCGATGACGAGAGGTCCAACGTCACGGTGCGGACCTGGGGCGAGCCTCCCCGCTTCGGGTTCGAACCGCTGCCCCATCACGAGCTGGGGGACCGGCTCGGCATCTTCGACTTCGAACGCGCGGCGAAGATCAGCGGCGCCCGCTTCGCCGTGCTGCGCGGCGAGGGCGCCCGGCTGCAGCGGGCGCTCATCAGCTGGATGCTGGACGTCGCCACCCGCGAGCACGGCTACACGGAGGTGCTCCCGCCCTACCTGGTGCGCCCCGAGTGCATGGTCGGGACCGCCAACCTCCCGGACAAGGAGGGGATGGCCTACCAGCTCAGGGACGACGACCTGTACCTGGTCCCGACCGCCGAGGTGCCGGTCACCAACCTCTATCGCGAGGAGATCCTCGACGCCGCCCGCCTCCCCATCTGCCACGTCGCCTACACCGCGTGCTTCCGGCGCGAGGCGGGAGCCGCCGGGAAGGACACCCGGGGGTACGTCCGTCTCCACCAGTTCGACAAGGTGGAGATGGTGCGCTTCGTCGTTCCCGAGAGCTCCCTCGACGAGCTGGAGACCCTCACCGGGCACGCCGAGCATCTGCTCCGGCGACTCGGCCTGCACCACCGGGTGCTGCTCATGTGCAGTGGGGACATGGGCTTCGCGCAGTGGAAGAAGTACGACGTGGAGGTCTGGGCTCCGGGGATGCGCCGCTGGCTGGAGGTCTCGTCGTGCAGCGCCTTCGGCGACTTCCAGGCGCGCCGGGCCAACATCCGCTATCGCCCCGCCCCGGGGGAGCGACCCCGGTTCCTGCACACCCTGAACGGCAGCGGGCTGGCCGTACCCCGGGTCCTCGACGCGATCCTCGAGGCCCGCCAGCGGGAGGACGGGAGCGTGGACGTCCCCGAGCCGCTCCGCCCCTACATGGGTGGGCTGGAGCGCATCACCCCATGAGCCCGAGCACCGTGGTCTCGCGCGTCGCCGTGGACCGCATGATCGTCACCGGGCACCGCTTCGACGCCCCCCTGGACTGGACCAGCCCGGGCTCCCCGGAGACGATCAGCGTCTTTGCCCGCGAGGTGGTGGCGGCGGAGAGGGCGGAGGACGCGGGCCTCCCGGTGATCTGCTGGTACCAGGGGGGGCCCGGCAGCGATTTCACCTTCCCCGCGTCGCGGGGGTCCTGGCTGGAGCAGCTCCTCACCCGCTTCCGCGTGATCCTCCTCGACCAGCGGGGGACGGGGATGAGCACCCCCGTCGACGCCACGGCGCCTCCGCGGGCGGACCCTCGCGAGCTGGCCGCCCACCTCACCCGGCTGCGGGCCGACTCCATCGTTCGCGATGCGGACCGTCTGCGCGCCCTGCTCTTCGGGGACGGCGCGGAGTGGTACCTGTTCGGCCAGAGCTTCGGCGGCTTCTGCGCGCTCACCCACCTCTCCCTCCTCCCCGAGCACGTCGCCGGGGTCATCATCACGGGTGGGTTCGCGCCCGTCACGCACGACGCGGAGGCCGTGTACCGCGCGCTCAACGATCGGATGGCGGAGCGCACCGCCACCTACCTGGCGCGCTTTCCCGAGGACGCCGCGCGGGTGCGGCGCATCGTCGGCCATCTGGAGAGCGGCGACGACCGGGACGCGCAGGGGACGAGGCTCAGCGCGCGCGCCTTCCTGTGCCTGGGCCAGCTCCTCGGCCAGCCCCACGGCGCGGCCCAGCTCCACGGCGTCGTGGAGCGTGCGGACCACGACCTCCAGGTGATGGGAAAGCTCGGTGGCTCGGTCCACCAGGCCGTCGCCGCGACGTTCCGCCCGGCCACCAACCCGATCTACGCGCTGCTCCAGGAGGCCTGCTACACGCAGGGGGCTCCATCGCGCTGGGCGGCCGCCCGGGTGATCGACGCGGATCCCCGCTGCCGTCTGGACGCTGAGCCGGCGCCGTGCTTCTCGGCCGAGGCCGTGCAGCCCTGGATGTTCGAGGAGTGGCCGGCCCTCCGCCCCTTCCGGGCGGCCGCCGAGGTCCTCGCCACCGAGGTGAGATGGTCGCGCCTCTACGATCTCGACCGCCTCCGGGCCAATCGCGTGCCGGTGGTGGGCACCGTGTACTGGAACGACCCCTACGTGGAGCGCGGGCTCGCCCTCGAGACCGTGGACCTGCTCGGCAACTGCGAGGCCTGGGTCACCAACGAGCACGAGCACATCGCGTACCGGGTGACCCCGGGGCCGGTGGCCCAGCACCTCTTCGCGATGCTGGACCAGCGCCGCGCCGCGACCCCCCGGGGGGGCGTGGCGTGACCGGGGAGGCGGCGCCGATCGAGCGCGAGATCAAGCTCAGCGCGCCGCCGGGGCTGGTGCTCCCCGACCTCTCCGACCTCGCCCCCGGCGGGCTGCACGACTCCGGCATGGAACCGTACGAGACGGTCTACTGGGACACCGCGGAGCTGGACGCCGCCCGGCGGAGCTTCGGTCTGCGTCATCGGAGGCGCCGGGACCGGCCGGGCACCGCGGGGATCTGGACCCTGAAGCTGCCCGGTCACGTCGCCGCCGACCGGGTGGTGCGCGGGGAGCACGAGGTGGTCGGAGACGCCGTGACGCCGCCCCGCGATCTGCTGGATCTGCTTCCGGGCGAGGTGGACCCGGCGGCGCTCCGGCCGGTGGCGGTCCTGCACGCCGACCGCCGCGTGCTCAGCCTCGGCTCGCCCCGCGAGGGCGGTGTCGAGGTGATGGATGACCGCGTGGAGATCCTCGGCCCGGACGGGTCCGTCGCCGACAGCTTCCGTGAGCTGGAGATCGAGGTGGGGGAGGGCGGTGACCCCCTCGCCGACCGGGTCGCCGCACGCCTGCGCGCGGCCGGCGCCGGGGCGCCGGAGAGCCTCTCCAAGTACGGTCGGGCGCTGCGCGTGCTGGGCCACGCGCTCCCACCCGGCGCCGAGGTCTGACCCCGCAGGCCGGGGCGTGGTCACCCCGCGCCGGCGCGCCCCGGTCCGGCGGGCGCCCAGCGGCGAACCCATCGGTCCTCGGCGATGGCCGCCGGGCGCAGCTGGTGGTCGACCAGGCGCTCCACGAAGGATTGGCGGCTCCGCTCCGCATCCTCGGTCCCGGTGGCGGGCCGGACGGCCGCCCCGGACGCGGCCGGCTCGTGCGCTTCGGACCTGGCCGGCCCGTTCGCTTCGGACCCGGCGCGCCGTTCGGCGATCCAGGGGGGGACGCAGCGGAGGATGACGCGCCCGTTGAGACGCAGGGCAAACTCCGGGTCGCTCTCCTCGTCCACCTCCACGCCGATGCGGAGCACGGGCCCGGCGTTGTCGAAGAGCTTCCAGCCCTGGGCCCAGCGCCGGGTGCGGGCACGGGTCATCACCAGGTGGAGAGGGTCGTCGGCGAGGCTCTCGCCGAGATCGGGCCGGACCAGCTCCGCGAGCAGCTCGCGGACGCGGGGGCCCACCTCCTCGGCGAGAAAGGCGACCAGCGAGGGGGCCCGGTTGTCCAGGTCGGGCGGATCGATGGCGCCGCGGAACTCGATCGGGGCGAGCACGTGGGCGAGCCGGGCGTGGCGGCGGCAGTAGTGGCCCCTCCCCGCCACCGCGACGACATGGTCGGGGCACCAGGCGGTGGGGCACGGCGTGCCCCTCCGGTCGACGTAGTCGCAGCGGACGCGGTCCGCTCCCTCGCACCCCGGCGCGGAGCACGGGATCTCGGTGCGACGTCCGATCACCGTCCTCTCATCCACCGGATCTGCCACCACGGCCTGCGGCCGGCGCCGCAACCAGGATCCCATCTCGACGACCCCTCTGCCGCACGCCATTCACCCCCCGCGGCGCGGCCTCTCGCGGACCTGTCGGAGTGTAACAGAGTGGAGCGAACAGAGCAAGCGTTCCACAATCCCAGATCGCACCGAGGCCACGGTCAGCGTGGTGGGCGCCGGCGCGCAGCCGGCGGGGCGGTGCCGGCGGGGCCCGGGTGGGCCGCGTCGCCGGGGGCGAGCGCCGCCAGCAGCCGGTCGAGAAACGCCACCTGGCCGGACACCAGCTTCTCCCGCGCCGTCGCCACGTCGAACCAGGCCGCCCGATCGACCTCCGGGAACTCGCGCATCCGTCCCGAGCCGCGCGGCCACTCCATCCGGAAGGTGGTGCTGCGGGCGCGGCGCGCGTCGATGTCGCCGGGAGCCGCCCAGACGTGGACGCGCTTTCCACTCGGCTGGCGCAGCGTCCCCAGGTCGACGAGCTCGCCCCGAGGCGGAGCGAAGCCCAGCTCCTCCTCGAACTCGCGGCGCGCCGCGGTCAGCCCGTCCTCGCCGGGGTCATGCTCGCCCTTGGGGATGGACCAGGCTCCCCGGTCCCGCCGCTCCCAGAGCGGGCCCCCCATGTGGGCGATCAGCACCTCGAGGGCGTCCCCGGCGGTCACCCGGTAGAGAAGGATCCCCGAGCTCAGGCGTCCGGCCACGAACCCAGCTCGCGCATCCCGGACGGGCCCTTCACCGGTCGATCGTGGCACGCACCGGCGGGACGTCGCGCTGCGGGGAGGGCCGGGACTCCGTCGTCGCCACCGGGTGCGGCCCGGCCACCCCCGACCGGCGCGATGGATTGCCCCGCGCCGTCCCCTGCCCCGAGACTTGCGATGTGAGCGACGCGGAGGGCCGGACCCTGCGGCGCATCGCCGCCGACACGCTGCGCTTCCAGCGCTCGGCACTGCTGCCCTTCCAGGGGCTCCGGGTCGCGGTGGGCACCGTCGTCGCGATGGCCCTCGGGACCGTTTTGGTGTCGCCCGGCATCGGGGCGGCCGCGGCCGGCGGCTCGCTGGCTCCCGGTCTCGCCTCCCTGGACACCGAGGGTCGGGCCCACCTCGGGCGGGCGGCGGCGACCGGGGCGGTGATGGCCCTGGCCACCTTCCTCGGCTCGCTCACCGGCTCGGTGGGGTGGCTCCACATCGTTCTCACCGGGACATGGGCCGCGGGCTGGGGACTCCTCGCCGCGGTCGAGCCGGGGATCCTCACCCTGAGCGTCAACGCCATCGTGGCGCTGGTCGTCTTTGGCCGCTTCCCCGCGGCGCCGCTGGGCGCCGCCGAGCTGGCCGCGGCGGTGGCGGCCGGAGGCGGGGTCCAGCTGCTCCTCGGTCTGGTCCTGCGCTCGCCCCTGCCCCAGCGCCGGGAGGCCCGGGAGCTGGGCCGGGCCTTCCAGTCCCTGGCCGCCTATGCCGCCTCGATCCCGCAGGGGGGCTCGTCGCTCGCGGCCGGTGCCGCCATCGAAGAGGCCGCGGCGGCCGTCGCGGGATCCCCGGTGACGGGCGATCGCCGCGAGGCCTGGGAGGCGCTCGGGGACGAGGCGGAACGCCTGCGCCTGGAGCTGCTCGGCGTGGCTCACCTCCGCGAGCACTCCACCTCGGCACAGGGGATGGGAGCGGAGCCCGGGCCGACCCTGGACCTCCTCCTCGCCGTGGCGCACGAGCACCTGGCCGCGATCGGGGAGGCGCTCGCCAGCGGGCGGCCCCCCGGCGGGCGCTCCGGGAGGGGGCGCAGCCTGGCCCAGCTCGCGCGGGAGCTGGACGGCACCCTCGCCGCCGCCGCCGGTGCTCCCGGCGCGGAGGCGCTGGCGGGCCAGCTCCGCGCTGCCGAGGGATTGCTGGCCGGTGCCCGAGCCCAGGCACGGCCCCTGGAGGAGGTCGGCGACGCGCTCCGGCTGCGCTGGCTGGGGCGGCGCGACCCGGGTGCCACCGTGCGCCGCCTGCGCGCCAATCTCAGCTGGCATTCGTCCGCCCTGCGCCACGCCGTCCGCCTGGCTGTCGCCGTGTCCCTGGCCACCCTCATCGGCCATCTGACCGGCCTCCCGCGCAGCTACTGGATCGGCATGACCGCGGTGCTCGTCCTGCGTCCTGACTACGCCTCGACGGTGAGCCGGGGCGCCGCGCGCGCGGCGGGCACCCTGGTCGGTGTGGGCGTCGCCAGCCTCGTAGCCCTCGCCCTGAATCCGGGGGCGGTGGGGCTGGACATCAGCGTCGGCATCTTCACCGCGATCGCCGCCAGCGTCCTCTTCGCGAGCTACACGGCCTTCAGCGTCGCCCTCACCGGGGCGGTGGTGTTCCTCCTCGCGACCCTCGACACCTCGCCGGTCGCGGACGCGGGAGCGCGCCTGCTGGCGACCGCCATCGGCAGCGCCCTGGCGCTCGCCGTCTACGCGGCGTGGCCGAGCTGGTCGGCCGGAGAGGCGCGTCGCCGCCTGGTCGAGCTGACCGATGCCGAGCGCGGCTACGTGGTCGCGGTGCTCAGGGCCTGTGCGGCGGAGCGCGCGGAGCGCGGTCGGCCCCTCAGCGCCCTGGAGCGGCGGCTGCGGCTCGCCCGGACCAACGCCGAGGTGGCGGTCGCGCAGAACCTCGGGGAGCCGCCCGGCCGGCGCCTGGATCGGCGCTGGACCGCGGGGGTCCTCGCCGCGCTGCGACGGCTCTCGCTCTCGGCACACACACTCCGGGCCCGGCGGGCGGCGGCCCCGGCATGGCCGGAGCTGCCCGGGATCGCCGGGTTCGCGGCCGCCGTCGACGCGGCCCTGGTCGCGGCCGGGGTGGGCATGGATGGCGGAGCGGCCCCGGCCGACCTCGGGCTGCGCTCCGCCCGGAGCGCCGCCCTCGGGGCGGGGGGCGCCCCCGAGGACGTGCCCCCCCTGGTGGCGGTGGAGACCGACGAGATCGTCGACGCCGTCAACACCCTCCTGCACCTGGTCGCCACGGGAGGGGAGGCTCGCCGCGCCGCCGGCACCCGCCCCGCGGCCGCCGCGCCCTGACCGGACGCCGGCGCGCCAGGGGGGATGGTCACCCTCAGGTCGCGGCCGTCCCGCTCCCCCGCCGCGCCGCCAGCCACGCGCCGAACTCGACGGCCACGATCCGCTCGTCGTGCGCCCTCGCCGCCTCCCCGGAGGCGAGCCAGACGATCGGCGGCCCCATGATCGCCGGGCTGAGGAGGCCTCGCCGCGCGTCTGCCGGTATCTCCTCGGGGACCATCCCCGTGGCGGTCGCGCCGCCCGGCAGGAGGACGTTCGCCGTCACCGGGGTCTCGGCGAGGTCGGCGGCCATCACGCGCGCCAGCGCCTCGACCGCGGCCCCCGCGGGCCCGTAGGGGACGAAGCCGCGCCGGCGCATGGTCCCCTCGTTCATCGAGATCGTCACGACCCGGCCGCGACCCGCGGCCAGCATCCGCGGGACCACCTCCCGGGCCACCAGGAAGCAGCCCAGCACCTTGGTGTCGACGACGTCGCGGAAGCCGTCGGGGGAGACCTCGAAGAAGGGCCGGGGATCGGAGAGGAAGCGTGGGTTGACCGTGCGCATGCCGATCCCCGCGTTGTTGACCAGCATGTCGAGGCCGCCGAGCCACCGCTCCGCGGAGTCGACGCCGGCGGCGACCGAGGCGGCGTCCCGGACGTCCATCTCCACACCCTCGACGGCGCCCTCCATAGCGCGGGCGGCGCGCGCGGCACGGGATCCATCCCGGCTCGTGATCACGACCCGTGCCCCCGCGCCGGCCAGGGCGCTGGCCATCGCCTGGCCGAGCCCGCTGGTGCCGCCGGTGACCAGGATGCGCGTGGCGTCGAGGGTCGGTGTCACCGAGGCTGGCGTGGCGGCCGGGGCGAGCCCGCGGCGGCCTGGGGCGGGGCGGGCCCGGCGCCGCGCCCTGGGTGGCCGGAGCGCAGCCGGACGTGGCAGCGTGCGATCTTGGCGTCCACCTCGGCGAGGAAGGCCTGCATCTGACCCGCCTTCGTCGCCACGCGCGAGCGCAGGTCCTCGAGCGCCGCCGCCGCCTCCGCCACCATGTCGAGCTGCGCCGCCGCGTCGCTCGTGCCGCGGATCCGGTCCCGGAGGGCCTCGACCTCGTCGAGGGCCGAGGTGACGGCTCTGATCTCCTCGAGGTTGAACCCCATCAGGCGCTGCAGCTCGCGGATGCGCCGCACCCGGGCCACGTCCTGCTCCGTGTAGAGACGGCCGCCGCCGGGCTGGTGCGCGGCGGGGGAGATCAGCCCGACCTCCTCGTAGTAGCGCAGGGTGCGCTCCGACACGTCCGCCAGCGACGCCACCGCCCCGATGCGGATCAGCCCGCGACGGTCGCCCGGTCCAGCCGGCGGGACCGGCTCATCCGCGGCGCTCCCGGCCCCGGGCCGCAGGGTGGCACCCGCCCCGTCCGCTCTGCGCACCGGATCACGCGACCTCATCGCGGTTCGCCGGCCGGCCGCCGTTCGAGCTCCGGGCCCTGGTCGAGCCGGGCTCCCCGGCGCCGCCCGTGCCGCGGGTGCCGTTCCCGTCATGGCCGGTCGCGGACGCGGCGGCGACCCCGGCCGGGACCCGCACGCTGGTCGCGACCTCGGTCGGCGCGGCCCGCTCGCCCGGCGCCGTCTCCCCGGCGGCGGGCCGGTCCTCCTGGTGGTAGTACTTCCCGCCCCGCAGCCAGGAGGCGACGGCGGCCACCAGACAGGCCACGGCGGCGAAGTCGAAGGCCACGCGCAGTCCCGCCATGAAGGGCCCGGAGATGAGGCTCGGGAAGAAGCTTCGCCCCGTCAGGAAGGCGACCTTGGCCGGCGCCATGTGGGCGAGCACCGGGCCGAGCAGCGTCCGCATCGGGTTGTAGCCGAGGAAGGCGGAGAAGAGCGCCCCCGTGGGCGGCAGGTGGGAGACCTTGGCGGCCGCGCTCGCGGGAACGCCGTGGGCGGTGAGCCCACCGTACAGGGCCGCGGGGAGCTGGCTCGCCAGGCCGGCGATGATGAGCGTGAAGAAGATGCCGATCGAGAGCACCATCGCCGAGTTCTGGAAGGTGGCCGTCATCCCCGCGCCGGCGCCCCGCTGCGAGGGCGGGAGCGAGTTCATGATTCCGGCGCGGTTGGGGGAGGCGAACAACCCCATGGCGAGGCCGTTCATGAGCAGCAGGAGCGCGAACCACACATAGCCGAAGTCGGCCGGCAGCAGCTCGAGGAGCCCGAAGCTCAGCGCCGCCGCGACCATGCCCCCGGTGGCGAAGGGCCGGGCGCCGTAGCGGTCGGAGAGGTAGCCGGAGAGCGGCCCCGCGACGAGGAAGCCGCCCGTGAGCGGCAGCATGTAGATGCCGGCCCAGAACGGCGTGGAGACGAAGGTGTAGCCGTGCTGGGGCAGCCAGATCCCCTGCAGCCAGATGATGAGGATGAACATCATCCCGCCGCGACCCACCGCGGAGAGCAGGGTCGCCAGGTTCCCCGCCGCGAAGGCGCGGATGCGGAAGAGGGGAAGGCGGAACATCGGATCCTGGACCCGCGTCTCGATCCAGGCGAAGAGCCCGAGGAGGGCCACACCGCCGAGGATCTCGGCGACCACGCTGGGGTTGGTCCAGCCCATCGTCTGCTTGCCGTACGGCAGGATCCCGTAGGTGATCCCGACCAGCAGCACGATGAGGCCGGCGGCGAAGGTGAGGTTGCCCCACCAGTCGATCCGCGCCGGGGTGCGCATCCCCTTCTCATGGAGGTTGAAGTAGGCCCACACGGTGCCCAGGACCCCGATGGGGACCGAGATCAGGAAGACGAGCCGCCAGTCGACCGGGCCCAGGATCCCGCCGAGGATGAGGCCGATGAAGCTGCCCCCGATGGCCGCCACCTGGTTGACCCCGAGGGCGAGGCCGCGCTGGGTGGGGGGGAACGCATCGGTGAGGATCGCCGCCGAGTTGGCGAAGAGGAGAGCCCCCCCGACCCCCTGCAGGATGCGCATGACGATCAGCCACAGGGTCCCGGCCACGCCGGTCATCCAGTCGATCGACAGCAGGATCGCGAAGACGCTGAAGACGGCGAACCCGAGGTTGTACATGCGCACCCGGCCGAACATGTCGCCGAGGCGTCCGAAGCTGACCACCAGCACCGAGGTCACGACCATGTAGCCCATGAGGAGCCACAGGAAGAGGTCGGTGTTGGCGGGGGCGAGCGGGTTGAGGTGGACGCCCCGGAAGATGTCGGGGAGGGCGATCAGGATGATCGACGAGTTGACCATCGCCATCAGCACGCCGAGGGTGGTGTTGGAGAGGGTCAGCCACTTCCCCCGGTACGGGTCCGGCCGTCTCCCCTCCGCCGGAGCGGGCGCGTGCGCTGGCGCGATGTCACTCATGACCTGACGTTCACCTCTGGGCTCTCTTACGTCAACGTGAGATTTGAGCCGAGTATACGTCAGGTGCCGCCGGCGGCACCCGGCAGGGGGGCACCCCGGGGCGAGGACGGCCCCGTCAGCCGTGCCCGGGTGCGACCGTCTCCGATCCGGCGCCGGGCTCCACGACCGCCCCGTCCGTGCGCGCGCAGGTCCCGGTGAGGTGGGTCTCGGCGCCCGCCTGCGGGTGAAGCCGCTCGATCTCACGCCGCGCCGCCGCGGCATCCTGGAAGTAGACGCGGTTCACCTCGGTGTAGGCCCGCTGGTCGGGGGGCACGTCCTCCTCGGCGTAGATCGCGTCCACCGGGCAGGGGTCGACGCAGGCTCCGCAGTCGATGCACTCGACGGGGTCGATGTGGAGCATGCGGTCGTCGTCACTCGCATGGATGCAGTCGACCGGGCACACCTCCACGCAGGCCCCGTCCTTGACATCGATGCACCGCTCGGTGATCACGTAGGTCATGGCCGCTCCCGTTGTCGCATCTCTTGCATACAAAGGCTGGATCCCAGCCGGGAGAGGCGCGACATTTGTAATGGAGTATACCATTGATAATGGCGCCGCGCAGGGCGGGATGGCCTCCGGCGGCCGCGTCCCCCCCGATGGCTTCAGCCTTCGTCAGCCGCCGGCGATCACCACACCGAAGAGCGCGGCCATCACCGCGCTGAGCAGCGAGAGCCCGCCCAGAATCGCGGACAGCCGGGCGCTGCGCCGCGACGGGGGGGTGAGCGTGTGGGCCAGCGCGGCGGTCCCGGAGAGGAGCACAAAGAGCAGCTTCACCCCCAGGGTGCGCCCCGCCGAGGTGGCGAGGAGGGTGGTTGGGGTGATGCCGTCGTCGAGAGCCTGGATCACCCCGGTGGCCGCCAGGAGGAGGAAGGCGGGCCACGCCACCCACTGGAACCGGCGCCCCAGGGCGGCCGCCAGCCGTGGCTCGCCGCGCAGGACGGGCACCACCACAGCCACGGCCAGCTGGCCGCCGATCCAGGTGCAGGCACCGAGGACGTGGAACCAGAGGAGCAGGGCGTGCCCGCCGATCGGGAGCATCAGCTATCCGCCGGCTCGCCGGCCGTCCGTGGGGAGCGAGCCGATCCGGTCCTGAGCAGTGGGATCGGCTGCCAGAGCATGGCCAACAGCACCACGGCCGACACCGCCAGGGCGACCCAGGACCAGACCCTGGCGAAATCGATGAGCCCCCTCCAGCCGATCGCGCTCCCGGCGACGAAGCTGCAC
>JAJZNI010000078.1 GCA_021847925.1 bacterium
ATGTCACCCGCTTTCACGTGCACCGCGACCACCGTCCCCGAGCGGCTCGCCGTGATGTCGTTCTGCATCTTCATCGCCTCCAGCACCGCCACCACGGCGCCGGCCTCCACGCGGTCACCCACCTTCGCCGTCACCTTCAGGATCAGCCCCTGCATGGGCGCCGTGACGGTGCCCTCGGTGACGCGCGGCGCGGCCCCCGCGGCCGGCGCGGCGGCGGGGAGCCCCCCGAGCGGCGCGGTCGCGGCCGGGCCGGCGCCGAAGACCCGCACCTCGTAGATCTGACCGTCCACCTCCACGCGCAGATCGCGCACCTGGTCCGTGGGGTCGGGCGGCGGCTCGACGGACGGCTCCACGCCGGCCGCGCCATCCGCCGCCGCGAGGACCGGCGCCTGCGCGGCGGCGGGCCGCTCCTCGTCGGCGAGCCGTTCGGCGCTGATGTCGCCGCGCAGCAGCGCCACCAGGTCGGCGCCGAAGAGGGCGTGCAGCACGGCGGCCTCCGGGTCGGCGCGCACCCCGGCCCGGGTGAGCTCCTCCCGCGCCCGCGGCAGCCCGGGCTCCAGAAGGTCGGCGGGGCGGACGGCGATGGGCTCCTCACCGCCGGTGACGAGGCTCCGGACCTCGGGGTCGATCGGCCCCGGGGGGGAGCCGAGGAGGCCCATGCAGTAGTCCTTGACCTCCTGGGTGATGGTCGCGTAGCGGTCGCCCTCGAAGGTGTTGTAGACGGCCTGCGTCGTCATCATCTCCGGCATCGGGGAGACGAGCGGAGGGTCCCCGAGCTCGCGCCGGACCCGGGTGATCTCCGCCTCGACGTCGGGGAGGCGCGCCATGGCTCCGCGCTCACGGAGCTCGGCGAGCCCGCTGCCCATCGCGGACAGGGGCACCAGCCCGCGCAGGGCGGCGACGTCGTGGCGGAAGAGCGTGGGGTCGATGAGGTCCGCGTAGAGGGGGGAGACCTCCTCGAGCATCTGGGTCACGCGGAGCACGGGCTCGAGCCCGGCGGCGGGGGCCACGTCGGTCCCGGCGAGGCCGGCGATGAGCTGCTCGGCGGTGGGCAGCGAGGCTCCGCCGCCGAGCGGGGAGACGCAGACGTCGGCCCGCACCGCCCCGGCGCGGGCGGCGGCGGCGCAGGCGAGGGCCGCCTGGCCGGTGATCGCCACGAAGCTGACGGCGACGGGGAGCTGCGCCGCCCCTCCCACGGCCTCCACCAGATCCGCTGCACGCCGGGCACCGACCGAGCCCACCGGGTCGTGGAGGCACACCGTGTCGCAGCCCAGCCGGGCGAGCGCGGCGGCGACGGCCGCGTGGTCCGAGACCGGCGCCGCGGTGCAGACGACGACCCCCTCCGCACGCGCCCCCGCCTCCCGGGCGGCGCCCACCGCGACCGCGAGGTTGCGGGCGTCGTTGAGGGGGTCCACGAGGCGGAAGACCGCGATCCCCGCCTGCGCCGCCAGGCGGATGAACGACTCCACCACGTCGTCGGGGAGATGGCGATGACCCACCAGCATCTGCCCGGCGAGGGTCGCCATGAGCGGGGTGCGGGGTGCGGCCTCGCGCAGCGCGCGCAGCCGCTCGAAGGGATCCTCGCCGAGGAAGCGCAGCTGGGCCTCGGCGGTCGCACCCCCGAAGACCTCGAGCGCGGCGAAGCCGCAGCCGTCCAGGAGCTCGGCCGCCCGCACCGCATGACGGCGGCGCAGCCGGCTCAGCAGGAGCGCCTGCTGGCCGTGGCGGAGGGACGCGTCGACGAGCTCGAGGCCGGGCACGATCGCCCGATTGTAGGGGGCACCCCGCCCCCCCTCGGAGCGGAGCGAGGGCGTACCCTGCGCCCGAGGTGCCCTTCGCCGACATCGCCGCGTGCGGCCCCGCCTCCGAGCTCCTGGTGCACGAGGAGGGTTGGCAGTCGTGGAGCCCGGCGGGAACCTACCCGGCCACCTCCACGTCCCCGCGCCCGCCCGACGCCGGACGGCGGGTGCTGGGGTGGCGGCCGGATCGCGAGCAGCCCGTCCGCGGCTTCCAGGGGGAGGGCCTGCTCGCGGTCGGCCCCCGCGCCGAGGGCGGTGCGGTGCGGATCTGGTACGCGCCCGATCCCGCGCGCGAGGTTCCCGCGATCCGGGCGCGTGTGATCGGCGGCCGTCTCATGGTCTCGGCCGATGGGCCGGTGGCGGAGACGGTGATCGAGGCGGGATCGATGGACGCGGCGCTGGCGCGCTGGGCGGACGGGGTCGCGGGAAGCTGGGGCGCACGGCCCGTGGTCCCGATCCCTGCGGTGTGGTGCAGCTGGTACCAGTACTTCGGTTCCGTCACCCTCCAGGACGTCGTCGAGAACCTGGAGCGGGCGGCGGCGCTGCGCCTCGCCATCGGAGTGGTCCAGATCGACGACGGGTACGCCGCCGAGGTCGGGGACTGGACGTCCGCCTCACCGCGATTCGGAGGTTCTCTCGCCGAGCTGGCCGCCCGGGTCCGTTCCTCGGGGCGGCGCGCGGGGATCTGGGTCGCCCCCTTCCTGGCGTCGGAGCGCAGCCGGGTGGCGGGCGCGCACCCCGAATGGATGGTCGCGGGCGCCGACCCGGGGAGGAACTGGGACCGGCGCCTGCACGTCCTCGACGTGACCCGCGCCGAGGCGGCGGAGTGGATCTCCGGCTGCTTCCGCCAGCTGGCCGACTGGGGCTTCGACTACTTCAAGCTCGACTTCCTCTACGCGGGCGCGCTGCCGGGAGGGCGGCACCAGGACGCGAGCCCCCTCGACGCGTACCGGGCCGGGCTCCGACTCATCCGCGCCGCGGTCGGAGCGGAGGCCACCCTGCTGGGCTGCGGAGCGCCCCTGCTGCCCTCGGTGGGGCTCGTCGACGCGCTCCGCGTGGGTCCCGACATCGCCCTGCGGCGCGAGCCGGAGAGGGGTGACCTGAGCTCGCCCTCACAGCGCGGTGCCGAGCTGGCCACGCGCGCCCGCGCGTTCCTCCACGGCCGCTTCTGGGCCAATGACCCCGACTGCCTGGTGCTCCGACCCGAGATGGAGGGCCGGGCCGAGTGGGCGCGCACCGTGGAGCGGTGGGGGGGGCTGCGATCGTGCGGCGACCGCCTGGCGGCGCTCGACGGCTGGGGGCTCGGGGCCGCGCGCCGGCTGCTGCGCCCCTCGGCCTCGCATCCCCTGGTCGAGGTGTGAGGGGTGGTAAGGTGCCGGCCATGGACGAGAGCGCCGGCGCCGCGCCCGAGGGCGGCGAGGCCGAGGGCCCCGGGCAGCCCGCGCCGGGGATCGACGCCCTCTACGCGGATGCGGGGGGTGACGGTGCGGCGGGGGACGATGACACGCCGGTCTCCTGGCTCGACGTCCGCGCCCACGAACCGGTGATCGCCGGCGACGGCACCCAGGTTGGCACGGTGGTGGAGGTGGCCGCCCTGGCCGAGGAGGACATCTTCCACGGCATCGTCTTCGAGCACCACGCCCGCGGCGCCCACCTGCTGGCGCCGGCGTCCGACGTCGCGAGGATCACGGAGAGGGCGGTCCACCTCTCCGTCGACAGCGGCGCGGCCGCCGCGTACGAGCCCTTCCACCCGCTGCACGTGAAGAGCCTGGGACTGCGCGGCGTCTTCCACTGGAAGCACCTCGGCTGGAAGGACGCCCCCGAGTAATCGGGCGCGGCGCCGCGGCCGGCGGCGCGGCCGGCTCAGGGCTCGAAGCCCTCGGGGAGCTGCACCCGTCCCGCCACCTGGTCGCGGCGTGCCCGGACCCGCGCCGCCAGCTCGGGGTCGGAGAGGGCGAGGATCTCCGCGGCCAGGTGGCCGGCGTTGCGCGCTCCCATCTCACCCACGGCGACGGTCGCCACCGGCACGCCGGGAGGCATCTGCACGATGCTGAGCAGGGCGTCGAACCCCTGGAGCGGCGTGCCCGCCAGGGGGACGCCGATGACCGGAAGCGTGGTGAGCGAGGCCAGGACGCCGGGGAGATGGGCGGCGGCGCCGGCCCCGGCGACCAGGACCCGCAGCCCCCGCCCCGGTGCCTGTCCCGCGTAGGCGCGGACCGTCTCGGGGGCCCGGTGGGCGGACATCACGCCGAGCTCCCAGGGGATCGCGTACTCGTCCAGCACCTCCCCGCAGCGGCGCATCACGGGGAGATCCGATTCGCTGCCCATCACGATGCCGACCCGCGCAGCGCTCACCACCGAACCTCCACCGGGGACATCGCGATGTCGGAGCGGAACCACCCCCCGGAGAAGTGGATCCTCTGCACGTTCTCATAGGCGCGCCGGCGCGCGCTCGCCAGGTCCGGGCCCAGGCCGGTGATCCCGAGCACCCGGCCCCCGGCGGTGACCAGGCGCCCCCGTTCATCACGCGCCGTCCCCGCGTGGAAGCAGAGCGTGCCGGCGTCCAGGCCGTCGAGCCCGGAGATGTGGTCGCCGGTCCGCGGCTCGAGCGGGTACCCGTGGGCGGCGGTCACCACCACCACCGCGGCGCGCGCGGGCGGGGCGGCGGGCCCCCCGGGCGCGGCGGGCAGGTCGCCCCGAGCGGCCGCGAGCAGCAGGTCGAGGAGGCCGTCCCCCGCCAGGGGCACGACCGCCTGGGTCTCGGGATCCCCGAAACGGGCATTGAACTCGAGCACCCGGGGGCCGCCCGCGGTCAGCATCAGGCCCGCGTAGAGGCAGCCGACGAAGGGGGTCCCCGCATCCGCCAGCGCCGCGAGCGTCGGGCGGATCACCCGCTCGGCGATCCCGTCCATGAGGGGCGGATCCGCCGCCGCGGGCGCGTAGGCGCCCATGCCCCCGGTGTTGGGCCCGTGGTCGAAGTCGTGGGCCCTCTTGTAGTCGCGGGCCGGGGCGAGGAGCTGGAAGCGCCCGCCGTCGCAGATGGCGAAGGCGGACATCTCGGGCCCGCGCAGACGCTCCTCCACGACGACGACGTCGCCGGCGTCGCCGAACCTGCGCTCCGTGAAGCAGGCGGCCAGCGCGCTGAGCGCCTCGTCCCGCGAGTCGCAGACCACCACCCCCTTGCCGGCGGCGAGCCCGTCGGCCTTCACCACGCAGCGTCCGTCCAGCTCCAGCACGAAGTCGAAGAGCCGGCTCCGCGTCTCGCGGTCGCCCGAGCGCCAG
The DNA here is from genome assembly GCA_021847925.1 of bacterium. GTDB lineage: Bacteria > Chloroflexota > Dormibacteria > Aeolococcales > Aeolococcaceae > JAJZNI01. The sequence continues at coordinate 5,082 of JAJZNI010000078.1, forward strand.
CGTGCGGTGGGGACCCCGGCCCGGTCCATGAGCTGCTTGGCGTGGGTCTTGCTCCACTCGATCCTGGCCGCGGCGGCGGACGGGCCGAAGACGGCCACCCCGGCAGCCCGGCACGCGTCCGCCACGCCCGCCGCCAGGGCCGCGTCGGGCCCGATCACGACCAGGTCCGCCCCGCTCTCGCGGGCGAGGCGCGCGATTGACGCGCCGTCGGTGACGGAGATCGGCACGTTCGTGGCGATCCCTGCCGTGCCGGCGTTTCCCGGCGCACAGAGGATCTCGGGCGCGGACGGGTGGCGCGCGCACGCCCACGCCAGAGCGTGCTCACGACCGCCGGAACCCACCACCAGCACCCGCATCGGGGAGATTGTCGGTGATCGGCGCGCCCGGCCGCGGCGGCCCGCCGGCCGGCGCCGGACCGGGCTCGGAGGGCCCGGCGGCGCCGTTTTCAGACGGATGTGTCTGCAACTTCGAGGCCCCGGCCCCGAATGCCTGGCGGGCACGAATCAGTGGGCGGACGCCGTGATGATCGCGGTGACCCCGTTGACGACGAGCTGGACCGCGATGGCGGCGAGCAGAAGCCCGAGGATGCGGCTCAGCATGTGGATGGCCGCGGGGCGGAGCACGCGCGCGAACCAGCCGGCGGCGAGCAGCGCGGCGGCCACCGCGGCGACGCTGACGAGGACACCGAGGAGGAGCCCGACGCGCCCGCCCACCCCCGTGTAGCGCCCGGACAGCACCATGATCGCGGCGATCGCCCCGGGACCGGCCAGGAGCGGCGTCGCCAGCGGGACGAGCGCGACGTTGCCGCGGCCCTCGGCCTCCCCCTGCTCGCCGCGGAGCATCTCCAGGGCGACGAGGAGGAGCAGCAGCCCGCCCGCGATGGTCAGGCTGGGCACGGAGACGCGCAGGGCCGCGAGCAGGGCCCGGCCGAAGACCGCGAAACCGATGATGAGGCCGCCGGCCGCGCCCGCCGCCTGGAGCGCCGAGAGCCGGCGGCGGCGCGCCGACTGGGAGGCGGTCAGGCTGATGAAGAGGGGGGCGGTGCCGATGGGATCCATGATCACCAGCAGGGTCACCAGGGTGTCGACGAAGGCGGTCGCGCTCACTCCCACTCGATGGTCGACGGAGGCTTGCTGCTGATGTCGTACACGACGCGGTTGACGCCCGGGACCTCGTTGACGATGCGGCGGCTGATCAGCGCCAGGACGTCGTAGGGGACGCGCGCCCAGTCCGCCGTCATGGCGTCGTCGGACTCGACGATCCGGATGGCGACCACGTTGGCGTAGGTGCGGCCGTCGCCCATCACACCCACGGACGACACCGGGGTGAGGATCGCGAACGACTGCCACACCTTCCGGTACAGCCCGGAGCGCTTCACCTCGTCGATGACGATCCAGTCGGCCGCCCGCAGCACCTCCAGGCGCTCCCGCGTCACCTCGCCGATGACGCGGATCGCCAGGCCGGGCCCGGGGAAGGGCTGGCGCCAGACGACGTCCTCGGGGAGGCCGAGCTCGAGCCCCACGCGGCGCACCTCGTCCTTGAAGAGGTGGCGCAGCGGCTCCACGAGCTGGAAGCGGAGATCGGAAGGGAGCCCACCCACGTTGTGATGGGTCTTGATGGTGCGGGCGTGGTGGGTGTCGTGCGAGGTGGACTCGATGACGTCCGGGTACACCGTGCCCTGGGCCAGGAAGTCGATGTCGCCGAGGCGGCGGGCCTCGCTCTCGAAGACCTCGATGAAGGTGCGGCCGATGCGGCGCCGCTTCTCCTCCGGATCGGTCACCCCGGCGAGCGCGCCGAGGAAGCTCTCGGCCGCGTCGACGTGGACGAGGCTGATGCGCAGCTGCCGCGACATCACGTCGACGACCCGCTCCGCCTCGGCCCGGCGGAGGAGGCCGTTGTCGACGAAAACGCAGGTGAGCTGGTCCCCCACGGCGCGGTGCACGAGGGTCGCGGCGACCGCCGAGTCCACGCCGCCGGAGAGGGCGCAGATCACGCGCCCGGAGCCGACCCGGGCGCGGATGTCCGCGATCGCGCCGTTCACGAAGGAGGCGGGCTCCCACGTCGGGGCGCAGCCGCAGACGCGGGTCAGGAAGTTGGCGAGCAGCTGCTTGCCCGCCGGCGTGTGCACCACCTCGGGATGGAACTGGATGCCGAAGCGGCCACCGGGCCCGGCGATGGCGGCGTAGGGCGAGTTCAGCGAGTGGGCGACGGGGCGAAAACCGTCGGGCAGGGAGGTGATCACGTCGCCGTGCGACATCCACACCGCGGTCTCGGTGGGGATCCCGTCGAAGAGGCCCGCGGCCTCGTCGATCTCGAGCTGCGCGGCGCCGTACTCGCGCCGGCTCGCGGGTGCGACCTGCCCGCCCAGGTCGTGCGCCAGAAGCTGCATGCCGTAGCAGATGCCGAGCACGGGCAGGCCGAGGTCGTAGAGGCCCGGGTCGGGGTGGGGCGCGCCGGGCTCGTAGACGGAGGCGGGCCCGCCGCTGAAGATCAGCCCCCGGGGGGCCCGGCGCCGGACCTCCTCGGCGCTCACCGTCCCGGGGACCAGCTCGCAGTAGACGCGGGCCTCGCGCACGCGGCGGGCGATGAGCTGCGCGTACTGGCTGCCGAAGTCCAGCACCAGCACGCTGTCCCGCGCCGCCGGGGGCGGCCCCCCGCCCGGTTCGCCGGTGGGGGCGGCGCGCTCCGCTGCGCGGGCCGTCTCCGCGGCGCTCGCGGGCACGGTCAGGCCCCCATCCCGACCCGCTGCTCGCGCTGCTGCGCCTTCCCCTCGGTCTTGATGGCCGGGGCCACCACCATCTCCGTCTCCTGGAACTCGGCGATGGTGCGCGCGCCGCACACCCCCATGGCGCTCTTCAGGGCCCCCACCAGGTTCATCGAGCCGTCGTCGACATGGGCGGGACCGAGGAGGATCTCCTTCAGCGTCCCCTTCACCCCGGTGCGGATGCGGGTACCGCGCGGCAGGTTGGGGTCGGGGGTTGCCATTCCCCAGTGGTTGCCCCGCCCGGCGGCCTCCGCGGCGCCGGCGAACACCGAGCCGATCATCACGGCGTCAGCCCCCGAGGCGAAGGCCTTGGCCACGTCGCCGCCCAGCCGCATGCCGCCGTCGGTGATCACCGCCACCCGCTCGCCGCTGCGGCGAAGATGGTCGTCGCGCGCGGCGGCGCAGTCGGAGGTGGCGGTCACCTGGGGCACTCCCACGCCGAGGACCGCCCGCGTCGTGCAGGCGGCGCCCGGGCCGACGCCGACCAGGAGTCCCCTGATCCCGGTGTCCATCAACTCCAGGGCGGTCGCGTAGTCCACGCAGTTGCCGGCCACGACGGGGATGCGGAGCTGGGCGGTGAGGTCGCGGAAGGAGAGTTGCTTGTAGGCGTGGCTCACATGGCGGGCGGTGAGCACCGTGCCCTGCACGACCAGGCAGCTCGCGCCGGCCTCCTGGACGATGCCGGCGCGCCGCTCGGCCCGGGCCGGGGTGGTGGAGACCGCGCAGGGCACGCCGGCGCGGGTGATCTCCTCGATCCGCTGGCCGATCAGGCCGTCCTGGACCGGCGCCTGGTAGACCCTCTGGAGGAGGACGTTGATCTGGTCGCCCGGGGCCGCGGCGATCTCCTGGAGCACCCCGGCCGGGTCCTCGTAGCGGCACTGGACGCCGTCCAGGTTGAGCACGGCGAGCCCGCCCTGCCGGCCCATCTCGACCGCGAACGGCACGTCGACCACCCCGTCCATGGCGGCCGCCAGGAAGGGGATGTCGAGGTGGAGCCCGTCGAGCCCGAAGCTGACGTCGATCTCCTCGGGGTCGATCGTCACGCGCCCGGGGACCAGCGCGACCTCGTCGAAGCCATAGGCCCGGCGGGCGCGCTTGGAACGCCCCAGCTCAACCTCCATGCCCCCGCCTCCCCCCGCCCTCACGGTCCCGGAACCTCGCGTCTCCCATTGGCGGATGGTATCAGAGCACCTCGGGGGCTCGGCCGCCATCTGGTGGGTGCGCCGGCTTCCACCACAACATCTTGGGGGCGCCGGCCCGGGTTCGGAGCGCGATCGCGCACCGGCCGGCGCGGGCTCACGTGACCAGGAAGCGAAGCGCCTCGCTTGCCTCGGCCGCCGTCCTCGCCCTGCGGCGCAGGGCCGAGAGCAGCACCCGCATCCAGCTCTCGAGGTCCACCTCCTGGGAGATGCCGCTGCTGAAGCGGGTGTCCCGGCAGACCAGGCCCGCGGGGGTCAGCTCCGCGTCGAGGAGGTCGTCGTCCAGCCGGACCGTGATCCGGCGCACCGGGCGCCGCCGCCGGAAGGGGTTGCCTCCACGCTCCAGGTCCACGGCCTCGGGCAGCGAGGCGGCGAGCTTCGCCGCCAGCACCGGGAAGAACACGCGGATGTCGCGCGCGTCGGCTCTGAGGCTCCCGATGACGTTGTCGATCTCCCGCTGACCGGGGTCGTCGAGCTGGTCCATTCGCCTATCCGCGAGTATAGGGTCGGTCCGGCGATGGCCCCGCGGCGGCGGCGGTGGGGCCGGCCCGGCGCACCCGGACGGTCGGGAGGCGAGGACCGTGCCGCGTGGCCGCGGAGGCGGGGAGGAGGGGTCAGCGCGCCGAGGCCGCCATGGGCTCGTGCCCCGCTGCCCCTCCACCGCTGGCCGCGGGCTTGGGCTCGAGCGCCACCGCGAGCACGTCGTCGACGCTGCCGGCCAGGTGGAAGGTGACCGCGTCGCGCACCGACTCCGGGACGTCGTCGAGGTCCTTCTCGTTGCGCCGGGGGAGGATGACCTCGGTGAGGCCCATGCGGTGGGCGGCCAGCACCTTCTGCTTGACCCCGCCGATGGGGAGGACCAGCCCCTGCAGGGTGACCTCGCCGGTCATCCCCACGCTGCTCCGCACCGGACGGCCGGTGAGCAGGCTGACCATCGCCGTGGTCATGGTGACGCCGGCGGATGGACCGTCCTTGGGGACGGCGCCCTCGGGGACGTGGATGTGGAAGCCCCTGGCGGTCGCCGCGGGATCGATGCCGAGCCGTTCCGCGTGGGAACGCACGTAGGAGAGGGCGATCTGCGCCGACTCCTTCATCACCTCCCCGAGCTGCCCCGTGAGCGTGAGGCTCCCGTCGGTGCCGCCGGTGGTCGCCTCGACGAAGAGGACGTCCCCGCCCACACCGGTCACGGCGAGGCCGGTGGCGACCCCCGGCACCGCGGTGCGCTCGGCGACCTCGTTGTCGTACTTGGCCTTGCCGAGGTAGTCGCGAACCTGCTCCGGGCCCACCACCACCGGGGTGGCGGCCGCCAGGGTGGCGACGCGCGTCGCCACCTTGCGGGTGATCCGGCCGAGCTCGCGCTCCAGGTTGCGCACGCCGGCCTCGCGGGTGTGATCGGTGATGACCTTGAGGATGGCGGCGTCGGTGAGCTGGAGCTCCTCCTCCGCCAGCCCCGCCTGGGCCACCTGGCGGGGCAGCAGGTGGTCGCGGGCGATGGCCAGCTTCTCCTGCTCCGTGTATCCATCCAGACGGATCAGCTCCATCCGGTCGAGAAGGGGCGCCGGGATCGTCTCCGCAACGTTGGCGGTGGGGATGAAGAGCACCTCGGAGAGGTCGAGGTCCACCTCCAGGTAGTGGTCGCGGAAGGTGGTGTTCTGCGCCGGGTCGAGGACCTCGAGGAGGGCGGCGGAGGGGTCCCCGCGCCAGTCGGCGCCGACCTTGTCGATCTCGTCCAGCATGATCACCGGGTTCTTGGTGCCCGCCTCCTTGAGCGCGCGGACGATGCGCCCCGGCTGGGCGCCGACGTAGGTGCGCCGGAAGCCGCGGATGTCCGCCTCGTCGCGGATGCCGCCCAGCGACATGCGCGCGAACTTGCGGCCCAGCGCCCGCGCCACCGACTCCCCGAGCGAGGTCTTGCCCACCCCGGGCGGCCCCACCAGCGTGATGATGGCGCCCGAGCCGCGACCGCCGACCACGTCGAGACCGCGCTCCTGGCGCAGCTTGCGCACGGCGAGGAACTCGATGATGCGGTCCTTGACGTCCTCGAGCCCGGTGTGGTCGTGGTCCAGGACCTCACGGGCCGCGGCCAGGTCGAAGTTGTCGTCGGACCGCGCGTTCCAGGGGATGTCGAGCATCCAGTCCAGGTAGGTGCGGATCCAGCCGTGCTCGGGGCTCTGCTCGCTGGTCCGGTCCAGGCGGTCGATCTCGCGCGACACCTCGGCGGCGACCGTCTCGGGCATGCCGGCCTCGGCGAGGCGCCTGCGGTACGTCGAGACCACGTCGTCTCCACCCTCGCCCAGCTCCTTCTTGATGGCCTCGAGCTGCTGGCGGAGGATGTACTCGCGCTGGCTCTTCTGCATGCCCTCGGCGACCTCGGTGCGGATGCGGTCCTTGAGCTCGACCTCCCCCAGGGTCTCCTTGGTCCACGCGATGAGCTTGCTCAGACGCTCGACGACGTCGATGGTCTCGAGCAGCTCCCGCTTCTGGGCCAGCGAGAAGTCGGGGGAGTAGCCGGCGAGGTCGGCGAGGTGACCGGGGGTGCGCGCCTCACGGAGGAACTGGACGGCACCGCTCATCCCGCGGATCTCCAGGAGGTTCTCGAGCATGGCGCGGTACTCGCGAGCCAGCTCGAGCGCCTCCTCGCCGGGCTCCTCGCTGTCCGGCGCCGGCTCCACCTGCACCCACAGCGCGCCGCCCACGTCCGCCTGCCCGGCCCCCAGGCGGGCGCGGTGCTGGCCGGTGATGATCCAGACGTCGGTGCCGTTGGGCAGCTTGCCGGACTCCGTGAGGCGGGCGACGGTGCCCACGCTGGCGAACTTGCCCTCGATGCGCGGCACCAGGAGCACCAGCCGGTTGCCCTGGCTCGCGACCTCGATGGCGGCCTGCTGGTCGCCGTGCACCGGGATGGTGACGGTCATGTGGGGGAAGACGACGACGTCGTCGAGCGGAAGGATGGGCAGAAGCTCTGCGCTGGGCTCGGGCATGGGCTCTTTGTACCCTCCGCGACGGATCTCACACGTGGCCCGCGCCCCGGCGGCCGGGAGCGC
>JAJZNI010000133.1 GCA_021847925.1 bacterium
CATGGCTGGGGTCCCGCAGGGCGGCGATGAGGGCGGCCTTGCTGGCCCCGGCGGGCAGGGCCCCGCCGACCACCCCGTTGAAGATGACGTTGGTCGCATCGCCGAGGATGCGCGGGCCGACGACCATGAAGGCGACGCCCACGCCGGTCAGCACCACGGAGGCGATCAGCCACGGCCACTCCGGGCGCAGCCGGTTGATGAGGCGGCGGGCGGTCCCCCACGGATCCTTGGACGGTGCCCCGGCCGGCATGCCGATCCCCATGTGCCCGCCGCCACCCGGTCCCATCCGCCTCCCCCCCCCGCCGCGCGCCATCATGCGACGGCCTCCTCACCGAGCTGGGATGCGACGATCTCGCGGTAGGGCGGGCACCCCGACACGAGCTCGGCGTGGGTTCCCGAGCCGACGAGGCGCCCGTCGTCGAGGACCAGGATGCGGTCCGCACCCATGATGGTGCTGACCCGCTGGGCCACGATGAGCACGGTGGCGGCATCCGTCTCCGCCTGGAGGGCGGCGCGGAGGCGGGCGTCGGTGGTGGCGTCCAGCGCCGAGAAGCAGTCGTCAAAGAGGTAGATGCGCGGCCGGCGGACGATGGCGCGCGCGATGGCGAGGCGCTGCCGCTGACCGCCCGAGACGTTGGTCCCCCCCTGGTCGATCTCGGCGGCGAGGCCGCCGGGCATGGCCCGCACGAACTCGTCGGCCTGGGCCACGCCCAGGGCGTGCCAGAGCTGCGCGTCGGTCGCGTCGGCGGCGCCGAAGCGCAGGTTGTCGGCCACGGTCCCCCGGAAGAGGAAGGCTCTTTGTGGCACCAGCCCGATGATCGCCCAGAGGTCGTCGCGCCGCCACGCACGCACGTCCGCACCGCCGACCAGGACGCTTCCCGACGTGGTATCGAAGAAGCGGGGGATGAGGTTGAGCAGGGTGGTCTTGCCCATTCCGGTGCCGCCGATGACCGCGGTGGTGCGCCCCTCGTCGAGGGAGAACGAGAGCCCGTCCAGCACGGGGCGCTCGCCACCCGGGTATCCGAAGCTCACCCCACGGAACTCCACGGCGACCCTCTCCGCGAGCGCCACCGGCACGGCTCCCGGCGCTGGATCGGTGATCGACGGCCGCGTGGAGAGCACCTCCTGGATGCGGCTCGCGCTGGCCATGGCGCGCGGCACCAGGATGAAGACCATCACCCCCATCAGCACCGCGAAAAGGATGAGGGTGATGTAGTTGAGGAACGCGATCAGGTTGCCGACCGGCATCGAGCCGCTGCCCACGAGGTGCCCGCCGAACCAGAGCACGGCCACCGCTGAGAGGTTCATCAGCACCATGATTCCCGGCATGGCGATCACGAAGATGCGGTTGACGCTCAGCGTCGTCGCGGTGAGGTCGCGATTGGCGTCGTCGAACCGCTCTCGCTCGGAGTCGGTGCGGACGAAGGCTCGCACCACGCGGACGCCCGTGATCTGCTCGCGGAGCACCCGGTTGATGGTGTCGAGCTTGATCTGGACGGAGCGGAACCGGGGCACCGCGGCGCGGAGCATGACGGCGACGAAGAGCGCCATCAGCGGCACCACCACCACCAGGATGATGGAGAGATCCACGTTCTGCTGGAGGGCCATGATCACACCACCCACGCCCATGATCGGGGCCAGCAGCAGGACCATGAGGGCCATCTGGAGGAAGAGCTGGACCTGCTGAACGTCGTTGGTGTTGCGGGTGACGAGCGAGGCCGTGCCGATGCGGTTCATCTCCCGAGCCGAGAAGCTCTGGGCGCTCTCGAACACCGCGCCGCGGATGTCGCGCCCCACCCCCATGGAGGTGCGCGACGCCCAGTAGACCGCCAGGATGGCGACGACCGCGAGCCCCACCGAGAGCCCGAGCATCAGGGCTCCCGTCCGCCAGATGTAGCCGACGTCACCCTTGACCACCCCGTTGTTGATGATGTCGGCGGTGAGGTTGGGCAGGAACAGGCTGGCCACCGCCTGCATGCTCAGGAGGACCACGATCAGCCCTACCTGAGGGGCGTAGGGACGCAGGAAGCGGCGGAGAAGCCGGGTCAGCATGCGGGCGCGTCCGGGCACGGCGGGGGCGGCGCCGGCAGGGGTCGCCGCGGCGGCGGTGCCCCCTGCCGCCCGCCCGGGTCGAGGACGTCGACCAGGATCTCGAGCGCCGTGACGACCGCGGCAAGCTGCTCGGGGGAGAGGTCACGCAGCGCCCCGATGAGGGCGCGGTGGCGGGCGGCGCGCCAGCGGGTGAGCCGGGCCCCTCCCGCGACCGTCACGCACAGGCAGACCAGGCGCCGGTCGCCGGGGTCGGCCTCGCGGCGCACCCACCCCTCGCGCTCGGCGCGCGCCATCAGCACCGAGACCTGGCTCTTGGGCACCCCGGTGAGGCGGGCGAGGCCGCTGACGGTGACCCCGGGCTGGGCGGCGACCGCGTCGAGGAGCCGCATGGAGGAGAGGTCATCGAGCCCCGCGTCGCGCAGGCGGTGGCGCTCGTACACGAGGTGGAACCTCTTGCGCACCGCCTCCAGCAGACGCACCACGTCCTCGGGCGCGGGCCGGCCACGGGCCGGGCGCCGCCCCCCTGGCCGGGCGGAGACGATCGTTGGCAGCATGACGTTCGCCGCTGAACGTTAGTCCCCTCGCCGTCCGTCGCGCCAGAGCCATCCGTCCCGACCCGGCGACGGCCGTTGGGGGTGCGCCGCCCCGCTCGGCAGGGGCCGCCCGGGGGAAGGCTCCCCCGGCGCGGGAGCCTAGGATGATCCCCTCACCGCTCTCAGGAGGCCCCCACGGATGGATGGATCCCTCTCCCCAGGCCCACCCTGGCGCCGCGCCGGACGCGGCCGCTTCGAGGACGCCCTCATCGAGAGCAGCGCGCTGCGCGACAACCCGCTGGGCGATCCCTGGGTGCGCCCCATCCGCGTCTACCTGCCGCCCGGCTACGACGACGAGCCGGAGCGCCGCTACCCGACGATCTACATGATCCAGGGATTCACCGGTCAGCTGGACATGTGGAACGGCCGGAGCGCGTTCCGGCCCACCTTCCCGGAGCTCCTGGACGCGCTGATGAGCGGCGACGACCCGCCCCCGCCCGCCATCGTGGTCTTCGTGGACTGCTGGACGTCGCTCGGGGGCAGCCAGTTCCTGGACTCGCCGGCGATCGGCCGCTACCACACCCACCTCTGCGAGGAGGTGGTGCCCTGGGTGGACGCGCGCCATCGCACCCTGGTCGGGGCGGCACACCGCGGCATCGGCGGCAAGTCGAGCGGCGGCTACGGAGCCCTGGTCACGTGCATGCTCCGGCCGGACCTCTTCGGGGGGCTGGCCGACCACGCCGGCGACGCCCTCTTCGAGAACTGCTACCTCCCCGACTTCCGGACCTGCGCCCGGGTGCTGCGGGACCGCTACGAGGGCTCGTACCAGCGCTTCTGGGAGGACTTCCGCTCCCGCCCGGCCGGCACCCGCGAGGGCGATTCCGAGCTGGTGAACGCCTGGGCCATGGCGGCCGCCTACTCGTCGGATCCCGACGGAACGATCCACCTGCCGTTCGAGCCGACCACCGGCCGGCTCGTCCCCGAGGTGTGGGAGCGCTGGCTGGAGTGGGACCCGGTGCGGATGGCACCGCGCCACGCGGAGGCGCTGCGCTCGCTGCGCGCCGTCTATCTCGACGCGGGGCGGTCGGACGAGTGGTACCTGGACCTGGGCACCGACGCCGTGCGCCGCGTCATGGAGGAGATCGGGGTGCCGGACCTGCGCTTCGAGCTCTTCGACGGCGGCCACCTGCGCATCGAGTACCGCTACCCCCTGGCGATCCGCTACCTCGCCGAGAGGCTGGCTCAGCCGGCCTTGTAGCCGAACCGGCGCAGCAGCGCCATGCGCTCGGCGACGTCCGCCTCGGTCTCGATGCCGGCGGAGCGCGCACCGTCGACCACGCCCAGGATGCCGCGCCCCTGCTCGGTCTGCGCGACGATCACCTCCACCGGGTTGGCGGTGGCGCAGTAGATCCCGCACACCTCCGCGACGGCGCGCACGGCGGGCAGGACGTTGATGGGAAACGCATCGCGCAGCAGCACCAGGAACGCGTGGCCGGCGCCGACCTCCAGCATGGTGGTTCGGGCCAGGTCGACCAGCCCGGGGTCGGTGCCGCTCCAGCGGACCAGCGCGGGTCCCGACGACTCGCAGAAGGCGATGCCGAAACGGATGTTCGGAACCGATCCCACCAGCGCCTCGTGGAGGTCCTCGACCGTCTTGATGAAATGGCTCTGGCCGAGGATGAGGTTGACGTCAGCCGGCGTGCGGATCGCGACCACGTGAAGCTCCACGGCGGCTCCTCAGATGATGGCGGTGGGGGCCGGGCGGCGGCTCCGCCGCCCGGCGAGGGCGGCGGGCGGCGGAGCCCCCCGCGCTGTGAACCTCATGGCACGGCACTCTATCTCGGCGAACGGCGTCAGGGCTCGGTCAGCCCCGCGGGTTCACCCTATGGGGGTGACCGACCCCGATCTCGCCGGAACCCTGGCGCTCCCCCGGGCGGAGGACCCCGGGCCGGCCCCCGATCAGCCCTCGACCCCGCACCCCGAGCAGGGCCCGCCGCGAGGGCGGCGGCGCTGGCCGAGGCGGCTGCTCCGCGGTGGGCTGGCGCTGCTCGTGATCGCCGGGGCGATCCTGGCCTCGGCCGAGATCGCGACCCCGCCGGTCACGTCCGCTCCCGCCCTGGTCACGGCGATCGACCGGGCCCACCATTCCGAGCCCGTCCGTGTCGACCCCTCCTGGCGCGTCGCGCGCGCCATCGTCGCCGCCGAGGACGCCGGCTTCTACGGGAACCACGGCATCGACGTGCCCGGGATGATCCGGGGCCTGTGGGGGAGGCTGACCGGCCACGACCTCGGGGGCAGCACCATCACCGAGCAGCTCGCCAAGGCCATCTACGAGAACGGGCGGACCGGCCTGGTCAACCGCGTCGCCGAGGTCGCCCTGGCCCTCAAGCTGGAGGGTCACTACGGCAAGGACGCCATCCTCAGCATGTACATGAGCGCGATCTACTACGGCCATGGCTTCTACGGGGTGCTGGCCGCCAGCGAGGGGTACTTCGGGCTCCCGCCGGGGAGGCTGAGCTGGGGTCAGGCGGCCCTGCTCGCCGGCCTGCCGCAGGCCCCGTCGCTGCTCGACCCGCTGCGTCACCTCGCCATCGCCCGCGAGCGCCAGGGGTACGTCCTGAACCGCCTGGTCGCCACGGGTGTCCTCTCCCGCTCCCAGGCGGCCGCGGCGGGACGCGCTCCCCTCGCGCTCCGCTAGCCGCGTCCGGGCAACCTCTAGAATCGCTGTGGCCGGCCCGGCCCCGACCGGCCCCATGCAGCCACCCCAAGGAGAAGCCGATGAGCGTGTTCCGGCGCCTCACCAACATCGTCCAGCAGAAGACCAACGCGGCGATGGACCGCATGGAGGATCCCTCCCAGGCCATCGACCTCTCCTACCAGCAGCTCCTGGAGCAGCAGCAGAAGCTGCGGGCCGCGCTGGTCGAGGCCACGACCGGCCAGAAGCGGCTGGAGAACCAGGCCAAGGACATGGACGGCAGGATCGCCCGGTACAACGACGCCGCCCGCCAGGCGGTGAGCGTGGGCAAGGAGGACCTGGCGACCCAGGCGCTGACCCAGGCGGAGGTCCTGGGCCAGCAGCGGCAGGCCCTCAACCCCCAGATCGAGGCCATCACCGCCCAGGTCGCGAAGCTCCAGGAGGCGCTCCAGAAGTACCAGGCCAGGGTCCAGGCGTTCGCCACCCAGCGGGAGTCGCTCAAGGCCTCCTACGAGGCCGGCAAGGCCATCGGCACCGCCGGCGACACCCTGGCCGGGATCGGCGAGCACACCTCGGACGCGGCCATGATGATGCAGCGGGCCCAGGACAAGATCGCCCACACCCAGGCGCACGCCGACGCCGTCGACGCCCTCCTCGAGAGCGGCGCGCTGGACACCCCGCTGCTCTCCGGAGGAGCCACCACCCTGGACGACCAGATCACCGCGAGCGTGGTGGAGGGGAGCGTCCAGGCGAAGCTGGCCGCGCTCAAGCAGGAGTCGGCCCTTCCGGCCCCGGCCACCGCCGCCGCGGCGATCACCGGCCGGGGGATGGTGGTGCGCATCCACGGTGAGGACCAGTACCGCCTCGACGCCGCTCTGCGCACCCAGATGGACGGGTACGACCAGCGCCTCGTCGCCGCGGTCCGGGCCAATGACGACGCCGACTACCACGCCGTCCTGCGCGAGGTCATCGCCTTCGTCAAGGAGAAGGGCGTGCCGCTCGGCAGCTCGGACGTCACCAAGAGCGACATCATCCTGCCCAGCGACGACATGCCCCTGGAGGAGGTGACCGGGATGCTCCAGCAGCAGGGGACGCAGCCCACCAACGGGGCCACGGCCTGATCCGGGGCGGTCCGGTGGCGACCTTCGTCGTGCCCCGGCCCGGGTGAGGCCCGGCCGGGTGGCGGCGGGCGGCGCCGTCCGGGGGCAGATGCGACCATCCGTTTGTTGCGACATATTCTCATCTGTGTTAGCCTCCCACCAGGGCGAGCGCAGGACGGGAGGCTCACGCGGATGGCCACGATCGCGGCGGGATGGGCGGCGGCGCGCCGCGAGCTGAAGCCGGCGGAGTGGCGCCAGCTCGGCGGGATGGGAGCCGTCATCCTGCTGCTGAACCTGACCGGCTGGGGCATCCTCGTCCTCGCCATCCTGCCCCAGCACTACAGGCTCCTGGGCATCGGCGTGGCCGTGACCGCCTACACGCTGGGGATGCGCCACGCCTTCGACGCCGACCACATCTCGGCCATCGACAACACCACCCGCAAGCTGATGGCGGAGGGCAGGCGCCCGCTCTCGGTCGGCTTCTTCTTCTCGCTCGGCCACTCCACCATCGTCTTCGGGCTCGGGATCGGCATGACCATCGCCGCCAAGGCGATCATCGGCCAGGTGAGCAGCTCGCACGCGATCCTGAACAGCTTCGGCGGCCTCTTCGGCACGCTGGTGTCGGGCACCTTCCTGTACCTGATAGCCATCCTCAACCTGGTGATCCTGGTGGGCATCGTCAGGGTCTTCCTGGAGATGCGCCGGGGCCGCTACAGCGATGGCGAGCTGGAGCAGCAGCTCAACTCGCGGGGCCTGATGTTCCGCTTCTTCGGCGGACTGATGAAGGCGATCCACAGCCCCTGGCAGATGTACCCGGTGGGGGTCCTCTTCGGCCTGGGGTTCGACACCGCGACCGAGGTGGCCCTGCTCGCCGCCACCGCGGGAGCCGCGACCGTGGGCCTGCCCTGGTACGCGATCCTCTGCCTCCCCATCCTCTTCGCGGCGGGGATGACGATCTTCGACACCCTGGACGGCTCTTTCATGAACTTCGCCTACGGGTGGGCCTTCGCCAAGCCGGTCCGCAAGGTCTACTACAACATCGCCATCACCGGCCTCTCGGTCGCGGTTGCCCTCCTGGTCGGCTCCATCGAGCTGCTGGGCCTGCTCGCCTCCGAGCTGAACCTCTCCGGGCCCTTCTGGGGCTACATGGCGAACTTCAACATCAACGAGGCGGGGTTCATCATCGTCGGCCTCTTCGTGGTGACCTGGGCGGGAGCCCTCCTGGTCTGGCACGTCGGTGACATCGAGCGACGCTGGGAGGCCGCCGCGAGCCGGCGCGGCTAGGAGGCTCGCGACGGGCTGTCCGGGAGCCCCGACCGGGACGCTGCAGCGGTCGCGGTGGGGGTGGTGTCCTGCCGCCACCGCGCGCCGGGGAGGCCGGAACCCCTCTACTCTCCCCCCGCCGCGGCGGGGGGAGCCTCCCCGCCTGTGAGAATGGGGGCCTCGTCGTTCAGCGTCACGACCATCTCGGGTGAGACCCGCTGGTGCCGCTCGGCGACCAGGCGGACCGAGGTGCCCACCGCCAGGAACTCGATGACGTGGGCTCCCCAGACGTGCGACTTCTGCTCGATGCGCATGGCGACGATGCCCTGAGCCCGGGTCTGCATCGCCTCCTCCTGCATCCGCGACATGGCGAGCTCGCGCGCCTCATAGAGCGCCGCGGTGTAGTTGGAGAGCTCGACGTTCTGGCTCTGCTGCCCGAGCCACTGCCCCAACCGCTGATGGGCGACGTGGTACACGCAGGCACCGAAGGCCAGCCCGATGGGCATGTAGCCGGCGCGGATCAGCAGGTAGAGGTCCTGCCCGGAGAGGTCGCTGACCCAGACGCCCCCGGAATGCGCGGCGGGGTTGGCGACCGCGGTCCCCATCGCCACGAACTCGGCCAGGCCGTGGGATCCGTGCACCCGGACATCGAGCCTGAGGCCGACGACGCCCTGCCCTCCGACCTGCTGCGCATGGCTCTCCATCAGGTGGATCGCCTCCTGGCGAGCCTGGTACATGGCGCGGGTGAGCTCCGCCAGCTCCTGGTTGTCGTTCCAGTTGTAGTACTGGAGCCCGATGTGATAGACGGCGCTCCCGACCACCAGGCCGCGGGGCTCGTAGCCGATCTCCTTGAGGAGGATGGCCTCGTCCACCGAGAGATCGCTGCTGAAGCGGCGCCCCTCGTGGCGCTCACCGCCGTGGCCGGCGAGGCACGCCAGGGCGGCGTCGGCGCGGGGATGCGGAACGATGGCCATCAGCGCAGCCTCATGATGGGGAGCGGTGGTTCGTCCAGCGGCTCCTTGGCGTAGCGGCGAACCGCGGTGCCGAGCAGGAACAGCTCGACGAGCATGGACTCGCCGCCCAGCTCGTAGGTGGCGAAGTCGGTGCTGACGCCGACCGCCCCGTCCGAGTCGGTGGCGGAGACCTCCGCCTCCAGGTGGTTGATGCCCAGCTCCCTCGCCTCTTCGATGCCGTCGCTGATCTGGCCGATGCGGCTGTTGCTCCAGGAGCGGAGCAGCCACTCGGTGTCGCAGCCGGGGTCGACCTCCATGGCACCGATCCCCATCACCAGCGCCACGGGAACGTACCCGCCGTGGAGGAGCTTGCTGAAGGCGACGCCGTCGAGGTGCGACATGAAGGGGGACCGGAGCTGGGGCCCGCCGGGACGGCGCACCGCGGTGCCGATGCAGGTGAACTCCAGGGAGTTGCCCACCCCCTCGAGGTGGCGGCGCAGGATGCGCACGCCCACGACCCCGTGGGCTCCCAGCGCCCGCGCCTCCTCGATGATCCGGCGCAGGGCGGCGTTGCGGGCCTCGGTGACCCCCGCCTCATAGTAGCGGTGCTCCCAGTTGTAGCCGGGGCGATGCTCGCTGCCGACGCCCATGCCGTAGTAGCCGTGCGTGCACGGATAGGTGCGCACCCGGCCTCCGGCGAGCGCCGAGCCGCCCACCCCGAAGACGGAGGTGTACCCCCATTGGGCCGCGAGGCGGTACACGCTGGAGCCCATCACCATCCCGATCGGCTCGAACCCCGCATGGCGGATCGCCGCCATCTCGGAGACGCTCAGATCGCTGGTCCAGGCCGACCGGCCCTCGCGCAGCTCGTCGATCCTCTCCTGCGCGGCGAGTGGCAGACCGCCTCGTTCCAGGGCGGCGATGCTCGCCTGCTGGCGTTCCGCCTGGGCGACGTCGTCGGCGCTCATCGGTCCAGGGAGAGAACCATGCGGGGCGTGGCGATCTCGCGATCGGGCAGCTTGCGCACCGCGGTCCCCATGGCGAAGAACTCGATGGTGTGGCTGCCCCAGACGTGGGACTTCTCCTGGATCTGGACCCCGACGATGCCCTCGGCCTGGATCTTGCGGGCCTCGTCCTGCATCCGCTCCATGGCCAGCTCCCGGGCCTCGTAGAGCGCCTGCGTGAAGTTGGGCATCTCCTTGTTCTGCCCGACGTTCCCCATGGCCTGGAACATCCCCTGGTGGGCCACGTGGTAGACGCAGGTCCCGAGCACCAGCCCGATCGGAGCGTGCCCGGATTGGAGCAGGGTCCAGAAGTCCTGGCCGGAGAGGTCGGACGTGAAGGGCTTGCCCTGCGGGGTCTTCCAGTTGCCGCCGTCCTCGGCGCTCACCGCGGTGCCGAGGGCGAGGAACTCCGCGGTGCCCCGGCCCCACTCGTAGAAGCCGACGTCCAGCCGCACCCCCACGACGCCGTCGGCGCCGAGCACGGCCGCCTCCTCCTCCATGCGCGTCATCGCCAGCTCGCGGGCCGCGTACATCGCCTGGGTGAGGTTCTGAACCTCCCGGCTGCTGGACCAGCCGCGGGTGGTGAAGCCGATGTGGTAGATGCTGCTGCCGACCACCAGGCCGCGGGGGTGGAACCCGGCCTCCTTGACGAGCAGGAACTCGTTGACCGAGAGGTCGCTGGTGAAGAGCGCGTCCTTGCCGCTCAGCTCGCCGAGCCGGCGCAGGGCATCCTTGGGCAGCCCCTCGAGGGACGGCGGCGCCTCCGCCGGCTGGGACGGGACCTGGGTCATGTCAGCCATTCCTCCTTGCTGGCCAGCGTGGCTAGGTGACCTCGGAGCGCAGGGCCTGCACGGCCTCGGCGCTGATCTGAGCCTGGGTGCCGAGCACCTGGACCAGGGCGCGCCGCCAGGCGTCGAACCCCAGGTCCTCGGAGCGGAGGACGATCCCCCGCACAGCGTGGGAGTGCCGGCAGGCGAGCGTCCCGCGGCGCAGCTCGGCCTCGAAGACGTCCTCCCCGGCCCGCACCGTGATCTTGCGCACCGGGTGCTCCTTCTTGAACAGGCCACCCTCGCGCTGCACCTCGCAGAGGCCGGGGACGGAGCTGAGCAGCTTGGAGCAGAACACCTGGAAGAATACCCCGGCGTCCGCGGCGTCTAGGTGCAGCGAGGCGGCGACGCTGTCCAGGTCCGGCTCGGGAGGCGGCGCTTCGCTCATCGCGCCTCCGAGTATACGAACGGGCCCGACGCAGGGTGGGCACCGCCGTGTGGCCCGGTCCGGGCGGGGGGCGGCACCGCGGCGCCCGCGGCACGGGACGCGGTGGGCGAGCACGGATAATGGGGGCGTGACGGAGAGCCCCGACGTGGTCGTCATCGGCGGTGGCCTGATCGGCCTGGGCATCGCCTGGCGGACTTCCCTGCTCGGCCTCCGGGTCACCGTGGCCGATCCGGAGCCGGGCCGCGGGGCCTCGTGGGCGGCCGCCGGGATGCTGGCCCCGGTCACCGAGGCTCACTTCGGGGAGGAGGCTCTCATCCGGCTCAACGTCGCGGCGGCGGCCCGCTATCCCGGCTTCGTCGAGGAGCTCGAGGCCGAGACCGGCATGGAGTGCGGCTACCGCCGGTGCGGGACCCTGGCCGTCGGCCTGGATGGCGACGACGTGCGTGCGCTCGATGACCTGGCCGGGTTCCAGCGCTCCCTGGGGTTGGAGGCGGTGAGGCTGAGCGGCCGCCAGTGCCGGGAGCTGGAGCCGCTGCTCGCTCCCGGGATCCGCGGCGGCCTCCACGTGGCCTCCGACCACCAGGTGGACAACCGCCGCCTGGTCCTGGCGCTGCTGGCGGCGGTCCGCCGGCGGGCGGAGCTGGTGCCGGAGCGGGTCACCGAGGTGATCGTGGCCGCGGGGCACGTGAGCGGTGTCCGCCTGGGCGGTGGGACGACCCTCAGGGCGGGGGCGGTCGTCGTGGCCGCGGGGTGCTGGTCGGCCGACCTGCCGGGGATGCCCGCCTCCGCGCGCCCCCCCGTGCGCCCCGTGAAGGGCCACATCCTGCGACTCCGGGCGCCCGCCCAGCCCCCCCTCATCGGTCGCACCGTGCGCTGGCTGGCCCGGGGTGTCCCCGGCTACCTGGTCCCGCGCCTCGACGGAGAGCTGGTCCTGGGGGCGACCTCGGAGGAGCGGGGCTTCGACACCGAGGTCAGGGCGGGAGCCGTGCACGAGCTGCTGCGGGATGCGCACGAGGTCATCCCGGGGGTCGGCGAAGCCTGCCTTGCGGAGTGCAGGGTGGGACTGCGACCGGGGAGCCCCGACAACGCCCCCATCCTCGGACCCACCGACGTCGGGGGC
>JAJZNI010000080.1 GCA_021847925.1 bacterium
CGCTGCGCAACTTCGTGATGCCCACGTCGCGTCAGTGGCTCGCCGTGCCGGGGCGCGCCGCGTCCCCCGACTCGTCCGCCTACGTGGGCATTCCCCTCCTTGCCGTGGCCGTGGTCACGCTGGTGTGGCTTCGCCGCCGGGCGGTGGTGTGGGCGGCCATCCTGACCGTGGCGGCGGGCATGGTCTTCTCGCTCGGCGGTTACCTGGGGCTGCGCGGGGCGAGGACCGGGATACCGCTGCCGTGGCTCGTCTTCGACCACCTGCCCCTCACCGACCAGATCCTCCCCATCCGCGTCATGGACATCGCGTACCTCGGGCTGGCCCTGCTCGTCGGCGTCGTCCTCGATCGCGCTCTCCGGTGGCGCCGACCGGCCTCCGTGCTCACCGCGGGGCTGGCCGCGGCCCTCGTCGCGGTCTCCCTGTGGCCCAGCACCCCCTACCCCAGCAACCACTGGCGCATACCCGCCTTCTTCAGCAACGGGGCGGCCGCGGCGATCGCTCCGGGGAGCATCGTGTACATGCCCCCGGACAAGCGCAACCTCGAGGCCCTCGTCTGGCAGGCCGTCGCGGGGATGCGCTTCCGCACCCAGCTGGGCTGGGTGTTCACGCCTGCGCCGCTCCCACAACCGTGGATCACGGAGTTCGACGCCCTCGGCACGGAGCTGTACTCCCTGGGGGAGCTGGGCCGGACGGCACCGGTGCGGATCACGCCCACCGAGCGCACCACATACCTCGCCGACCTCGCCGCGACGAGGGCGAGCACGGTGATCATCGGACCCGAGCCCGGGGAGGGCCAGGAGGTCGCCTTCATGACCCGGCTCCTCGGGCGCCCCGGACGGCGGACCGGTGGGGTGGTGATCTGGACGGGGGTCGGCCGCACGCAGCAGCGGTGACCGCACGGGGTGGAGGGCGGAGCATGGGCGGCGTCACCCGCGCGGCGCCGTCCGCATGAGCCGGGCGCGAACGTGGCACCATCTGGCCGATACCGGCGCCCCACCCCGAGGATGAGATGACACTCCCCGTGATCCCACCGGACCTGCTGGACAGCCTGCGCGATGAGATCGACGGGGTGGCGCGGGCCTCAGCGGGGTCGCCGCCGCCCCTGGCCTCCCGCGGGATGGGGCGGCTCCTCCTGCAGCGTGCGCGGCACCTCACGCGGCGCGGTCTGCAGCCGGCCGTCCGCGTCATCTGGCGGCTGATCGAGCCGGAGGTGCGCGGCGCGCTGCTCTCACACGTCAGCAGGGTGGATTTCGCGGCATGGCGCCGTGACCTCGATGCCCGCCTGGCTGTCAGCAGCCTCCACCTGGAGGCGATGCAGCGGACGCTGGATCGCCTCGGTGAGGCGGTCGCGCCGGGTGCCGCGCGCGCAGAGGTGCCCGATCGAATCGCCGAGCTCCGCGAGAGGCTCAACAACGTCGAGCGGCGCACCCGCCAGGCTCCCGGTGCCGTCGCGGGGCCGATGCCGGGCGGCGAGGCCGCCGGGATCGTGCCGCCGGGGATCGTCGACTACGGGGGGCTCGAGCGGCGTTTTCGGGGCGACCCCGAGGCGCTGCGCCGCATGTACCGCGACAGGTACGTGCACCTCCTCAAGGGCCACGAGCCCGTCCTCGACATCGGCTGCGGCAAGGGCGAGATGGTCGAGGAGCTGCGCGAGGCCGGGATCGAGGCGAGGGGGATCGACGTCGATGCCGGGATGGTCTCCGAGGCGGTCGCCCGCGGGCTGGACGTCCGGCTGGAGGACGCTCTCGATGCCCTCCGCGACCTCCCCGAGCGCTCGCTGGGCGCGATCGTCGCCATCCAGGTCATCGAGCACCTGCCCTTCCGTTACATCACCGCGCTCCTGGAGCTGGTGGCCACGCGGCTGCGGCCCGGCGGCATCTTCATCGCGGAGACACCGAACCCCGGTTCGCTGATCGTGCTGGCCAAGAACTTCAGCCTCGACCCGACGCACCTCCACCCCGTCCATCCCAAGTTGATGGCGTTCCTCGCGGAGAGCGCCGGGTTTCGCGGGATCGACGTGCTGTTCTTCTCGCCGGCGACCGACGAGCGCCTCCGACCGATCGCGGGCGACGGGCTGCCGGACTGGGTCGAGCAGCTGAACGCGCGGATCGCGCAGTTGAACGACGTCCTCTTCGGACCTCAGGACTACGCGATCGTGGCGACGATGCCCCCCGCGCGGGCACCGGCGGTCGAGGAGCCGCGCGAGCCCTGAGCACCGGGGGACCGCCCACGATGGCGTCGACACGGACGGAGCCGACCTTCGGCGTCTGCGTCCGGTCGGTGGGAAGGGCGGATGACGTCGCCCGCGCTCTGGAGAGCGTGGCGGCGCAGTCCACGGGAGCGCGGCTGGTCCAGGTCGTGGTCATGGAGGACGGACGGCCGGGGAACCTGCGCCCCCTGGTGGAGCGGTTCGCGCCGCACCTCAGCCTGCTCCTCATCCGCGGCGAGGTGCCGATCGGCAAGGGCGCCGCCGCCAACCGGGCGATGGCCGCGATGACCGCACCGTGGCTGTGCCTGCTGGACGAGGACGACGCCTGGTACCCGCACCATCTCGCGACAATCCTCTCCGCCCTCGAGATCGACGGATCTCCGCGGGTCATCTACACGGACACCGACACCGCGGTCAGGGCCCCCGGGGGCGGGCGCGTGGTCACCGGGACCCACCGCTGGGACGGCGACAGCGCGGACCTCGCCACGATGCAGGATGCGCCGATCGCCTGCTCGGTGGCGATCCACCGCACGGCGTGGGAGGCTGTCGGAGGCTTCGATCCGCGCATGCGCAGGGTCTTTGACGACTGGGACCTCTACCAGCGGCTGGCGCAGCGGGTGGACTTCCAGCACCTGCCCGAGGTCACCTCCTGCTACACGGTCGGGTCGGGCAACAAGGCGTGGTCGGAGCGCGCGGCATTCCTCCACGCCCTCTCCATGGCTCCCTTCGGCGGGGACCGCGGATGGACTCTCTCAGCGGAGGCTGCCCGCCGGCTGGCCGCGCGCCGCATCTCCACCGAGGCGGATATCGGCCACCTCGAGCACGTGCTCGCGGAGGTGCGACGAGCCGCCGGGCACAGGCCCCAGGATGAGCCGCTCGAGAGCGTCGCCGCGACCTGGTCCTGGGTGGAGCCGCCGCCTCCGCGTCTGCCCACGGAGGCCACGCGCAGCGTGCGTCTGGAGGTGCGCAACGTGGGCAGGAGCCGGTGGAACAGCTGGGGGGGCCGCTACCCCATCCACCTCTCGTACCACTGGCTGGACCGCGACGGGGGCGCGGTGGTGTGGGACGGGATGAGGACGCCGCTCCCCGCCGATATCGCGCCCGGCGCCCGCGTCACCGCGTCTCTCCTGGTGGAGACGCCCGAGGTGCCCGGGCGCTATCTTCTCCAGCCGGACGTCGTCCAGGAGGCCGTCGGGTGGGCCTCGCAGAGGCGGGGCGGGGGCGGGGTCGCGCGACCCGTCGAGGTGACGCCCTGGTGACCCGCCGCCTTCCTCCACCCGCCCCGAACCCGGGGTCAGCCCAGCTCGAGCTGCTCGATCCGCCCCTGGCGGTGATCCACCCGGGCGCGGAGGTGATGGCGGACGGCCCGGCCGCGCAGCGGTGCCAGGGCCGGCCCCCAGACCACCCGCTCGTCGGCCAGCTCCAGCTCCACGTCGATCTCGCCCTGGTCCGGCTCCGCCCAGTACGCGGTGGTGACGCAGCTCTTCCCCGCCTCCTCCAGGGAGGATGCGGCCCGGCCGATGAGCTGGTATGTGTCGGGGTCGCGGCGGACCGTGTCCAGGGCGTCCGGTTCGAGGTAGTCGAGATGCGGCTGATGGGGGGAGTCCAGCCGGGCCAGGTCGCCGAGCAGGCGGCTGACCAGCTCCGAGACCCTCGCGGTCTCCGCCGCGCGCACGGCGGCGTCCTTGCTCCACCCGGCGTCTCGCGCCGGCACCACCTCGATGAAGGTCATCGCTCCTCCTCCCCGAACCGGCGCCCGCGGGGGCTCCGCGCGGGCCACCCCCGGCCGCCGCATGATGCCAAGTTCGGCGGCGCTTGTGAAGACGGCACACCCGTTCGCCGGGCCGCCGGGACCGCGCTGCGACGGGCCCGATGTCACACTCACCGGCGTGGACGGTGAGCGCGGGCCCGCGGACCCCCGGCGCCCCGGGGGCGCCCCGATCTACCTGGACCACGCGGCCACCACCCCCATGGACCCCGCCGTGCGCGCCGCCATGCTCCCCTGGCTGGGCGGGGTGTTCGGCAACCCCTCCTCGGTGCACGAGCCGGGCCGCAGGGCCCGGGCCGCGGTCGACGAGGCCCGCGACCGCGCCGCCGCCGCCTGCGCCTGCGCCGCCCGCGAGGTGGTCTTCACCTCCGGGGGCACGGAGGCCGACAACCTGGCCCTGCGCGGGGTGCTGGAGCGCTGGGGTCCGGAGCGCGGACGCCACCTGGTGGTGAGCGCCGTCGAGCACGAGGCCGTGCTGGCCACCGCCGAGGCCCTCACCGAGAGCGGACGCGCCGCGCTCACGGTGGTGGGGTGCGATCGCGGGGGCCGCGTGGACCCCGAGGCCGTGGCCGCGGCGGTCCGCCCCGACACCGTGCTGGTGTCGGTGATGCTGGCCAACAACGAGGTGGGCACCGTCCAGGAGGTGACCGCCATCGCCGCGGCGGCCCGGGAGCGCAACCCGAGGGTGCTGGTCCACAGCGATGCGGTCCAGGCGCTGGGGAGGCTGCCCGTCGGCCTCGACGCCCTCGGCGTGGACCTCCTGAGCGTGAGCGCGCACAAGGTCCACGGCCCCCAGGGGGTCGGCGCCCTGATCGCCCGCCACGGCACCTTCCCCGCTCCTCAGCTCACCGGGGGAGGGCAGGAGCGCGGCCGGCGCAGCGGCACCGAGAACGTCGCCGGCATCACCGGTTTCGGGGTGGCCGCCCTCCTCGCCGCGCAGCGCCGCGAGGAGGACTCCCCGCGCCTGGAGCGGCTCGCTGGTTGGTTGACCAACCTGATCCTGGAGCAGGTGCCGGGCGCGGCGCTCACAGGCGACCCGGAGCGGCGCCTCCCGGGCCACGTCAGCCTGGTCCTCCCGGGGGTGCGCAGCGACCTCCTCCTCGCCGTCCTCGACGAGATGGGGGTCTGCGCCTCGGCGGGGAGCGCCTGCGCCAGCGGGGCGCCCGTGCCCTCCCACGTCCTCACCGCCATGGGGTACGGGGAGGACGCCGGGTCGGCGCTGCGCCTGAGCCTGGGGCGGGGAACCACCGAGGTGGAGGTGGAGACCGCCGCGGAGCGGGTCGCCGGCGCCGTCGCCCGGATCCGCGGCTTCCGCGACTGACCCCGCGGCCGGGTCGGCGGAACCTGCTGGAGGACGGGGAGGCGCGGGAGTGGTGCGCGGCGAGGCTCTGCGCGGGCAGGGGGCCCTCGCCCCCTGCGGCGCGCGAGGTGGCGCGCCACCCCCGAGGAGCCGAGCGCAGGCGGCCGCTCGCCGGTCGGGGCGATCGGACAGCCGGGCCGAGCCGAGCACCACCCCCACGGCTCCGCCCCCGGCCCAGCGCCGGCCGGACCGGGCGGCGTACAATTCCGACTGTGACACTCGGGATTTCGCCCGCCACCGCCTCCTTCAGCATGAGGGTCAGCTCCAAGGCCCACTACGGCCTGCGCATGATGACCGAGCTGGCCAAGGCCCACGGCCGCGGCCCGCTGAGCCTCGCCGAGATCTCGCGCACGGAGCACCTGCCCCTCGCCTACCTGGAGCAGCTCGCCGCCCAGCTCCGCCGCGGCGGCCTCATCGACTCCACCCGCGGCGTCCACGGCGGCTACCGGCTCACCCGCGACCCCCGCTCCGTCTCGGTGCTGGAGGTGGTCCGGGTGATCGAGGGGGAGGTGTCGCCGGTCGAGTGTCTCGCCCACGACTACGTCCCGGGGAGCTGCATCCGGGAGGGCGACTGCGCCTCGCAGCCGCTCTGGCAGCGGCTCAAGCGCTCGATCGACGCCGTGCTCAGCCAGACCACCCTCGCCGACCTGGTCGCCGACCACGCGCTGGCCGAGGCGTTCGTTCCCGTGAAGATGCTCCCCGTCGCCGCGGCGCCCCCGGGGCACCGCCCGGAGGTCGCCCATGTCTAGCGCACCGCTCACGCAGTCGGGCCCGGAGCCGCCCGGCGGCGGGTCCGCGGTCTCCGCCCCCGCGGAGCTGCGGGTGGAGGGCCTTCGGGTCCAGATCGAGGGCAAGCGCATCCTGGAGGGCGTCGATCTCCGCGTGCCGGAGGGCGAGGTCCACGCCCTGATGGGTCCCAACGGCTCCGGCAAGTCGACGCTCGCCTACACCCTGATGGGACACCCCAAGTACGAGGTGACCGGCGGGAGCGTGAGCTTCGCCGGCGAGGACCTCCTCGCCCTCACCCCGGACCGGCGGGCGCGGCTCGGGCTCTTCCTCTCCTTCCAGCAGCCCACCGCCATCCCCGGGGTGACCACCGTCAACTTCCTGCGCGCGGCCCTGCGCTCCCAGGGACGCGAGCTTCCCGCCCGCGACTTCATCCGCCGCCTCGGCGAGGAGATGGAGGCCCTGCGCATGGATCCGAGCTTCCGCTCCCGCTACATCAACGACGGCTTCTCGGGCGGGGAGAGGAAGCGCGCCGAGATCCTCCAGCTCGCCATGCTCGAGCCCCGCCTCGCCATCCTCGACGAGCCCGACTCCGGGCTGGACGTGGACGCGCTGCGCACCGTCGCCGAGGGGGTCCGCCGGGTGATGGAGCGCAACGCGGGACGGATGGGGGTCCTGCTCATCACCCACTACTACCGCATCCTCGAGCACCTCACCCCCGACCGGGTCCACGTGATGAGCGAAGGCCGGGTGGTGGCGTCGGGCGGCTCCGAGCTCGCCCACCGCATCGAGGCGGAGGGGTACGAGCCCTTCCTCGACGCCTTCAGCTCCGCAGGACGGGAGGTCTGATCACCATGACCGTGCAGGCACGCGAGCTGACCAAGGACTACCGCTACGGCTTCCACGACGAGGACGTCTCGGTCTTCCGCACCGAGAAGGGGATCTCGCCCGAGGTGGTCGCCGCCATCTCGCAGCACAAGGGCGAGCCCGAGTGGATGCTGAGGTTCCGGCTCAAGGCCCTGGACCACTTCCTGCGGCGGCCCATGCCCACCTGGGGCGCCGACCTCTCCGGCATCGACTTCGCCAACATCTACTACTACATCAAGCCCGTCGAGGAGCAGGGGCGGAGCTGGGACGACGTGCCCGAGTCCATCCGCCTCACCTTTGACCGCCTGGGGATCCCCGAGGCGGAGCGCAAGTTCCTGGCCGGGGTCTCGGCCCAGTACGACTCCGAGGTCGTCTACCACAACATCCGCGCCGACCTCGCCAAGCTGGGGGTGGTGTTCAGCGACTGCGACACCGGCCTGCGCGAGCACGAGGAGATCTTCCGGCGCTACTTCGGGACCGTGATCCCCCCCAACGACAACAAGTTCGCGGCCCTCAACAGCGCGGTGTGGTCCGGCGGCTCCTTCGTCTACGTCCCCCGGGGCGTGCGCGTGGAGATCCCCCTCCAGGCCTACTTCCGGATCAACAGCGACAACATGGGCCAGTTCGAGCGGACCCTGATCATCGCTGAGGAGGGCTCGTACGTCCACTACATCGAGGGCTGCACGGCGCCGACCTACTCCAACGACTCGCTGCACGCCGCGGTGGTGGAGATCATCGCCCAGCCCGGCGCCCACGTCCGCTACACCACGATCCAGAACTGGTCGGACAACGTCTACAACCTGGTGACCAAGCGCGCCATCGCCAAGGAGGGCGCCACCGTCGAGTGGATCGACGGCAACCTGGGCTCCAAGATCACCATGAAGTACCCGTCCATCTACCTGATGGGCGAGGGGGCCCACGGGGAGATCCTCTCCGCCGCCTTCGCCGGCGACGGCCAGCACCAGGACGCGGGCAGCAAGTGCATCCACGCGGCTCCCAACACCACCAGCAACGTGGTGAGCCGGTCCATCTCCAAGGGCCGGGGGCGCACCTCGTACCGCGGTCACATCAAGGTCCTGCCCAGGGCCACCAACGTGCAGTGCCACGTGCGCTGCGACGCCCTGCTCCTCGACGAGGAGTCGCGCAGCGACACCTATCCGTACATGGACATCGAGAACCCGGACGTCACCTTCGGCCACGAGGCGACCGTCTCCAAGGTCGGCGAGGACCAGATCTTCTACCTCCAGTCGCGGGGGATCGAGGAGCAGGACGCCACCGCTCTGATCGTGAACGGCTTCTTCGAGCCCTTCGTCAAGGAGCTGCCGATGGAGTACGCGGTGGAGCTCAACCGCCTGCTGGCCCTGTCCATGGAGGGCTCCGTCGGGTGACGGACGTGACGGTGGCGGAGGGGGCGATCGCCCGGCGGCGGCTGGGCACGCTGGTGGACGGCGGGCCGGCGTGGCTGGGCGACCGGCGCACCGCCGCATGGGATGCCTTCACGGCCCTGCCCCTCCCCTCGTCGTCCCGCGACGAGGACTGGCGGCGCACCGACATCTCCAAGCTGCGCCTGGGCGACTTCGCGCCCGCGGGCCCGGCGGCGGAGGCGCTGGTGGCGGCGGCGCGCGCCCGCCACGCGCGGGCCCTGCCCCAGGCGGCCCTGGTGCTGTGCGGACCGGACGGCGCCGTGAGCGTCGACCACGCCGACTCCCTCCTCGCCCAGGGCGTGATCGTCTGCCCGCTTCAGGAGGCGGCCCTCCGCCACCCCGAGGTGGTGCGCCGCGGCCTCTCCGCGGTCGGCGTCGACGGGGCCTACTTCGCGGCCCTCTGGAACGCGCTCTGGGCGGGCGGGGCCTTCGTCTACGTGCCCCGCGGGGTGGAGGCGATGACCCCGGTGTGGGTGAGCCACCTGGCCCCCGAGGCGGGGGCCGTCTCCTTCCCGAGCACCGTGGTGGTGGTGGACGAGCGGGCCTCGCTCACCCTGGTCGAGGACCGGGTCGGGCCGGGGGACGCGGCGCCGCGGCTCAGCGTGGGTGTCACCGCGCTGCGCGTCGCGGACCAATCCCGCGTCGACGACATCCCCGTGCAGCAGCTCCCTCCCGGGACCTGGCACTTCGCCACCCGTCGGGCCGCTCTCGCGGCGGGGTCCCGCTACCGGCTTCTCGGCGCGACCCTCGGGGCCGGGCTGGAGAAGGCGTACTGGGACGTCCTGCTCGAGGGGGCCGGAGCGGAGGCGGACGTCCTCGCCGTCTGCCACGCCCGCGGGCGGCAGCACCTGGACCTCCAGTCCCTCCAGCTCCACCGCGCCCGCGACACCCGCAGCAACCTGCTCTACAAGGTCGCGGCGCGGGACCTGGCGCGGAGCGTCTACAGCGGGCTGATCGACGTGGAGCGGGATGCCGTCCACGCCGACGGCTACGTGCTGAACCGCAACCTCCTCCTGAGCCGCGGGGCGGTGGCGAGCGGGGTGCCGCGCCTCGAGATCAAGGCCAACGACGTGCGCTGCGGGCACGGCAACTCGGTGGGCCACGTGGACGACGAGGAGCGCTTCTACCTCATGGCCCGCGGGGTCCCCGCCGAGGAGGCGGAGCGGCTCATCGTCACCGGCTTCTTCGCGGACGTGATCGACCGCGTCTCCCAGGAGAGCCTCCGCGAGTGGCTCACGGCGCTGCTCGCCGTGGAGATCGCGGGGGCGCCCGCCGCGGAGCCGGAGGCGGCGACGGAGGATGCCGCCGAGCCGGGCGGGAGGGGATCGTGATCGTGGGCGAATGGGTGGTGGTGGCCCGCGTCGAGGAGATCCCCCCGGGACACGCGGCACGCGTCGAGATCGGCGAGATCCCCGTCGCCATCTTCAACGTCGACGGCGAGCTGCACTGCGTCGACGACACCTGCACCCACGAGGAGGCTTCGCTCAGCGACGGCGACCTCGACGTGGACCGCTGCGTGATCGAGTGCCCGCTGCACGGGTCGGCGTTTGACCTGCGCACCGGCGAGGCCATCACCCTGCCCGCCGTGGAGCCCGTCCGCGTCCACCGCATCGAGGTGGCCGGCGGGGAGATCCGCGTGGCGCTGAGCGAGTGACGGTGGGCGGCGCCGTCCCCGCCACCGAGGACCGGCTCGACGTCGAGCGGCTGCGCGCCGACTTCCCCATCCTCTCGCGCCAGGTGAACGGGCGCCCGCTGGCCTACCTGGACTCGGCGGCGACGTCGCAGAAGCCCACGGCGGTGCTGGACGCGATCGTGGAGTACTACCGGACCAGCAACGCCAACGTGCACCGCAGCGTGCACCGGCTCGCCGCCGAGGCGACCGACGCCTTCGAGCGGTCGCGGGAGCGGGTGGCCGCCTTCGTGGACTGCGACCCCCGCGGGCTGGTCTTCGTGCGCAACACCACCGAGGCGCTCAACCTGGTGGCGAGCTCCTACGCCCGCCAGCTCCTGGAGCCGGGGGACCGGGTGCTGCTCACCCTCATGGAGCACCACAGCAACCTGGTGCCGTGGCAGCTCGCCGCGGAGCGCGCCGGCCTCCGGCTCGCCTTCCTGGGGGTGACCGAGGAGGGCCTCCTCGACCTCTCCCGGCTCGACGAGCTGCTCGCCCCGCCGACCCGGCTGCTCGCCGTCACCCATCAGTCCAACGTGCTGGGCACGATCAACGACCTCGCCGCCCTGGTCCGGGAGGCGCACCGCCGCGGGGTCCTGGTCTGCGCCGACGGAGCCCAGGCGGTGCCCCACATGCCGGTCTCGCTGCGCGAGCTGGGGGTCGACCTCTACGCCTTCTCCGGGCACAAGATGGGGGGGCCGATGGGGGTGGGCGCGCTCTGGGCACGCCCCGAGCTGCTGGAGCGGATGCCCCCATTCCTGGGCGGCGGCGAGATGATCGCCCGGGTCGAGCTGGAGAGCTCCACCTGGGCCGAGATCCCCCACAAGTTCGAGGCCGGGACGCCCGACGTCGCCTCCGCGGTCGGCCTGGCGGCCGCCTGCGACTACCTGGACGCGGTGGGGCGCGAGCGCATCCACGCGCACGAGCGGGGGTTGGTCCGCCATCTCCTCGACGTCCTCGACGAGGCGGGGGCGACCGTCTACGGGCCGCGGGACGTGGCGGTCCACGGGGGCGCCGTGAGCTTCAACGTCGGCGACGTCCACCCCCACGACGCCGGCACCGTCCTGGACCGCATGGGGATCGCCGTCCGCGCCGGGCACCACTGCTGCCAGCCGCTGATGCGCCACCTGGGGGTGCCCGCCACCACCCGGGCGTCCGTCTACCTGTACACCACCCACGAGGAGATCGATCGCCTCGGCGAGGCGGTCACCGAGGTCCGCCGGATCTTCCGGGTCTGACCCGCGGGGCGGCGCGGCCCTCAGCCCGGCCCGCCCTCGCGCAGCGCGCGGATCGCCGCGCGCCCGGCCTCGAGCCCCGCCTCGCGGGCCTCGTCGAGCTGGAAGAACTCGAAGAGCCCGATGCCGCGTGTGTCGGGGACGACGGTCACCGCCGCGGGCGACGGTCCCTCGCCCGGCCCCTGGCTGCGGTCCGCCATGAGCATCGTGCGGACCAGCACCTCACCGAGGGTGGGGATCCGGCCGTCGCGGCCGGCGGAGTCCACCCCGCCGATCTGCACCGCCACCACGGGACCCTCGTGCTCGCCGGCGAACGCATCCACCGGACAGTTGTCGGTCAGCGACCCGTCGACCAGCACGCGGCCGTCGAGGCGCCGGGGAGGGAAGAGCGCGGGCAGAGACAGCGAGGCCGCGAGCGCCTCGGCCACCCCGCCGCGCCGGTGGTGCACGGGACAGCGCGCGTAGAGGTCGGTGCTCACCACCACCAGCTCGCGCGGCAGGCTCTCGATGCGCCGCTCCCCGAAGCAGCGCCGCAGCATCGCGAGGCCCCGCCGGCCCCGGGCGAGGCTCA
>JAJZNI010000039.1 GCA_021847925.1 bacterium
CCGGCGCGCTGCCCAACGTCGCACCGTCCTGGAACGTCGCGCCGAGCCAGCAGGCGATGGTGGTGCGCCGGCACCCGGAAACCGGCGAGCGACACCCCGGCCCGGACCGCCCCGCCGCCGCCGGCGGCGGCCGCGCGCGGGACCTCCCCCGGCACGCGGCGGCCGCTGGGCGCGACGGCCCCTGCGCCCGGGGGCGAGCCGCCGTCGTAGGCGGGAGCACCCGCCCGGGCGCGGCGCCGCCGGAGCCGCTCCCCTCAGCTTGGTTTCATCTTCGCGGCGGACCCTGGGAGGCGCACGAGGGGCAGGGGGCGATGGCAGCGGGTGGCAGCGCGCGGGGAGCACGGACCGGCCGGGGTGTCGCCCGGCCTCCGGCGGCGGCCGGGTGGACCCTGCTGGTCGCGCTCGCAGCCCTGGTCGCGCCGGGCTGTGGCGGCTCATCCGTCCCAACCCCCTGGGCGCCGACCCCGACGCGGGCGTCGCCCTCCGCACCGGCCTCCCCCGCGGCCTCACCGACGGCGGCGACGTGCTGGCCTCGCCAGGGAGGATCGGAGCAGCGCGCGAGCGTGACCGACGTGCGGGCGGCGTCCCACCCGGGCCACGACCGGCTGGTCGTCGAGTTCGATCGCGCCGTTCCCCGCTACAGCCTGGCCCCGAATCCCGACGGCGTCCACTTCACCGGGAGCTTCAGCGGCCTGCCGATCACGCTCCGGGGGAACCACGGGCTGCACCTCCAGGTCAGCAATGTCGACACCCCCGGCCGCTACCCGCACGGTTCGGACATCGTGACCGGCTCCTCCACGCTGGCGGAGGTCCGGGTGATCGGCGACTTCGAGGGGTCTCTGGACGTGGCGATCGGCATGAACCGCGACGTCTGCCCAGCCGTCGCGGTGCTCGATGGGCCCCCTCGTCTCGCGATCGACCTCCCGACCGGCGTCCCCTGAACCCCGAGGGGCGCGCCCGCCCCTCCCGTGGCACGCGGGGGGACCGCGCCACGTCTGCGAGCGCTGGAGCCCCGCCCCCGAGCAGGCGCCGGACTCCGGGCCGCGGGGCGGCCGGCCGCGCGCATCGCCGAGGTCCGACCGCGGCGCGGTTTCACGCACGGTTCAGCGTGACATCCGAAGCTCGGCGCTCGGATGTGCGCATCTCGGCGAGCCGGGGGGCGGAGCGGCGTCACCCGCCGGAGGGGCCCAGCGGCGAGCGCAGGCTCGCCGCCTGCCCCGACGGCTGACATACCCGCGTCGAGCCCTGCGCCGGGCGCCGGCGGATTGCGGGCGGCCGATGTCGCCGCGCGGATGGCGAGCGGGCGGGTCAACGTCCCGGTCGCCTCCGGGCGGCGATACCGCGACATCGTGCGCGACAACGTCCTCACACCGGTGAACGCGCTCCTCGCCGGGCTGCTCGCCGTGAGCCTGCTGGTGGGGCCCCTCCAGGACGCGACCTTCGGCGCGATCCTGATTCTCAACATCCTCATCTCCCTGGTCCAGGAGCTGCGCGCCAAGCGCACCCTCGACCGCCTGGCGATCGTCGCCGCCACCACGACCCGGGTGCTCCGGGACGGGCAGAGGATCAGCGTGGCGCCGGATCGGATCGTCCTCGACGATCTGGTCGAGCTGTCGCGTGGGGACCAGGCCGTGGTGGACATGCGGGTGCTCGAGGCCGGCTCTCTGGAGGTGGACGAGTCCCTCATCACGGGCGAGGCGCGTCCCGTGCTCAAACATGCGGGGGACACAGTTCTCGCGGGCAGCTCGGTGTGGGCCGGCACCGGCTGGTGCCGGGTGACGGCGGTGGGGAGCCTCTGCTACGCGAGCGGCGTCGTCGCGAGGGCGCGGGGCCGCCATCTCATGGGGTCGACGCTCCGAGCGGAGCTCAACCGGCTTCTCCTCGGCCTGCTCTGGGTCGTCCTTCCCCTGGCGGGGCTTCTCCTCTACAGCGAGCTCCACACCCGCCAGACGAGGGACGAGGCCATCCGGGGTGCGGTGGCCGGCACCGTGGCGATGGTGCCCGAGGGGCTGATCCTGCTGACCAGCATGACCTTCGCGGTCGGCGTGCTCCGGTTGTCGCGCAGGCGGGTGCTCGTGCAGGAGCTCCCGGCCATGGAGATGCTGGCTCGCGCGGACGTCCTGTGCATCGACAAGACGGGGACGCTCACCCAGGACACCATGGCCGTCACCACCCTGGCGTGCTCCCCCACCGCGACGCCCGGGATGGAGGCGGCCCTGGGGATGCTCGCGCGCCTCGAGGCACAGCCCAACGCCACCATGCTGGCCCTGCAGAAGCGCTTCGCACCCCCACCGCCGGGATGGATGGCGGACGCCGTGCCCTTCTCGTCGCAGCGGGGCTGGAGCGCGGTGCTCGAGTCGGGAGGGCGCTGGTGGGTCCTGGGCGGCGCGGACACCGTGGGTGCCGGGAACCCGGACGGGGCCGGGGAGCTCGCCGCCCTGGGAGCCGAGCGCATGGAGCGGGGCGAGCGCCTCCTCATGCTGGCGAGCACGGCGACCGGGGTCACCCCCGGCGCGCTGCCCGGGGACCTCCGGGTCGAAGCTGCGCTGGGGCTCACCCAGCCACTCCGATCGGGGGTGAGCACGACCCTCCGGTACTTCGCGGAACAGGGGGTGGAGGTGCTCGTGCTCTCCGGAGACAGCCCCCGGACGGTGGCCGCGGTTGCCGCTGCCGCCGGGGTCCGCCGGGCGCGTCCCGCCGACGCCCGCGACCTGCCCGGCGCCGGCGCGGATGCGCTGGACGCGGCCATCGGCCAATCGGCGACATGGGGCCGGGTTCAGCCGGAGCAGAAGCAGGCGGTCGTCGAGGCCCTTCAGGCGCACGGCCACACCGTCGCCATGCTGGGCGATGGTGTCAACGACGTTCTTGCGCTGCGCTCCGCCGACATCGGGATCGCCATGGGGACCGGCAGCGCCGCCGCGCGTGCCGCCGCGCGGGCGATCCTCCTCGACGACGACTTCGGCCGCCTGCCCTCGGTCGTGGCCGAGGGCAGGCGGCTGATCGGCAACGTCGAGCGCGTGAGCAAGCTCTTCCTCAGCAAGACAGCCTACGCGGTGCTCCTGGCCCTGCTCGTGGTCGTGCTCCGCCTCCCCTTCCCGTTCTGGAGCCGCCACCTCACCCTGGTCGCCGGTCTCACCGTGGGCATCCCCGGGTTCTTCCTCGCGCTTGCGCCCAACGCCAGCCGGGTGCTCTCCGGGTCGCTGCGCCGGGCGATCCGCTTCGCCATCCCCGCCGGCATCATCGCCGGGGCCGCCACCCTGGTCGGCTACCACATGGTGGACGCGCTGCCGTCGGTCGCATTCGGCGAGGCGCAGACGGTGGCCACGCTCACCCTGATCGGCGTCGGCCTCTGGCTCGTGTCAGCGCTCAGGCGCCCCCTGGCCCGCGGCACGGTGGCGTTGCTCGCGGCCATGGTCATGGCACTCCTCGCCGTCCTCTCCGTTCCGCTCGGCCGCAGCTACTTCGGCCTCGACATCCCTCCCGCATCCATCTGCCTCGCGGTGATCGGCGTCGTCGCCTGCGCCGGGGCGCTCATCGAGGCCCTGGTCCGGCTGCGTGTCCTGGGGAGCGCGGAGCGATGACGCGGCCGGGCGCAACCGCACCGGCGCGGGCGCCGCGGTGAGCCGGCGTCGCCCCCCAGAGGCGGCGGCCCCATCCGCCGAGGGGGGCGACGACCACCTCTCAGGCTCCGTGCCGGCGCGCCCGAGGCGCCGAGCCCGCCGGCGAGGCCGGCCGGACCGGGAAGCTCGCAGCATGGGCGCCGTCCCGCGCCACCAGGCCGCGGGCGCGTGCCGACGCGTCGAACTGGGCCTCCTCGGTCGAGCCGCTCAGGGCCAGCGTTGACGAGCCGCCGCACATCAGCGTGGTCATGATGTCGTCGAAGTACCCGGCACCGACCTCACGCTGGTGCCGCGTGGCGGTGTACCCGCGGGGTTCGAGCGCGAGCTCGCGCTCCTGCAACTCGACGTACGCGGACATACCACGCCTCGCATAGCCGTGGGCCAGGCTGAACATGGCCTCGTTGAGCGAATGCCAGCCGGCCAGCGTGACGAACTGGAACCGGTACCCCATCGCCGCGAGCTCCCCCTGGAAGCGGGCGATCGCACTGTCGTCGAGATGCCGTCGCCAGTTGAAGGACGGCGAGCAGTTGTAGGCGAGCAGCATCTCCGGGTACTCCGCATGGATGCGCTCGGCAAAGATCGTCGCCTCACGCAGGCTGGGCGTCGACGTCTCGAACCACAGCATGTCGGCGTGGGGGCAGTAGGCGAGGCCGCGCGCGACCGCAGCCTCCATGCCGGGACGCACCACGAAAAAGCCCTCGGCGGTGCGCTCACCCGTGCAGAAGGCGCCATCACGCTCGTCGGCGTCGCTGGTGAGCAGGGTTGCCCCGAACGCGTCGGTGCGCGCCACCACCAGCGTGGGAACGTCGCAGACGTCGGCAGCCAGGCGCGCCGCCACCAGCGTTCGGATGTGCTGCGAGGTCGGCACCAACACCTTGCCGCCCATGTGACCGCACTTCTTCTCGGAGGAGAGCTGGTCCTCGAAGTGGACGCCCGCGACCCCCGCCTCGATCATCCCCTTCATCAGCTCGAACGCGTTGAGAGCGCCGCCGAAGCCGGCCTCCGCGTCGGCCACGATGGGGGCCATCCAGTGGCGGCGCGGCGCGGGGAGACCGGCGCGCGCCGCCTCCGCCCATTCGATCTGGTCGGCGCGGCGCAAGGCGTTGTTGATCCGGCGGGCCGCCGCGGGGACGCTGGTGGCGGCGTACAGGCTCTGGTCCGGATAGACCTGCTCGGAGAGGTTGGCGTCGGCGGCCACCTGCCAACCGGAGAGATAGATCGCCGCGAGGCCCGCCTTCACCATCTCCACCGCCTGACCGCCGGTCATGGCCCCGAGGGCGGTGACGTGATCCGGGCCGTGCAGGAGCGTCCAGAGGCGCTCTGCGCCGCGCCGCGCGAGGCTGTGCTCGACGCACACGGAACCGCGCAGCCGGAGCACATCCATCGCCCGGTATGGGCGCTCGACACGGGCCCAGCGCGGCTCGGTGAGCCACCTCCGCTCCAACTCGGCCGCGGTGCTCTCGACGCTCATGCTCATGACAGGTCCTCCCTCGGTGGGCTCTCAACTCAGAAGCTCGTACGCGGACAGGGTGAAGAAGGGGGGAAAGTCATCGGCGAGAGCCACGTGCTCGAAGACGTCACGGGCTCGCGCCACCGTGGCCGGTTCCCAGCCGGCGGCCAGCAGATCCTTCTGGGTCCGGGCGAGATGCTCCCGCACCAGCTCGGGGGTCGCCACGGAGTGTCCGTCATCGACGTCGAAGACGGTCCGGCGGTGATGCACCCACTGCCACACCTGGGCCCGGCTGATCTCGGCCGTGGCGGCATCCTCCATCAGGTCGTCAATGGCCGCCGCCCCCGTTCCGGACAGCCAGCTCGCGAGGTAGCGGAGCCCCACGGAGACGTTGGTGCGAAGCCCTGCGCCGGTGATGCTCGCGGGCGGTTGGTCGACGGCCAGCAGCCGCGCCGCGTCCACCTCGACCTCGGAACGCAGGCGCTCCAGCTGGTGCGGTCTCGCTCCCAGCACGGCGTCGAACTCGGCCATGGCGACGGGGACGAGGTCCGGGTGGGCCACCCAGGTGCCATCGAACCCGTCCCTTGCCTCGCGGCGCTTGTCCTCGGCCACGCGCGAGAGTGCCACCGCCGTGACCCCGGGCCGGGCGCGGTTGGGAATGAACGCCGACATGCCGCCGATCGCGTGAGCTCCCCTGCGGTGGCAGGTCTTGACGAGGAGCTCGGTGTAAGCACGCATGAACGGCGTGGTCATCGTCACCCGCGAGCGGTCGGGGAGGACGAAGCGGGGGTCGGTGTGAAAGCGCTTGGCCACGCTGAAGATGTAGTCCCAGCGCCCCGCGTTGAGGCCGCAGGCGCGCTCGCGGAGCTCGTGGAGGATCTCGTCCATCTCGAAGGCGGCGGTGATGGTCTCGATGAGGACCGTGACCCGGATCGAACCGCGCTTCAGGCCGAGGGTGCGCTCGCTGGCGGCCAAAACGTCGTTCCAGAGCCGCGCCTCGATGTGCCCCTCCAGCTTGGGCAGGTACAGGTACGGGCCCGTGCCCCGAGCCAGGCTCTCGCGCGCGTTGTGGTAGACGTGGAGGCCGAAGTCGAAGAGGCTCGCCGAGATGCGCTCCCCATCGACGGTGAGATGCTTCTCGTCGAGGTGCCAACCGCGCGGCCGGACCACCAGGGTGGCGGTCCGCGCGCCTAGCTTGTAGACCTTCTCGGGCGTGACCAGCCGGAGCACGCCGCGCGAGGCGTCGTGCAGGTTCACCTGTCCCGCGATGACGTTGTCCCAGGTGGGGGAGGTGGCGTCCTCGAAGTCGGCCATGAAGACCCTGGCTCCGGAGTTCAGGGCGTTGATCATCAGCCGGCGCTCTGCGGGCCCGGTGATCTCGACCCTGCGATCCTGCAGGTCGGGGGGCGCCTCGGGCACGCGCCAGTCGCCGTCGCGGACCCGCCGCGTCGCCGCCAGGAAGTCCGGACGCTCCCCGGCGTCGAAGCGCGCCTGCCTCTCGGCGCGGGCTGCGAGGAGATCCCGCCGCCGGGGCTCGAAACTCTGGTGAAGATCCTCCAGGAAGTCCACGGCCCCGGGGCTGAGGACGCGCGCGGCCTCGGGGTGGTCGTCGAAGCGGGTGCGGCTGGGCATGGCCCCGGATTATGGGTCGGGACCTTTGGCATGTCTAATCGCGATACTGGCCGAATTGCTATAAATGGAAAGTTATGGCAAAGTTCGCACCATGATGTCTGGAGATATGATCGATCCGCTCGTCATAGGCCAGCGGCTTCGCCACTTCCGCCGCCGGGCGGGCCTCACCCTGAGCAGCCTGGGGCAGGCTGTCCACCGCCCCCCCTCGTACCTCTCCCAGCTGGAGAACGGCCAGAGGGAGCCGCGCCTCTCCACCGTCAACGATCTGGCGGCGGCCCTCGGATGCCGGCCGACCGACCTCCTGAGCCCCGACGCCCCCAGCCGCCGGGCGGAGCTGGAGGTGGCCCTCGCCCACATGCAGAGGGATCCACTCTTCACGAGCCTGGGCCTGCCCCGCCTCCGCCCCAGCGCCGGCCTGGACGACGCCGCCCTGGAGCAGATCACCGGCCTCTTCGAGAGGGTGCGCGACCTGTCGGAGCGGCCGCGCCGCAGCGACGCCTCCCTACCCCGCGCGGGAATCGGCGCACGCGCCGCCAACGCCGCGATGCGCGCCGAGATGCGACGCCGGGGCAACTACGCCGAGGAGATCGAGAAGGCGGCGACCGGGGCACTGCGCGCGGCGGGATACGCAGGCGGCGGCGCGGTCTCGGAACGCAACCTCACCGACGCCGCAGGGTATCTCGGTTTCACCGTCGCCAGGGTCCTGGACCTGCCCGCCTCGACGCGTTCGATCACGGACCTGCGCGGACGGGTCATCTACGTCGCGCAGCGCAACGCCACGGGCGGCATGCGCTCCTCGCGATCGGTGATCGCCCAAACCCTCGGACACTTCGCGCTCGGGCACGCGGATCCTCTCGATTTCGAGGGCTACGTCCGGCAGCGCGTGGAGGCCAACTACTTCGCGGGTGCGCTGCTCGCGCCCGAACGGGCGGTGGTCCGGGTGCTGGCGGACGCCCGAGCCCGTGGGGACATCTCGGTCGAGGACCTGAACGAGATCTTCTACATCTCGTACGAGATGGCGGCGCACCGGCTGACCAACCTGATCTCGCATCACTTCGACATCCCCATCCACTTCATGCGCTCCGACCCCGAGGGACTGCTCTGGAAGGCCTACGAGAATGACGGCGTACCGCTTCCGGCGGACGAGGACGGCACCGTCGAGGGTCAGCGGCTGTGCCGGCGCTGGGGCGCGCGCCAGGCCTACGAGTCCGAGGACTCCTACGCGATGCATTACCAGCACACGGAGACCGCGGCGGGCACCTTCTGGTGCGCCACGCACATCGCCATCGACCGGGATGGGGATGCGATAACGATCGGGACGCGGGAGACCGAGGCGCGCTGGTTCCGGGGCTCGGACACCCGCCGGCGAACGGCGTCCACCTGTCCCGACCCCGGGTGCTGCCGCCGGCCGGCGCCGGGCGCTCTGAAGCGTTGGTCAGGTGTCGCCTGGCCGTCGGCCCGCGACCACAGTCACTTCGTCTCCGGCCTTCCGACCGACACCGTGGTGTTCAGCCCTCACCCCGGGGTCGATCTCAGCGAGGTCTACGCCTTCCTGGACACCCACGCCGGGCAACCGCCTGCGCGGCGCCCTCGGACCGGCGCCGCCCGCGTCAGATGAGGCCAGCGACAGCCGGCCTCCGCCTCACCCCTCTCCCCTGCGGGCCCGGCTCGCGCCGGACCGGCGCCGGATCGCCCCGGCGGGGGCCCGGCCCGCGCCGGCGGCGCGCCGGGTGGCGGCGGCGGTGTCGGGGTGGGCGGCGAAGTACCGCAGCGGAACGCCGTCCTGGAGCCTCGCCTCCGGAGGTATGAGGGACAGGTCAAAGCCCTCCTCGCCGAGGGCGAAGATGACGCGAAGCCGGAGCCCTGCGAGGTTCGCCGCGACGACGAACGCCGACAGCGGCACCGCCTGACGGCCCGTCCGCCAGGCTGCCAGCGTCTGCCTGCTGAGCAGGTGGCGCCGCCCCAGCATCTCTGTGAAGCGCCGGCACAGCTCCGAGTTGGACAAGCTGGTGAGCTGACAGGCACGGTCGAAGGCCCTGGCCGCTCTCTCCGAGTAGCGCGGTTCCCCACCCTCGTGATCGGGGGGGTTGGCACCCACCGCGGTTTGGACCTCCCTCTCCTGGCTCAGCACCGTATCGGCACGCACTTCGGCGTCACTGTCCTCAACGCACGACTGTCACGGCCAGCATCGCCGGAGTGTATCACGCGTATGGGAGCACAAGCGGAATCGCGGCGCTCGGCGGGCGTCGACGTCACATTCGCGTGCCACCTCGCAGGCGAGGGCTCGGCCGCCAGCACGCGCCTAACGATCACGTGACTCCAACATCTCGCCACCTCCACGCTGGCGCGGGGTGATCCGACCGCGCCCTCGATCACTGCGCACCGCGCCCATGATCCGCGCCAGGGGGAGGTCGGCGATGGGTGGGGTCGGCCCGCCTGCGTCGT
Organism: bacterium; assembly: GCA_021847925.1. GTDB lineage: Bacteria > Chloroflexota > Dormibacteria > Aeolococcales > Aeolococcaceae > JAJZNI01. Next base: position 9,148 of record JAJZNI010000039.1, read on the forward strand.
CGCCAATGCCACCCCGGCGCAGCAGCCTCCTCACCGCGGATTCCGCGACCTCAGCCCTGCGTGCGAGGGCGTCCCGGGCCCAGTCGTCGCGCCGGGCCTCGCGGAGCACGAGGCCGCCCGAGAGGCGGGCGGTGAGCCCCGCCGCGCCCCGCCGGCGCACGACCCTGATTCGCCTGCGCAGGTCCGCAAGCTCCGGTCGCGGCACGTCACCCCGAAGGAGCTGCCCCGCCGAGACGTGCCCGTCCAGGATGCACACGGCAAGGCAGTGACGGAGATCGTGCTGGGCCTCGAAACGGTCCCGGGGTGGCACCGCGGTGGAGCGCGGCTCGGCGGGCGCGACCGTGGCCGTGACGCCGGCCAGCCGGTCCACCCGCCCGATTCGGCGGCGCAGAGCCACCGCGGCCACGAGGAGGGCCTGGAACTCCCACGCGCACGCGAAGGGTTTGAGAACAGCCCCGGCGACCAGCCATCCGCCGTCACCGCCGGCTTCGAGGTCGGCGCCGGTCGTCATCAGCTGGGCCATCCCTCTGCGCCCTTCCAGCGGCGCCTCCGGCCCGTGAAGACCCGCCCGCGCCAGCAGCGCCGACTCGACGGCGACACCGGCCGCGTGACCGTGCTGCAGCGGTCCCAACGCGCTGCCTCGCGCGGCACCCACTCCGGATGCCTGCGTCGCCGCCAAGCTCAACGCCATCCGTGAGGTGTGCTCGTCGGTACCCAGGATGCGACTCGCCGCCATCGCACCTCCGACGACACCGCAGGTGACGGAGGGGTCCCATCCGCGCGCCCGGTGCGCCGGTCCCAGCACCGCGTGCAGCCGCAGGGCCGCCTCGCACCCCGCGGCCACCGCCGCGATGACGTCCGCATACCTGCTGCCCGCCAGCTCTCCCGTCGCGAGCGCGGCGGTCGCCACCACCGCGCCGAGCTCCAGGTCGCTGCCGGGATGAAAGTCCGCGCACTCGCAGACGGCGGCGGCCGTACCGCAGACGGTTGCGTTCCACACGGCGCTCGCTCCGCCGCCGAGGCCCCACTCGGGCGCCGGCTCCAGCGCCTCCCGAACGCCCGTCGAAGCCGCGACGAGAGGGTCGCGATACCCGGTCGCGATGCTCGCCAGCGTGGCTCCGACGATGGCGGCGGCGGCCTCCAGGGCCTCCGGGGGAGGATCGCTGGCACGGTTCGCCAGGCGGGCAATCCGCCCGGAGAGGTCGCTCACCACGTGGTGCATCCCGGCTCGCCCTCGGCGGGGGTCAGGGCGTCGATCAACGGGCCCAGCGTCGGCTGTTCCACCAGGCCGCTCACCGCCTCGATGATCCGGCGCGCCCCATCCCCCAGCAGCGGGCGCGCCAAGCCCATCACCTTGTCACCCAGCTCAGCGTCCGTCAGCGGACGCCTCGCGCTTCCTCGCGGGCTCTCGACCCGCGCGTGCTGACGGCGTCCATCGGAGCAGTGGATGGCGACCGCCGCCTGCTCCCGGTCGAAGTCGGGCCTCGGCACGAGCGTGACCAGCGAGCGCACCCGTGCCACCTCGGGGTCGCTGACGGCCTCGTCCGTCAACTCCTCGAGCGTCATCCGGCCCCGTGCCACCGCGCAGGCCACCGCATGCTGCGACGAGAATCGCGCCTCCAGTCCGTTCGCGGGCGCGGCCCGATCCATCAGCTCCACAACCAGGGGGTGGCACTCCAACACCACGCCCTGCACGGCCCGTCCAGCGTCGATCCCCTGCGCGGCAGCGAGCGCGGCGTCGATGCCGGGATGCGCGACGACACCGCACGGGTAGGCCTTGTACGTGTTGCTCAGCAGCCGCCAGTCGCTGCCGAGGCCGTCCAGCGCCCGCCGCGTGTCGACAGCCTCCGCGAGCACCAGCGCGGCTCCGCCCTCCGCCTCCCACACGCCGGGATCGGCCGCGACCCCCCGCTCCGCGAGGCGGGCCGAGCTCAGGCCGTTGACGCATGCCCTGGCCACGTGATACGCCTTGGCCGGTGTGCCGAGACCCTCTCGGTGACCCAGCGGCCGGGTCCCGCCGATGGCCGCGGCGACGGCGAGCGCCTTCTCGTCCAGACCGAGCAGCAGGCCCGCGCCGAACGCGGCGGCCGGCGGGCCGCAGGTGGTGCTCGGCTGCCAACCGGCCGCATGATGACTCGGGGCCAGCGACTCCCCGATCCGGATGAGGGTCTCACAGGTCACCGCGAACGCCGTGAGGAATTCGCGCCCACTCGCCCCACGCTCCTCGGCCAGCCCCAGCGTGGCCCCCAGGGCCACGGAGCCGGGGTGAATATTGCCGGACAGGAGGTGGGTATCGTCGAAGTCGTCGACGTGGGCGGCGAACCCGATGACCAGCGCGCCCAGATACGCGCTCGTGCGCCGGCGCAGCCCCGGAACGGAGACGGTGCCGCTGGCGCCGTCTCCGCGGCCGAGGCTCAGGATGCGAGGGACGTCGGGGCTGCGCATGCCGGACACGGTGGTTCCCAGGACGTTGAGGAGCGCGCGCAGGGCCTCTCGCTCCACCCTGGCATCGAGACCCCGGCGCGCGATCTCGGTCACCCCCCGGGCCATGCCGCGCAGGAGGGTCATGCGTCGCCATGCCTCCCGCGGCGCGGCGGCGCCGCGAGCCCG
>JAJZNI010000016.1 GCA_021847925.1 bacterium
AGCCGCCGCGACGCGCCCTCCCCCCGGGCCGTCGCCGCCGAGGTCGATCCGGCCGTGGTGGACATCGACAGCACCCTCGCCGGGGGCACCGGCCTCGCCGAGGGGACGGGGATGGTGATCAGCCCCTCCGGGCTCGTGCTCACCAACAATCACGTCATCGCGGGGAGCGCGAGCCTCAGCGTCCAGGTGGACGGCACCGGGCCCCGGCATCCCGCGCGTGTCATCGGGGACGACCCCACCCGTGACGTCGCCCTCGTCCAGATCGAGGGCGTCTCGGGCCTCCGCACGGTCAGCTTCGCGGACCCGTCCGCGCTGAGCCCGGGGGCCGCGGTCTTCGTGATCGGCAACGCGCTGGGGCGCGGGGGCACCCCGGCGATCAGCGCGGGGACGGTGGCCGCCCTCGGTCAGACCATCTCCGCGAGCAGTCCGACCGGCGCCACCGAGACGCTCCGGGGGATGATCGAGGTCAGCGCGCTGATCCAGAGCGGCGACTCGGGGGGGCCGCTGGTCGACGCGTCCGGCCGCGTCGTCGGCATGGACACCGCGGGCTCGATCAAGGGCCCCATCACGGGCCCCACCACGAGCCGGACCGGCTTCGCGATCCCCATCGGGACCGCGCGCCGGATCGCAGCCGAGATCCGGGCCGGGCGGGCCAGCGGCACCATCGAGATCGGTCCGGGCCCGCTGATCGGCGTCATCGTCGGCGACGCCGGCGCGGCGCCCTCACCCCCCAGCACCTCGGGCGCTGACGTGATCGCGGTCGACCCGGGCACCCCCGCCGCCGCCGCGGGACTGCGCCGGGGCGACGTGATCACGACCCTGGGCGGGACCGCGATCACCTCGGCCGGGTCTCTCTCGACCGCGCTCGACGCCTACCGCGCGGGTCAGAGGGTGAGGCTCGGGTGGATCGACCCGTCCGGGGAGCGGCGCAGCGCCGTGATCACCCTCGCCCCCGGGCCCCCCGCCTGAGCGCGGCGGGCGGGCTCCCCGCGCGGCCCGGGCCGGCGCCCGGCCTCCGGAGCGCCGCGGCGGACGCATGATATGCGTGCATGCACGGCACCCTGGGGAACCACTGCGGACGGCTGGGCCGGGGGCCCCGACCGCCCTCGACCCGGCGACGCCGTCGGAGGTGAGCACCATGGCAGAGGCAGCGCTCGCGACGAGGGAGACGGCGGTCGACGACCCCTGGCACAACGCTCAGCGGCAGTTCGACGCCGCGGCCGACCTCCTCGAGCTGGACGGCGGCGTGCGCGCCTTCCTGCGCGAGGCGGAGCGGCAGCTCATCGTCGACTTCCCGGTGAAGATGGACGACGGGTCGATCCGGATGTTCGAGGGCTACCGGGTGCAGCACAACCTGGCTCGCGGGCCCGCCAAGGGGGGCATCCGCTACCACCCGCAGGTGACCCTCAACGAGATCAAGGCCCTGGCCATGTGGATGACCTGGAAGTGCGCCGCGGCGGGTCTCCCCTTCGGAGGCGCCAAGGGGGGCGTCATCTGCGACCCGAAGCGTCTGAGCCGCGGCGAGCTGGAGCGGCTGACGCGCCGCTACGCGGCGGAGATCTCCGTGCTCATCGGGCCGGAGCGGGACATCCCCGCTCCCGACGTCAACACCACCCCCCAGGTGATGGCCTGGATCATGGACACGGTCTCGATGAGCGCGGGGTACTCGATCCCGGCCGCGGTGACCGGGAAACCGCTCTCGGTGGGAGGCAGCCAGGGTCGCAACGAGGCGACCGGTCGCGGCGTGTCGATCGTCGCCCGGCGCGTCTGCTCCCGGCTGGGCCGCGATCCCCGCGACCTCAGGGTGGCCGTCCAGGGGTTCGGCAACGCCGGCAGCGTCGCGGCCCGGCTGATGGCGGAGGGCGGCTTCCGCATCCACGCCGTCTCGGACACGCGCGGGGCCGTCTGGAGCGACACCCCCCTCGACATGGCCGCGCTCGCCGCCCACAAGCAGCGGACCGGCACGGTGGCGGGGTTCCCCGATGGCCGGCCCATCTCGAACGCGGAGCTCCTGGAGGCGCCCGTGGACGTGCTGGTCCCGGCCGCGCTCGAGAATCAGATCACCGCGGAGAACGCCGCGCGGATCAGGGCGGCGCTGGTCCTGGAGGCGGCCAACGGCCCCACGACACCCGACGCGGACGAGATCCTCTCCCGCCGCGGGGCGACGGTCGTCCCCGACATCATCGCCAACGCCGGCGGCGTCATCGTCTCGTACTTCGAATGGGTCCAGGACCTGCAGTCCTTCTTCTGGGAGGAGGCCGAGATCAACGACCGCCTGGCCAGGATCATCACCACTGCCTTCGACACCGCGTGGACCGCCGCGGAGCACCTCCACGTCCCGCTGCGGCTGGGCGCCTACACCGTGGCGGTCCAGAGGGTCGCCGAGGCGACCGCGGACCGCGGCATCTACCCCTGATGCCGCCGGGGGCGAGGGCGGCCGGTCACCCCGCCTGAGAGGTCGCCGCGGGGGTGAGCACCGAGACCGTGCTGCCCTGGGGCACCAGCTCGATCAGCACCTGGCCGGCGACGAGCGGAGCGGGCTGACCGCTGGCCAGCGTGAGCTGGGGCGGTCCCGTGGCTCCCTGGTCCCAGCTGATCGGGTAGAGCTGGCCGCCCACGGCGAGCTGGCCGCTGCCGCTCGCGTTGGGGCCGATGCCGAAGTCCAGCCCGTCGATCCATGGGTAGTTCGCGGCGTTCTCGTTGTCGGCGGGGACGGTGATGACCGGGACCTGGAGGACCACGACGTTCGGCACCTCCCACGGCTGTCCGGTGTTGGCGTCCCTGAGGATCCCGGTCGCCGGGTAGGCGCTGCTTCCCGGCTCGGTGCGCTCGTAGGCGCCGTGGGCCGGGTCGTAGGTGAAGATCGGCCGCTCGTAGGCCGTGATCGGCACCTGGAAGCTGGTGGCGGCCGCCCCTCCCGCGGGGAGCGCCGACGCCTGCGTGCGCTGCCAGAGCTGGTAGCCCACCGTCCCCATGTGCACCCTCTGCTCAAATGACTGGAGCACGCTGCCGTTGGTGTACAGGTTGTGCGGTGCTGCGCGCGACGAGATCCGGTACAGGACGCGCGACCCCACCAGTGCGCTGTCCGGGTTGTAGGAGCGCAGGGGGCTGGCCCTGAGCTGGGCCAGCGTGTAGTTGCTGGCGCCGGAGTAGAGCAGCACGCCCCCGTAGATCTGGAGCAGGCGCAGGTTCACAGGGCGCGCGCTGCGCACCGGCCCGATGTCCTCCGAGGCGGGGGGCGGGGTGAACCAGAAGGCGGTGAAGCGAGTGATCCCCCCCTCCGTGTCGTACTCGTAGACGAGGCTGGCGCTGCTCAGCCCCGACTGCGGCCGGGCCGCGTAGAGGTTCTCGACCTGCACCATGAGGGGGGCCCCCAGCGGGGCGGGCTTGAGCGTGGGGGCTGGCAGCGTGGGGGACGCGGCGGGGCTGGCGGCGGGGCGGGCATGGTGGGACGGCGGCCGCGTCGCGGAGGCCGCGCCGCAGCCGGCGAGAGCGAGGACCATAGCGGCGGCGACGGCCGATCGGGAGGGACGGTTTCGGAACATGGTGGCCGGTGCCTCAGGGGGACGCCCCGGGACCCCCGGGCGCGAGGCCACATTGTGCCCCATGGCCGGGCGGCTGTGCGCGCTCCGGGCGTGAGGGGAGGGCTCCCGCCCCGCCCCCGGCGTGCCGCGAGCGCCCGCGGCCGCCCACCGGACCGCTCCCCCGCCTCCGATCAGAAGAGGCCCACGATCTCCCCGGCCTGGTCCACGTCGACCCGCTCGGCGGCCGGATGCGCGGTGAGCCCCGGCATGGTGCGCATCTCGCCGCTCACGAGGTAGACGAACCCCGCGCCGGCGGCCGGGCGCACCTCGCGGATCGGCATGGTCCAGCCGGTGGGGGCTCCCTTGAGCCGGGGATCGGAGGACAGGCTGAGCTGCGTCTTGGCGACGCACACCGGCGAGCGGCCGAAGCCGTCCCGCTCGCACTGGCGGAGCTGACGCCGGGCGCTCGCCTCGTAGACGACATCGGAGGCCCCGTACACCCGGGTGGCGAGCGTCAGGACCTTCTCCTCCAGCGAGGCGCCCTCCGGGTAGAGGAACCGGAAGCTCTTCGGCTCCTCCGCCGCCTCGGCCACCGCCTCGGCCAGCTCGACGGCCCCCGCCCCCCCGTCGGCGTAGGCGGTGCTGACGGCGCAGCGCACGCCGAGCCCGCCGGCGATCCGGCGGATGGCGGTGTGCTCGCTGGGGTGGTCCTCCGGGTGAGCGTTGATGGCGACCACCACCGGGATCCCGAAGAGGCGGATGTTCTCCACCTGCTTGCGCAGGTTCGCGCCCCCCACCTCCACCTCCTCGGGGCGCTCCTCGAGCATCTCCGGTGGGAGCGGCCTGCCCGCGACGACGCGGTGGCGGCCCGAGTGGGCCTTGAGCCCGCGCACCGTGGCCACCACCACCGCGGCGTCCGGGCGCAGACCGCTCACGCGGCACTTGATGTCGAAGAAGCGCTCCGCTCCCATGTCGGCGCCGAAGCCCGCCTCGGTCACCAGGAAGTCGCCGGCGCGGATGCCCACCAGGTCCCCGATCACGGAGGAGTTGCCGTGGGCGATGTTGCCGAACGGCCCGGCGTGGACGATGGCCGGCGTCCCCTCCCGGGTCTGGAGAAGGTTGGGCTTCACCGCCTCGCGCATGATCACCGCCATCGCTCCCGCGGCGCGCAGGGCCTCGGCGGTGACCGGCTCCCCGTCGCGGGTGTGCCCCACCACGATGCGACCGAGCCGCGCCCGGAGATCGGTGAGGGAGCGGGCGAGGGCGAGGACCGCCATCACCTCCGAGGCGGCCGTGATGTCGAAGCCGCTCTGCCGGGGCACCCCATCCTGCGGCGTCCCCAGCCCGATGACGACCTCGCGCAGGGAGCGGTCGCAGATGTCGAGGACGCGCCGCCAGGAGATGCCCCCCGGGTCGATGCCCAGCGAGTTCCCCTGGTACAGGTGGTTGTCGAGCATGGCCGCGAGGAGGTTGTGGGCGGCGGCCACCGCGTGCATGTCGCCGGTCAGATGGAGGGCCACCCGGTCGAAGGGGACGAGGCTGCTGCGGCCTCCGCCCGCCGCGCCCCCCTTCACGCCGAAGGTGGGACCCATCGACCCCTGGCGCAGCGAGACCACGGCGCGCCGCCCGATCCGGCGCAGGCCGTCGCCGAGGCCGATGGTGGTGACGGTCTTGCCCTCCCCGAGGGGGGTGGGCGTGATCGCCGAGACCAGGACGTAGCGGCCCGCAGCGCGGGCGGCCAGGGCGTCGAGGGCGCCGAGGCGGATCTTGGCGACCCCCTCCCCGTACGGCTCCAGGAGCTCGGGGCCGAGCCCGGCCTCCTCCGCGACCTCAGCGATCGAACGCGTCACGGACACCAGCTGCATGACCCGGGGATGGTAAGCGCTCAGCCCGGGAACAGACCCTCCACCGAGAGGTAGCGCTCCCCGCTGTCATAGGAGAAGCTCAGGACGCGGGCCCCGTCGGCCATCTCCGGGAGCTTCTGGGCCACGGCGGCGAGCGAGGCTCCGGAGGAGACCCCGACCAGCATGCCCTCCTCACGAGCGCACCGCCGCGCGTACTCGGAGGCGTCCTCCGGGGCGACCTGGATCACGCCGTCCAGGAGGTCGGTGCGCAGCACCCCGGGGACGAAACCGGCGCCGATCCCCTGGATGGAGTGGGGCCCGGGGCTGCCTCCGGAGAGCACCGGGGAGAGGGTGGGCTCCACGGCGAACACCCGCAGCGCGGGCCAGCGCGCCCTGAGGACCTCGGCGCAGGCGGTGATGTGCCCGCCGGTGCCCACGCCCGTGATCAGGTAGTCGAGCCCCTCCGGGAAGTCGGCCGCGATCTCCGCGGCGGTGCCGCGCCGGTGCGCCTCGACGTTGGCCGGGTTGTCGAACTGCATCGGCATCCAGGCCCCGGGGATCTCCCGGCGCAGCTCCTCCGCGCGGGCGATCGCGCCCTTCATCCCCAGCTCGCGGGGGGTCAGCTCCAGCTCCGCCCCGTAGGCCTTCATCAGCCGGCGCCGCTCGATGGAGAACGACTCGGGCATGCAGAGGATGAGGCGATATCCCTTGACGGCGCAGACCAGGGCGAGTCCGATGCCGGTGTTCCCGGAGGTCGGCTCGACGACCACCGACCCCGGCCCGATGAGCCCCCGACGTTCGGCGTCCTCGACCATCTCCAGGGCGATCCGGTCCTTGATGCTGCCACCCGGGTTGACCCGCTCCTGCTTCAGCCACACGCTGACCCGCGGGTCGAAGAGCCTGCGAACGCGGACGTGGGGGGTTCTGCCGATCGTCTCCAGGACGCTGTCGTGGGGCATGCGGGTCCTCCTCGGGCTAGATGGAGTAGTCGATGCTGTCCAGGGTGTCGGCCACGCTGCGCACCCGGATCTGGCTCGTGTGATAGACGAACGAATGCGGGGGTACGCCGGTCGTGAGCCAGACGTTCCCGCCGATGACGCTGTCGTGGCCCACGACCGTGTCGCCACCCAGCACCGTGGCATTGGCGTAGATGACCACACGGTCCTCGATGGTGGGGTGGCGCTTGGAGCCGGCGGCGGACTTGGCCACGCTCAGCGCGCCGAGGGTCACCCCCTGGTAGAGCTTGACCCGATCGCCGATCACCGCCGTCTCGCCGATGACGATGCCGGTGCCGTGGTCGATGCAGAGGCTGTCGCCGATGGCGGCTCCGGGGTGGATGTCGATCCCGGTGCGCGCGTGCGCCGCCTCGCTGAGCAGGCGGGGCAGCAGGGGGGTTCCCTGGCGGTGCAGCTCGTGGGCGAGGCGGTGGACGGCGATGGCGACGAAACCCGGGTAGGCGGCGACAACCTCGTCCAGGCTCTCGGCGGCGGGGTCGCCGTCGAGGATGGCCTGGGCATCGGCCCGCAGCCGCTCGCGGATGTCGGGCAGCGCCGCGGTGAGCCCGGCGGCGGCCGCCCCCGCCCCGGTGGGCGGCTCCACCGAGCGGAGCATGCTCCCCAGCTCGGCACGCAGAAGGGTGATGCGGGAGGCCAGCTGGGCCTCGTTCGCGGTGCGCTCCACGCCCTCCTGGGGGAAGAGCAGACCGAGCGCGGCGTCGACGAAGCGGTCGATCCGCCGCCGCGACGGCAGCCGGGGGGGGCGAGCGCCGCGCCGCTCCATCAGGCGGCGGGCCACCTCGCGATCCGCGTCCACGGGCTCCCGGGCGTGTCCTCGGGGGTGCGCGCTCGGCGCCGCCTCGACGCCCCGATCCGCCCGGCTCGTCGCATCCATCAGGGCTGCAAGCCTGACAGGTGCGCGTGCCGGCCCGCCCGCCCACGCCACACGACCCGGGGTGACCGCGGGCCGCGCGGGGTACCGGCTACCGTGCTCCCGCCGGGAGCTGCCGGCCGCCCGCGCCCGGCAGCACCGTGTACGGCCAGCTGGCGGGGCCGAACGGCACGTGGGCGCGCACCGTGTGGCCCTCCGCGCTCAACCAGCGCTGAAGGTCGACCCGGATCCCGTACAGCATCTCGAACTCGTAGCGGTCCGGGGGCCACCCCTCCTGCTCCGCGATCTCCCTGATGGCGCGGACGAGGGTGTGGTCGTGGGTTGCGAAGATGGGGCGGAAGCCGGCCTCGCGGGCCTGCGCCGACAGCATGCTCCGTGCCAGCGCCAGGTACGCGGCGCTCACCGCGCGCTGGCCCTGGTGCTCCTCCTCGGGCGTCGACGAGTAGGCGCCCTTGACGAGCCGCACCGCGGTCGGGTGGCGCAGGAGCGGCTCGACGTCCCGGGCGGTGCGCCGCAGCCTCGCCTGCAGCGTGATCCCGGCGGCGAGGCCCCGCGCCGCCAGGGCGGCGTGGAGGCGGAGGGTCGGCTCCACCAGCGAGAGGTCCTCCATGTCGAGCGTGACCAGGTTGAGACGCCCGGGCGGCTGCTCGGCGGCCGCTCGAACGATCCGCTCGGCGTTGCGCACGCAGAGGTCCGCGTCGGTGATCAGCCCGATGGCGGTGGGGTCGACGGAGACGTGCGCGCCCAGCCCCGCCGCCCCCAGGAGGCGGCAGGCCTCGACGGTCGAGGTCACCATGCTCTCGACGCGCTCCGGATCGCTCACGTACTCGCTGAGAAAGAAGAGCTCGGCGCCGATGTCCTGGCTCACACGGAGCCGCTGGGCCATCGCCACCGCGGCCTCCGCCGTGGGGGGCACCCGGGCGGCCATCTGCTCCTCGAACCCCGCGAGCTGCAGGCGCTCGTAGAGGTCGTGGACGTCCCCCGCGCCCAGCTCCGCGCCGAGCTGGTCGAGGAGATCCTCCTCGACCGAGTGCAGATGGCGGCGCAGCAGGCGCACCAGGGCGGTGATGTGGCGCCGGCAGCTCGCATTGTCGCTGATGCCGGCGGCGAACCGGGCGTGGTCGTGGAGCACCCTCGTCGCCCGCCGGTCGAGCTCCTCGCACTCCGCGGCGAGGCGATCCACCAGCATCGGGTCGACTCCGGCGAGCCGGCGCACCTCCGGGAAGAGGATCGACCTCTCGGCCCGCAGATGCGGGGTCATCACCTCCTGCAGGTAGTCCGACACCCGGGCAAACGCCGTGAGCTTGTCGGCGAACTCGGCCCTGTCGCGCAACCGGTCCTCGAGCTGGGAGACCAGGGCCACCCCGCTGCGGAGCCGGTCGTGCAGATGGCGCAGGCTGTCCGTCGCCGTCATGCTCCCACCATCGCAGCAAGCGCAGCGAGGCGCCAGGGTCCAACTGCACGTGCCGGGACGGGACCGCCGTCGTGGCGCCGGGAGCGCCATCGAGCTCCCCGCCCGGCCGGAGCGCGGCCCGCGCGGGTCCCGCGACCTCGCACCGCTGCCGGGCTCGGCGCCCTCGGGGCGTCGGGGCGGCCTCCGTGCCCGAGGCGTGGAGCCGGACCCCGGGGCCTGCTCCCGGGACCGCGACGTGGGGGTCCTCGCCGGCGAGGGGGCCGTCAGGCCTCGATCACCTGGCCCAGGCGCTCCTCCTCCGCGGCGCGGTGCGCCACCAGCACGGCGTGCAGCCGCTGGAGCACCGGGCGGAAGGCGGCCTGGTCGCTCGGGGTCGGCCCGTTCGGGGCCACGTCGTCGAGGAGGCGGACGAGCGTGGCCGTGTCGCGGGCGATCTCGGCATGCTGGCGCCGCGCCGCGGCCAGCTCTCCGCCGCCGAGACCGTAATGGAGGAGCAGCGGGTACATCAGCTCCTCCTCCCTCCTCTCGTGGGGCAGCACCTCGTCGCAGAGGAACCGGCGAGCCTCCTCGAGCCTCCGGCGGGCCGCCGCCGGAGGGATCTCGCCGAGCGTGTCCGCGACCTCGATGAGGGCTCTGGTGCCCGCCCGCATGCCCCGGTGCTCGCGGAGGGTGCTCCTCCACTGCGACGCGGGCCCACCCGCGGCCCGGTGCTCGCGCGCCGCTCGCAGCGCGTTGAGGATGACCGCGGCGTCGATGACCTCCTGGAGAGCCGCACCGACCGCGGGGACGAGGAGGCCGATGCCGGCGAGCACCATGGCGCCCGCCGACAGAGCCATGCCCGCGGCCATGCTCTGGACCGCGATCGCCCGGCTCCGCCGCGCGATCTCCACCGCCTCCCCCACCCTCTCGATGCGGTCGGCCATCAGCACGGCGTCGGCGACCTCCGAGGACGCCGTCGCACCGCGCGCGCCCATGGCGACGCCCACGTCGGCGGCCGCCAGGGCGGGAGCGTCGTTGATGCCGTCGCCCACCATGACGACGGTCCCGTGGCGCCTCTCCGCCTCGACGACCTCCAGCTTTCGCTCCGGCGTGCACTCCGCGTACGCGTCATCGAGGCCCGTGGCGGACGATACCTGACGGGCGGCGGCGGTCTGGTCCCCGGTCACCATCACGACCCGCCGGATGCCCGACCTGCGCAGGCGCTCGACCGCCAGGCGGGCATCGGGCCGGACCGGGTCCTCGAGGACGAACGCCGCGCGCAACTCGCCGCCGACACCGAGGAACACGGCCACCTGCCCCTCGCGGGCGGCGCTCTGGCGGAGCTCGTCCGCCCACTGCGGGACCGAGCCGGCGCCGGCATAGACCGCCCTGCCCACGCGGAGCGTCTGGTCGCCGATCCGCCCGCAGATGCCCTGCCCGGGCTCCTCGCGCACGGATCTCGGCAGCGCCAGGGCCTCCCCCGCGTCGCGGGCGGCCTCGACGATGGGCCGCGCCAGGGGGTGGGTGGAGGCCTGCTCCAGCGAGGCCGCGAACCACAGCGCATCCGCGGATGAGATCCGCTCCGACGTCGCGACGCGCCGCAGCGTGGGGCGGCCCTCCGTCAGCGTGCCCGTCTTGTCGAACAGAACCGTGCGAGCTCGCCCCAGGACCTCGAGAGCCGAGCCGCTCTTCACCACCACGCCGCGGCGCGCACACCGCGACATGCCCCCGACCAGGGCGATCGGCGCGGCGAGGATCAGGGGACAGGGGGTGGCCACGACCAGCACCGCCACCGCCCGCGTCAGCGAATGCGCCGCGATCCCCGCCACGGCCGCGAGAGCGACGGTGACGGGGACGAACCACACCGCGAACCGATCGGCCATGCGCACGAGCGGCGCGCGGGACTGCTCCGCGGCGCGGACCAGGCGCACGAGCTGCGCGTAGGTCCCCTCGCTCGCCAGCGCGCTCGCCCGCATCCGGAAGGCACCCCCTCCGTTCAGCACCCCGCTGCGCACCGCGTCGCCGGGCAGGCGCTGCACCGGGACCGCCTCGCCGGTGAGCGGCGACTCGTCGAGGAAGGCGGGATCGACGAGGTTCCCGTCGAGGGGGACGACCTCGCTCGGGGCGACGAGGATGACGTCGCCCGGCCGGATGGCGTCCACATCCACCGTCGTCACGGCGGCGCCCGCGAGCCGCCGCGCCGTCACCGGCGCGCGGTTGATGAGGGAGCTGAGCTCGCGCCGCGCCCGCCGCGACGCACGCGCCTCCAGAGCCCGCCCCGAGGCCAGCATCAGGGCGATGACGCTCCCGGCCAGCGTCTCCCCGATGGCGAGGGCACCCGCGAGGGCCAGCACCGCCACCGCGTCGACGCTCACGTGCCCGCGCGCGACGTGGCGGACGAGATCGGCCCCGGAGAGCACCAGGGCCACGGCCGTGACCGCGCCCCACACCCAGCCGGCGGCGCTCGTGAGGCCCGCCCAGCGGAGACCACCCCCGGCAGCCATGGCCACGGCGGCCACCACCACGGCGGCGTCCATGGCGCGTCCCGGCAGGGGTCCGTGCCGGGAGCGGGCAGCCTCGCCGGACGCCGGTCGGCGCGGGGAGCCGGCGGCACCGCCTCGCGCAGGGCGCCTCTCACGCCCGTCGGGGGCGGGGGACGCACCGGGCCCGCGAAGGGACACCCGCGGGATCCCGCGCCACATGGACGGCCGGCCTCCCTCAGCTGCCGGGGTAGGTGCCGAGCGTGACGGGGAGCGCCGCCGCGGCGCCACCTGCCCTCACCAGCTCGAGATGCACGGATGCGCCCGGCTCGAGGCCGGCGAGGATCGAGCTCAGGTCCGTCGCGGTACGCACCGGGGTGCCGTTGAGCGAGGTGATCCTGTCGCCGGGAACCAGACCGGCCCGGCCGGCCGGGCCGCCCGGGACGACGGCGATGACCACCGCCCCGTGGGTGGTGTCGCTCGCCACCTGCACGCCGAGGTAGGCGCGCTTGGAGTCGACGACCGCCCCATGGGCGACGATCTGGCCGGCGAGGTCCTTTACCGTGTTGCTGGGGATGGCGAACCCGATGCCCGGCACGGCGCCGCCGTCATTCGGGTCCACGACCCCGAGGGTGGGGATCCCGATGACCCTCCCGTCCACATCGACCAGCGCGCCCCCGCTGTTCCCCGGGTTGATCGCCGCGCTGGTCTGGATCACCGCGGGCAGCACCACCCCGTTCCCCTCGGGAACGCCGGTCCGGAACCCGCTCACGATCCCGTCGGTGACGCTGGACCGCAGCCCCAGCGGGTTGCCCACGGCCAGCACGATGGCGCCGACCTCGAGCCTGCTCGAGTCCCCGAACGAGGCCGGGGTCAGCGCTGCCGCCCCGGGATCCACCCTGACCACCGCGAGATCGTTGGGCGCGTACGCGCTGACGAGGGACGCGGGCAGCGTCACGCCGTCGGCGAAGGTGACCCTGAAGGACGTCGCGCCGGCGACGACGTGGGCGTTCGTGACGATGTCCCCGTGAGCATCGAACACCACCCCCGAGCCCAGTCCCTGTGACGTGGAGATCTGCACCACCGAGGGGCCGACCCGGTCCACGACGGCGACGAAGCGATCCTGGAGGGCGCCGGCGGCGTCGGAGGCGCCCGCGAAGGGCGCCGGGGACGCCGGGGCGGGCGAGGAGCCTCCCGAGGCGCCACCGCACGCCGCCGAGACGGCGGCGGTGGCGCCCAGGAGGGCCACCACCCAGAGACGGTGGACCGAGGAGGAGGCACGCGGGTGTCGCACGGGGGCAGCGTCGCATCCGGTGCTGAACCGAGGATGAACCGGGTGCTGCGCCGTCGCCTCGCGCTTCAGCCTGACTTCATCTCCCCCCTCCAGCATCGAGCCCTGTCGGCGGGGCCCGTCCCCGCGCATCGACCGGCTTCGGAGAGTGAACCATGGTGGGGACGCTGCGGCGCGAGACGTCCGCGCCCGGGCCACCGCGGACGGTGGGAGGCTGACGTGCGCGCGGCCCACCCCGGCGTCCTCGATCCCTTCCAGAGGCACCGCTGGGCGCGCGCCCTCCAGCGCTGGGCTCCCGACCTCTGCACCGTTGCCGGGGCGGCCGACATCCTCGGCATCGATCCCCACCGCCTCGCCCGCGCCCTCTCGAGGCAGGTCCAGGGCCCGCCCGTGACCCCGCAGACGCGCCTCACGCGGGCTGAGCTGGTCGCGGCGCTGCGACACCGGGAGCCGCCGTAGCGGCGCCCCCGGCGCCGTCCCGGTCCGGCCGCCGCCGGGGCAGCTCGACCACGAAGCACGCGCCCCGCTCGGTGGCCTCGTCGAGCCGGATGGTGCCCCCGTGAGCCGCGACCACGGCTGCCGTGAGGGCGAGGCCGAGTCCGGAGCCTCCGGTGTCGCGACCCCGCGCGGGATCGGAGCGCGAGAAGCGCCGGAAGAGCCGCGGGCGCACGGACCGGTCCACCCCCGGGCCCTGGTCGCGGACCGTGAGCCGCCACGCGGTGTCGTCGAAGGAGGCCGCGATCGCGACGGTGCCGCCCGCCGGGGAGTGGCGGATGGCGTTGCCGACGAGGTTGTCGACCGCTCGCCGCATCAGCTCGGGATCGATGGCGACCAGCTCCTCCTGGGGGATGTCGACCACGATGGCCACGCCCGACCGGCCGGCCAGCGCCCTCCAGTGCTCCGCAGCCTCCTCGAGGAAGTCGAAGACATCGACCTGCTGGAGGGCGGGCCGCAGCTCACCGGCGTCCGCCCTCGCGAGCACGAGCAGATGGTCGACGATGCGGGTGAGCCGGTCGGCCTCGGCCAGGACCGCCGCGAGCGCGTGGCGGTACCCGGGGACGTCGCGCTCGCGCCGCAGGGTGACCTCGACCTCCGAGCGCAGCGCGGCGAGCGGCCCCCGCAACTCGTGCGCCGCGTCGGCGGTGAAGCGCTGGAGCACGTCGAAGGCCGTCTGGAGCCGGTCCAGCATCGCGTCGAAGGTGGCGGCCAGCCTGCCCAGCTCGTCCGCGGGGAGATCCAGGTGGAGGCGGCGGTCGAGGCTGTGCTCGCTCAGGTCCCGGGCGGCGGCGGTGATCCGGCGCACCGGGCTCAGCACGCGCCCGGCGAGGAGGTAGGCGGAGAGCGCCGATCCCCCGACGAGGAGCACGACCGTGATCCCGAGGAGGAGAGCCACCAGGTGCATGGAGCTCTCGTAGAGATCCAGCGGGTGGCTGAGCACCAGGGTGTCCACCCGGCCACCGGGAAGGGTCACGCGGTGGATGAGGAGCCGCTGGTCGACGCCGGCGATGGCCCTGGTCTCGAGCACGGGAGAGCCCTCCACCCGCAGGGCATCCCGCACCGCGGGCATCACCGCGGCGGCCTCGGGGGCGATCCCTGCCGCATCGACGACGGCGCCGCGGGAGTCGAGGATCAGGGCGCCGATCGCCGTGCCGTCCGGTGCCTCGGCGGGAAGCACCGAGCCGCCGTGGAAGAGCACGGTCTCGCCGCTCGCCTCCAGCCCCGAGGAGATCACCTGCGCCTGGCCGCGCAGGCTGCTGTCGATGGTGGCGAGCGAGGAGCCGGTGAACGCGAACCAGAACGCGGCGGCGCCGGCCGTGAGCATCACCGCGGCCGCCGCGGTGTACGCGAGCGTCAGGCGGACGCGGGTGCGGCGGAGGAAGTCGCGCATGCTCGCCCTGGCTCGAGCCGGTACCCCGCACCGCGCAGGGTGACGATGGGGTCGGCGACACCGGCCGCGGCGAGCTTGCGCCGGATGCGCGCGATGTAGACCTCGATGAGATTCGAGTCGCTGTCGAACTCGTAGTTCCAGACGTGCTCCTCGATCTGAACCCGGCTCAGCAGCTGCCGCGGGTGGTGCATCAGGTACTCGAGGATCGCGAACTCCTTGCCGGTGAGGGCCAGCGGCACACCTCCGACCGTCGCGCGCCGCGCCGCGACGTCGAGGGAGAGGATGCCGGCCGAGAGCCGGTTGGCCCGGGAGTCGAGGTGGCGCCGCACCAGCGCCCGCACGCGGGCCAGCAGCTCCGCGAAGGCGAACGGCTTGACGAGGTAGTCGTCGGCACCTGACTCGAGGCCGCGCACCCGGTCCTCCACCGCGTCGCGGGCGGTCAGCATCAGGACCGGTGTGCGGATCCGCTGCGCCCGCAGCCGACCGCAGACGTCGAAGCCGTCCCCCTCACCCGGAAGCATGACGTCAAGGACGATGACGTCGAAGGCGGTGGTGAGCGCGGCGGCGATCGCCTCGCCGCCCTCGCGCACGACGTCGACGCCGAACCCCTCCTCGCTCAGACCGCGGCGCAGGGACTCGGCGGTCTGGCGGTCATCCTCCACGACCAGGATTCGCATGCCTGCCTCCGCCGCGGGAGCCCCCGGCGCCGCTGGCGCCGCCGTGGCCCCCGGTAAGCGACGATGCGCGGGGCGCCCGCCGCGCGCCAGGGCCGCATGGCCACCAGCCGGGGGTCGGGGGTCACCAGCGGTCCGGGCCGTTCAGCCCACCACACGAGGACCTCGACCCCCTCCCCCCGGGGTGCCCCAGCCGGGCTTCCGTGCGAGCCGCGCTGCCAGCCCTTGTCAGCTCCGGTCTCCCCTCCTGCGGGCGATGCATCGTCCGGTGGAAGCGTCGGCGTCTGGGATGAAGGTAACCGCCGAACCTGAAACGAATCTGAACCGCCCGTGGCCTCCGCCAGCACCTCTCGGTGCGAGGCGCCGCCCGTTCTGATGCGCTGATCAACCCACTGCGGTTGGGCCGTGCCCTGCATGGATGCGAGCAACCCCATCGGGGCGGCCACCCCCACCCCGTCCTGGAGCACGCTCCAGCCGAGCAGGGCGCCGCCCGCCAGGTACCCGAGGATGGCGGGAAGCCCGGCCCTGCGCGTGAGCCACCCCGCGGCGGCCGCGAGCCCGAGGAGGAGCCCGATCTCCAGGACGTCCGTCGCGGAGGTCTCCATGAGCCGATTCTGCCCCGGTCATCCGCCGGCCCCGCGCGACTGACTGCCCGGGTCAGTTCCCGCCATGCGGAGCGACCGAGGCGGCCCGGGTGAGGATCGCGGCCGCGCGGCGCAGCAGCCTGGAGGCGAGGAGCAGCGGGTCCTCACCCGAGTCTGCGACCTCACCCAGCGAGACAGCGGACGTGAACCCCGGGGGCAGAGCGAGCACCGAGCCGGCCACCGCGATGCAGGGGACGCCGTGGAGCGCCGCCCGACGGGCGACCTCGGCCGGGGCCTTTCCTGCGGCGGTCTGCGTATCAAGCCGTCCCTCCCCCGTGATGACCAGGTCGCAGCCGTCCAGGGCCGCGTCGAGGCCGAGGGCGTCGGCCACCAGGGCCGCGCCGGGCACCAGATCAGCTCCGAGGACGGCCAGACCCCAGCCGCAGCCCCCGGCGGCCCCCGTCCCGGGAGCTGCGGAGAGCCGCGCTGGAATGCCGCCATCCCTCTCCATGACGGAGACCAGACGGGCCAGGCCGTCCTCGAGCTGGACCACCTGCTCGGGGCTCGCCCCCTTCTGGGGAGCAAACACTCTGGCGGCGCCCGCCGGACCGAGGAGCGGGCTGAGCACGTCGACGGCTGCCTCGAGGCGCAGCCGGCCAATGCGCGGATGCAGTTCGCTGAGGTCGACGCGGTCCAGCCCCGTGAGAGCCCCGCCGCCGCCGCGCAGCGGCTGCCCTCGACGATCCAGGAGCCGGGCGCCCAGGGCTGTCAGGAGCCCCGCTCCGCCATCGGTTGACGCCGAGCCCCCGAGTCCGACCACTACACGTCGCGCGCCGCCGTCGATGGCGCGCGCCAGCATCTCCCCCACGCCACGCGACGTCGCGTCCAGCGGACGTGGGCTGGCCAGGCGGCGCAGCCCGGCCACCCCGGCCAGCTCCACGACGGCCGTCTCCTCGTCGAGCCAGCCGAGGCTCGCGATCGCCCGCCCGCCCAGCGGTCCTGAGACGGGATGGCGCTGGAGGTGAGCCCCCGAGACACCGCGGACGAGGAGGCTGAGGGTGCCGTCGCCACCATCGGCCATGGGCACCGTGACCGGCTCCCCTCCCGCGTCGCGCACGCCGGCCGCCAGGGCACGCGCCGCAGCGGCCGCGCTCAGCGTCCCCCGGAAGGCATTGGGGGCACAGAGGACCCTGAGGCGCGTCGATGACGCGGTGAGCGGGCGGGTCACCCCCTCTGCTCCACGCCGGCGGGGGGCGCCTCACCGCCCGGCGAGATGGGGCGGGGCTCGCTCCGCCGCAGGGTACCACTCGGCGTCCGCATCCTCACACCACGTTGTGCTCGGGGATCAGCAACCCCCTGGCGAAGCGCTCGGGTGCGAACGGCGCCAGGTCGAGCCGGGGCTCCTCTCCGATGAACTGCTCGGCCAGCAGCAGCCCCACGGCAGGTGCCTGCTGAAAGCCGTGTCCGGAAAAGCCGCAGGCGCACCAGAATCCCTCCAGGGCCGACACGGGACCCAGGACCGGCTGGTGATCCGGCGTGGACTCATACAGACCGACCCACCCGGTGCGGACCCCGGCGTCGAGCAGCGCGGGGGCACGCCGTGACGCCACCTGCCCAATCTCCTCAAGGAAGCCCCACCTCACCTCGGTCGCGAAGCTGGGCACCTCCTCCCTGGCGCCCATGCCGAAGAGCAGGCCGCCGCCCTCGGGGTGGAAGTACAGGGACGTCGAGAAGTCGATCACCATCGGATGATCGTGCGGAATCCGCGTGAGCGGCTCCGTCACGAACACGTGGCGGGGGTAGGGCAGCACCGGTATCGATACACCCACCAGTTCGCCGATTCCTCCAGACCAGGCTCCCGCACAGGTGAACACCGCCGCCGTGGAGAGATCTCCTGCGCTGGTGCGCACGCCGGTCACCCGCCCCATTCGGGTGTCGATCCCCCGCACCTCCACTCCCTCAAGGATCCGTGCACCCATGCGTCGAGCCGCGGCCGCGTAACCGATCGTCACCTCGTGGGGGCTCGCGATGCCGTCGCTCGGGCAGAATGTGCCCCCCAGGACCCCATCCGTCTCGAGCAACGGGGTCAGCTCCCGGATCTCCGAGGTGCTCACCCAGCGCGCGTCGTCGACGCCGCAATCCCGCCACATCCCAAGCAACCCCTCGAATCTCTCCACATCGGCATCATCGGTGAGGACGAAGAGATAGCCGGTGCGCCGGAACGACGGGTCGACGCCGATCTCGTCGGGGAATCGCTCGAGCAGGCGGACCGCGAGCTGCTGGATCTCGACGTTGCGGCGATACGAGAACTGACGGCGGACTCCCCCGGCGCAGCGGCCCGTGGATTGAGACCCGAGAGTCTCGCGTTCACACAGGGTCACGCGCACCCCCCGCGCGCTCAGGTGATATGCGATCGAGCATCCGATGACGCCGCCGCCGATGATCACCACGTCTGCCCCGTCGCGCGTCACCCGGGCTCGCCCTCGCGAAGCTCTCCACTCTCGTCCACCAGGCGGCGGTAGACAAGCCTCGCGATCGCCCAATCCTGGGCGGCGACGCCCACGGACTTGAAGACGGTCCAACCTCCGCGAGGTGGCTGGCGCTGGCTGATGACCTGACCGAGCTCGACCAGGTCTGCCTCGCTGAGCCGTCCGGTTGCCATCGCCTGGATCAGGTCGCCCGCCTCCGCCAGCGCGGCGGGGAGGTGGTCGACGGCCACACACGCCGCGCGTGAGAGGACCTCGGCGGCCACCTCGCACATGTCGGGTCGGTATGCGCCGATCGCATTGATGTGGACGTGCTCGCCGAGGTCAGAGGCCTCGAACAGGGGACTCCTCGACGGGGTGGCACAGCAGATCACGTCAGCGCCGTGCACCGCCTCGCGAGTGCCTCCGACGACCGCCACCGCCAGGTGCTCATGCCGCCGGCGCAGCCGCCCCGCGAGGGCCTCCGCCGTGGCCCGATTCCGGCTCGCGATCCGCACCTCCTCGATGGGGCGAGCCGCCAGCACAGCCTCGGCCTGGTCCCAGGACTGCCCGCCCGACCCGAGTACCGCCAGGCAACGGGCGGCGGGCAGGGCCAGCGCGGCCGTGGCCGCCCCCGACGCGGCCCCGGTGCGCACGCGGGTCAGAGCCGCCCCGTCAATGTTGAGACGGGGAGTGCCCCTGGCATCGAACCAGACCGCCACTCCCTGGACCACCGGGACGCCGCTTCCCGCGTTGGTCTCGACCATCGAGACGAGCTTGGCGACCGCACCGTCCTCACCATCACAGCGGGCGATCATGCAGAGCAGTGAGCCGTCCCTCAACGCCATGCGCAGGGGCTGCTCCACCTCTCCGCGCGTCAGGGCGGTGAACACCCTCGCGACCTCGCGGATGGCATCTTCGACCGGTACAAGACGGCGCAGCGCGCGCTCGTCAACGAACAGGCCGGTCATCCGAGCGTGCCCTGCGCGCACGAACAGCCTGCAAAGGCCTGCCGGCTAGGCGGGAGGCCAGAGACTGACGCGAGTGCTCTCGTCCGGGGTCGCAGGGGGATCTCCCACATCCGAGAAACCCGGATCACGAGCGCCCACGATGAACAGCTTGGAACTCCGGCCCCGGCGTCGCCACAGTGCCCGTGGCACCCGTGTCCACAGCTTGAGGAGTGACCTGACGAAGCTCACCATCGCCCTCCCAACCTGAGGTCACCGCCGTCTCCATCACCGATTCACGCCCGCCACCCGGTCGCGGGTCTGGCCATGGCGGCCGGCGGCACACGGGCCGAGCCCAGCGCATCCATGACCGCCCGGGCAGCGGCCCGTCCGGACCGCGCCGCCGCCTCCATGTTCCCGAGCTCGGCGAAGTAGTCGCCCGCGAAGTGAATGCTTCCGTCGGTCACCGAGGCGGCCGGTGGAGCTGCCACACCGGGGCGCCGGAAGGTGTTGCCGGGATCCCACCGGTGGATCAGGGTCTCGCTCACGTGGCCGCGAAGGCTCGGGTACACACGGTAGAGATCGCGCAGGTAGACGTCCCGGACCTCCTCATCGTTGCTCTCCATCAGGCTACGGGCGGGCGGCCCCCCGACGTAGACCATCAGGCTGCCTCCGGGACGTCGCACACCGCGGCGCAGGCAGCTGGCATGGTTGAAGAGCATGTCGAAGGAGCGGCCCGGGGTCATCAGCGCATAGACGTCGTCCCAGGGCGCACGGTCCCGCTCGGACGTCAGCACCGCCATGGACAGGAAGGGACCGTAGCTCACCGACCTCAGGAAGCGCTCCACGGGAGGACTGATGGTCCTCACGACCCGGCGGGCCACGTGCGCCGGCGCGGCGACGATGACGTGGCGCGCGCTGACCCGCACCGTCTCGCTTCCGGTGCAGTAGGTCACGACCGCTTCGCCGCCCTCAACCTCCACGGCCGTGACGGTGGAGCCCGTCCGCGCCGCCGCCCCGAGCTGCTGGGCCATGGCCACGGGAAGACGCGCGGTGCCGCCGCGGAGGTTGAGGGAGATCTCGCTGTCGGGCCCGCTCCAGACCTGGGCGAAGAGGCGGATGCCCACCGACGCCGCCATCTCGTTGGCCTCCGCCGTGGCGCGCCGCGCGGCGCACCGGAAGATGCCCTCGACCCGACGTGGCAGCGGGCCGAGGAACTCCGCGAAGGTGATGCGGTCCAGTTCCGCGCGCCGTCGTTCCGTCCCACGCCCCCCGCGCGCGGCGGAGTCGAGATCGCGGCGCACGGCCGTGCGGAGCTTGAGGCCCGCTCGGGCAAAGGCGATGCGTTCTGAGAGCGAGAGGGGCAGGCGCAGCGGGTAGGCCTCCACCCGCCGCGTGGGGAACACCCGGCCCTCGAACTCCATGGCCGTGGTGCTGCCGGGGATGCTCAGTGTCTCGAGGCCGAGTTCCGCGACCAGCGCATCGAGGAGTGATCCGCGCCCGGGGAACAGGTGAGCGCCGAGGTTCAGCCAGTACTCGCCTCTCGGCTCGGATCTCATGCGTCCGCCGAAGCGATCCGAGGCCTCCAGGACCAGCACGCTCCGGTGCCGCAGCATCCAGGCGGCGGTGAGGCCGGCGATGCCCCCACCCACCACGATGACGTCCAGCGTTCCGTTCGCCTCATCCGCCGCGCTCACGGCTCGATCTCCCTGTGTCCGGGCCGGTCACGGGTAGATGCCCCGTGCCAGGGTGGCGTCGGCGACCCGCTGCACCGCCACGGCGTAGGCTCCCAGCCGAAGCGGGACGCGCAGGCGCTGGGCGGCCGACCACGCCGCGTCGAAGGCGCTGCTCATGACGCCCTCCAGGCGGGCGTTGATCTCCTTCTCCTCCCAGAAGAAGGACTGCAGGTCCTGGACCCACTCGAAGTAGGAGACCGTCACTCCACCCGCGCTCGCAACGATGTCCGGGACCACGGTGATACCCCTCCGGTTCAGGATGTCGTCGGCGGCAGGGGTGATGGGGCCGTTCGCCGCCTCCAGGATGAGCGAGGCGCGAATGCGGCCGGCGTTGCCCGCCGTGATCTGGTTCTCCAGCGCCGCCGGCACCAGCACGTCGATCGGCGCCTCAAGCACCGCGTCACCGGCCACGGAGCGCGTGCCAGGAAAGCCGGCCACGGACCCGGTGCGCTGCTTGTGCGCGATGACCTCACGCACCGCCAGCGGGGTCTCGCTGACGATGGCGCCCCCCGTATCGGAGATGGCCAGGATCCGGAAGCCGTCCTCCTCCATCAGTCGGGCGGCGGTGCTGCCGACATTGCCGAAGCCCTGCACCGCCACGCTCAACTGCCGAGGGTCGCGCCCGAGCCGCGCGCAGATCCGGCGTGCGACCGTGGCAGCCCCGCGGCCCGGCGCCTCGACGCGGCCCCGGCTGCCTCCGACGGCGAGAGGCTTCCCCGTGACCGTGGCGGGGACGGAGTAGCCCTCCGCCATGGATATGGTGTCCATGATCCAAGCCATAACCGCGGGAGTGGTATTGACATCCGGAGCCGGGATGTCGCGCTCCGGTCCGATCAGGACGGAGATCTCCGCCGCATAGCGGCGCGTGAGCCGCTCCAGCTCCCCCGGGCTGAGCAGCTTGGGGTTCACCACCACGCCGCCCTTGGCGCCACCGAAGGGGAGGCCCGCGATGGCGCACTTCCACGTCATCCACATGGCGAGCGCCTTGATCTCGTTGAGCGTGACCTGCGGGTGGTAGCGGATACCTCCCTTGGTGGGCCCCGGAACCAGGTTGTGCTGCACCCGGTAACCCGTGAACATGCGAATCGAGGAGTCGTCCATCCGGACCGGGAAGTCAACGACGAGCTGACGCTGGGCCTCCCTCAGCAGGGCCCGCACGCCGTGGTCGAGGTCGAGGAGATCGGCAGCTGCGTCAAACTGCCTCTGCGCATTCGGCCATGGGTCCTCGATGGAGACGGCCCGTCTCGGCAGCGCCGTTTGTGCCATGCGGCTCACCCCCCCGGACGGAGCGGTGCGCCGTCCGCGCACACGATGGCCTTCCTCGCGTTCACGATCACACCCCTCCGCCCTGCCTGACCAGGATGGCGGCGATCGGCACGGCAACGCACAGCCACGCCGCGACGCCCGCGAGGAGCGCATAGGGCACGCCCACCCCCGCGCGCAAGGCCACGTAGGTGACAGCAAGATAGACGGCGATGGCGGGGACGGCGATGAGCGCTGAGAGCGAGGCGCCCTTCACCGCGCTCGCCCCCGCGGTCTGTCCCACGAAGACGAAGCCGACCAGCGTAACCACGGGAACCATCACGAGGACGCCCGCGAGGGCCGGCCCGACGCGCGTCGCGACGAGCGGGACCGTGGCCACGATCGCCCCTCCGGCCACGAAACGGAGTGCAAACTCGATCACCGCCATCGCATCAGCCTCCGCTCACGCCGCAGAAGATCCGTCCAGCCCCACCGCGGGCAACCTCGGGCTGGCCGGGTGGGCATCCATCACCTCCGATCACCAGCGATACCGGTCGATCGCCATGAGCCCCGCGGTCTTGGCCCCGTCGATCGGGATCGCCGCACCGGTCACGAATGACGCCTCGTCGGACACCAGGTACATCACGAGGCGCGCCACCTCCCCCGGTTCCCCGATGCGCCGCGCCGGGCAGACCGCGTGGGCACGGCGCCGGCCCTCGTCCTGACCACCCGTCGCGTCCCATTCGTCCCAGGTCATCTGGGTGGCGATGGGCCCCGGACAGATCGCGTTAACGCGCAGTCCCTGATCAGCGTATCCGAGCGCCAGCGAGCGGGTCAGGCTGACCACGGCCGCCTTGGACGCAGCGTAGCCGACGCTCCCCGCCACCCCCACGAGCCCCGCCATCGAGGCGTTGTTCACGATCACGCCGCGAGACCTCAGCAGGTGCGGGAGGGCGTGCTTGCAGCACAGCCACGTGCCCTTCACGTTGGTGTCGAAGAGGAGATCCCAGTCATCCTCCCGCGGTCCGTCGAGCCCCTCGGCCACCTCGACGCCGCTGTTGTTGAAGAGGATGTCGATCCTCCCGAGCTCGCCGGCCACCCTCTGCATCAGAGCCGCGACCGCGCCCGGGTCGGTGACGTCCGTCGCGGCGAAGATCGCGCGGGCCCCGCCCTCGCCGAGGGCCCGAGCCATGGCCTCGCCCCGCTCCCGGGAGCGGCCCGCGATGACGACCGAGGCTCCCGCTCCGGCGAGGAGCTCGGCGGTCGCCGCTCCGATGCCGCTCGCCCCTCCTGTGACCACCGCGACCCGTCCGGCGAGCATCAGGCCACCGCCGGAGCGCTGAGCAGGGCGCGCTCCTGATCCGGCCCCCAGATGTCACCGACGGTGAAGCCCTCGGGAAACGGGTCATCGGCGTCGACGACGTACTGCGTCATCGCGGTCACGAAGGCCTGGCCGCTCACCGCCGGCACCACCGCCGGGTGCCCGCCGACCGTCGTCGTGCCCACCACGCGACCGGTGAACACGGTGCCCATGATCCCCTCATGGACGAAGTCCTCTCCGATGCCCAGCCGGCCCTTGGCATGGAGGCATGCCATCCGGGCGCAGGTGCCGGTACCGCAGGGAGAGCGGTCGAGGATCCCCGTCCAGGTCTCGGGCCGGTCCCAATCCAGCGAGCCCGTCGAGACGACCACCGTGTTCTTGAGGGTGGCGTCGGGCCTGGTCGGCGGGGCGGAGAACTGGGTGACGGTGACGCCGGAGATGTCCGGGTTCTCCGGGTGGACAGCCGGGAGCTGCTCGCGCGTCGCGGCCTTGATCATCTCGCCGAGCCGGACGATGTCATGGCCCTCGTCAGGGGTCAGCCTCAGGCCCAGCGCACGGGCCTCGGTGATGACGAACATCATCCCCCCGTAAGCGACGTCCACCGTCACCGTCCCCAGCTGGGGCACCTCCACGTTGGCATCGAGGTGGAGGGCGAAGGCCGGGACGTTCTGGAAGGTGACGCGCCGGACGCTCTGGTCCTGAACCTCGGCGCGGATCCGCACCAGTCCGGCGGGGGCCTCCAGCGCGAACTCCGTGACGGGCTCCTGCATCGGCACCATCCCCGTCTCCAGCAGCACCGTGGCCACGCACATGGTGTTGCTCCCCGACATGGGCGGGTACTCCTGCGGCTCCATGATCACGTAGCCCGCCACCGCCTCGGGATCGCTGCTGGGCAGGATCAGGTTGCAGCAGCTCCCCGGGTAGCCACGCGGCTCTTTCAGCATGAGCCTGCGAAGCCCATCGCCATGCATCTCGAGATACCGCTTCTTCTCGAACATGGTCGTACCCTGGACGTTCAGGACGCCCCCCGTGATGACCCGGCCGTGGTTGCCCCCCGCGTGGGCATCCACCGCCGTGATGCATCGCGCCAGCTTCATCGCACGCTCCTCATCGCAGCCCTGGCTCCGGTTGACAACCCGTCGCCGGTATCGTAGTCTTTGTCAGACAGTAAGTCAAACAGCACCCCCACCGGGAACCCTAGACTCCCCTCATTCGAAGGTCGCCCCATCTGAAGCAAATGGACACCCTGGCCAGTTTGTCGCCCGTATCGTCATCCACCCGCCGTGAGGAGGTGGTCCGAGCGCTGCGGCGCGCCATCCTGACCGGGGAGTTGCAGGCAGGCGATCACCTGCGCGAGGTCGCGCTCGCCGAGCGTCTGGGCGTCAGCCGGCCCACCGTGCGCGAGTCGATGCGCCAGCTGATCCAGGAGGGCCTGTTGACCCAGGAGCCCTACCGCGGGACGCGCGTGGTCGAGCCCCAGCCGGAGACGCTTCTGGAGATCGCGGATGTCAGGTCGGCGCTCGAGGCACTCGCAGCTCGCAAGGCCGCCACTCGCGGCGCGGCGCTCCTCGGCGAGCCCTTCGAAAAGGCTCTCGCGGACCTCGAGCAGGCGGCCACATCGGGCGATCAGTCGCTCATGCACGAGGCGCACGTGAACTTCCACGGTCTCGTCTACACGGCCTCCGGCAGCCAGCTGCTGGAGCAGGTGTGGAACCTGATACGCGCACGCATCGCCTTCGCGGTCGCGTGGGACCAGATGGCATACCCGGATTCCGCGTGGGGCGAACGCCAGCTTCAGCGCCATCGGGCTATCGTCACCGCGATCATGGGAGGCGACGCGGCCAGCATCGACCACGTGGTGAACGAGCACATCGGCGCTGCGGCTCGGGACGTGGTGGACAGGGTCAACAAGGTGCAGGGCCGGCGAGATCGCCGGATCCGCTCGGCGTGACGAAGCTCGCTGAGAGCGTTCAGGGCGGGTGATGCAGAACAATGGAGGGCCAGTGGCATGCGCAAGCGCGTGGAGTTGAGGGGGATTCTCCCCGCGATGGTGACGCCGTTCACAGGTGACGGTGCTCGACTCGACGAGGCGGCGCTGGCCGCGCTCAGCGATCGCCTCATCGCCGCGGGGGTGGGAGGCCTGATCCCGTGCGGAAGCACGGGTGAGTTCGTGTCGCTCAGCCATGCCGAGCGCCGCCGCGTGACCGAGGTCGTGGTGGAAGCGGCGCGCGGGCGCGTGCCCGTGGTTCCACAGACCGGGGCGCTGACCACCGCGGAGACCATTGAGCTCAGCCGTCACGCGGAGGCCGCCGGTGCCGCCGCCGTCATGATCGTCCCGCCCTACTACGAGGCCCCCCCGTGGGAGGACATCGTCCAGCACTACCGCGCCGTCTCGGCGGCGATCAGCATCCCGATCATGCTCTATCACATCCCCTCAGCCCACGGGTACAAGCTCAGTGCGGCTCAGATCGGCGAGTTGGCTGAGGTTGATGGCGTCGACTTCATCAAGGACAGCAGCGCAGACCTCGTGCAGCTGACTGAGCTTCTGCAGCGCTACGGTGACCGGATCCAGGTGTTCAACGGTTGGGATACGCTCACCTTTTACGGCTTCGCCGCCGGCACTCCCGCATCGGTCTGGGGTGCGGCGAACTTCATCCCCGATCTCTGCGTCGAGCTGTACGACACCGTCTACCGTCGCGGTGACCTGGAGGCCGGCCGCGAGGTCTGGCAGCGGGTGTGGCCGATCTGCCGCTACCTCGAGGAGCAGGCCTACGCGGCGCGGGTCAAGGGCGGCTGCGAGCTGATCGGGCACCCGGTGGGCCCGCCGCGCCTCCCCCTGCGCGCGGTGGCCTCCACGGACCAGGCGCGTCTCGCGGAGCTGCTCCGCCGGGCCGAGGTATCCATGCCCGCCGCCGTGGCCAGCTGACCCGCTCGCGGATACGAGAGTGAACGGACCGGTTTCGTCGGAGCTGGGCTCCGAATACTGGCGCGGCGCCGAAGCCGCTGTTCGGCGCACGATCTACCGGGGCACCGGCTTGGGCGACGACATCGCCGATCGGCCTCACATCGGTATCGTCAACGCGTACACGGATGCCTCGCCCGCGTACACGCACCTGCGCGGCCTCGCCGATGCTGTCAAGACCGGGGTATGGGCTGCCGGCGGAATTCCCTTCGAGTTCGGCACCTTCGCCACCTGCGGCAACATCGGCCTTGGCAGCGAGACGCTCAAGTACGAGCTCGTCATTCGCGATGCCCTGGCCGGGTCCATCGAGATCATGGCGAGCGTCCACCACTTCGCGGGGCTGGTCCTTCTGGCCTCGACGGACAGCGTGATCCCAGGGCACATCCTCGGCGCGCTCCGCCTCAACCGCCCCACCCTCTTTGTCACCGGCGGTCCGATGCTCAGCGGGCACTGGCGCGGGCGGTCCGTCACCGCCATGCACGTCAACGAGGCCGTCTTCGGCGGTCTGCCCTCGGGAGCGATCACTCCAGATGAGCTGAAGGGGCTGGAGGACTCCGCCTGTCCCACGGCGGGAGCCTGCCCCGTCATGGGCACCGCCAACACCATGCAGATCCTCACCGAGCCCCTGGGGCTGGCTCTGCCGGCCACCGCCACCATACCCGCGGTGATGGTGGACAAGGTGCGTGCCGCGCACGTCTCCGGCCGGCGCATCGTGGACCTCGTCCGGCAGGGATGTCGCGTGGGGGACGTCCTCGACAGCCGGGCTCTGCGCAACGCGCTCATCGTCGACCTCGCCATCGGCGGATCGACCAACGCCGTGCTCCACCTGCTCAGCTTCGCCAGAGAGCTGGGGCTTCCCCTCACCCTGGACGATTTTGACGAGCTGTCCCGGGTCATCCCCTGCCTGTCCGGTGTGCTACCCAACGGGCCGCACACCGTCGATCAGTTCCACCAGGCTGGAGGCGTCCCCCAACTGATGAAGCACCTCGGTGACCTCCTGGATGGAGACGCCGTCTCCGCTGATGGGCGCCCATGGCGGACCGTGCTCGAGCGTGTCGAGGACCGTCCCTCGTCGGTGATCGCGACCCGCGAGAAGCCCCGCTTCGCGGACGGAGGTCTCTCCGTCCTGCGCGGGAACCTCGCGCCCTCGGGAGCCATCATCCGCCAGAGCGCCGTGCCCTCCGAGATGCAACGGCACACCGGTCCGGCCATCTGCTTCGACAGTGACAGGGACGCCTACGAGGCCGTCATCGGCGGCCGGGTGCGCCGGGGCTCGGTGGTGGTCGTGCGCTACCAGGGTCCGCGCGGTGCGCCGGGGATGGTCGAGGTCATGCTCACCTCCGACGCCCTCACCAGCACGGGGCGCAACCGCGACACCGCGCTCATCACCGACGGACGCTTCAGCGGATTCAATCACGGTCCCATCGTCGGTCACATCGACCCGGAGGCCGCGGTGGGCGGGCCGATCGCCCTCGTCGAGGATGGCGACACCGTCGAGATCGACATCCAGAACCGCCGCTTGGAGCTGCACGTCGAGGCTCGTGAGCTCGAGCGCCGCCGCGCCTCGTGGCGTCCACCCGAGCGATTCCAGCGCATCGGGCGAGGCATCCTCGGTCTCTATGCGATGACGGCGCTTCCCGCGAGCGAGGGGGCCGCGATGCAGCCGTGGACCGAGGCCAGCCACGAGAGGGAGCCGGCCGCCGTCTAGCGATGGAGTCGCCAGCGCGCCACACGTGCCTCGGGTGCAAGGCTCGGTGAGCGCCCCGCCCGTCAAGGTGCTGCTGGCGATCCGGGTCGACCCGCACCAGGTCGCCCGGATCGCCGCGGTCAGCCCCCGGCTGCTGGTCACCTACCGGCCCGAGCTGCTGCCCGCCGGGGGGCTCACGGGGGCGGCCCCGGCCCGTGACCCGGCGGACGGGGTGACGAGCATGGGGGGCGCCTCGGCGTGGAGGGATCTGCTGGCCGACGCCGAGATCATGCTCGGCTTCGATTGGGAGGAGCCGGGGAACCTCCTGCGGCGGGCGCCCCGACTGCGCTGGGTCCAGGCCGACAGCGCGGGAATCGGCGAGTTCGTCGCCGCCCATGGTCTCGTGGACGACCGCCTGCAGTTGACCACCGCATCCGGCGTCCACGGCCAGCCCATCTCCGAGTACGTCCTCGCCGGGATGCTCCACTTCGCCAAGCGCTTTCCCGACCTGGCGGAGTGGAAGGCGGCCCGTGAGTGGCGGCCGTACACCCCCGTGGAGCTGGCCGGCTCCGAGGTCCTGATCATCGGTCTGGGGGCCATCGGACGCGCCGTCGCGCGGCTCTGCGCCGCAGTGGGGATGAGGGTGACCGGGCTGCGCCGAACCGGCGGACCGCCACCCCCCGGGGTGTCCCACATCCTCGGCCATGCCGAGCTCGACGAGCGCCTGCCGGACTTCTCCTTCGTGGTGCTGGCCGCTCCTCTGACGCCGTGGACCCATCATCTCCTCGACAGGCCTCGCATCGAGCGCCTGCGCCGAGGCGCGGTGGTGATCAACGTCGGGCGAGGGGCGCTCATCGACGAGGAGGCGCTGGTGGCGGCCCTGGCTGGCGGTGGCCTCGGAGGCGCGGTGCTGGATGTCTTCGAGATCGAGCCCCTGCCGGCTGCCAGCCCCCTGTGGAGCCTGTCCAACGTCGTCATCACCGCGCACTCGTGCGGGGCGGTCACCGAGGAGCCCGACCGCATCGTCGATCTCTTCATCGACAACCTCGGCAGGTATCTC
Source organism: bacterium (assembly GCA_021847925.1). Lineage (GTDB taxonomy): Bacteria > Chloroflexota > Dormibacteria > Aeolococcales > Aeolococcaceae > JAJZNI01. The sequence continues at coordinate 28,986 of JAJZNI010000016.1, forward strand.
TCCGGGCAAGCGCTCAGGAACCTCTACCAGGCGGACCGAGGCTACTGAGCCGCCTCCCCAGCGCGACCAAGCAGGCAGCGGTTCTCTCCCTCAGGGTCACCGCCGCCCACGGCTCCGGCCCCCTCCTCTTCACGCACCCTGGGCGCTCTGAAGCCTCCTCCACGCCGCCGCATGCTCGACCACGACGTCCTCCACCGCCGCGACGACGCCGGAGAGCTCCCCATAGCCCACCGGCGTCGAGATGGCGAGCATCCCTCGCGGGGCGATGAGCACCCCCCTATTGAGGAGCCCCAGGAAGAGGTCTCGCTTCATGGGCTCGCTCGCGGCCCGCATCGTGCGGTGGTCCCGCACCCGCACGGCGGTGAAATGGATGTTGAGGAGCGAGGCCAGACCGGTGATCTGGGCGGCGATCCCACGGCCCGCGAAGGTCTCCCGCAGCCTGCCACGCAACCACTCGCCCCTCTCGCCGAGCTCGCGGAACACGGACGGTGTGAGCTCGCGCAGCTGGGCCAACCCTGCCCTCATGCCCAGGGGATGCCCGTTGAAAGTGCCTCCCTGAGGTAGGCTGCGCTCCCGTTCGGGGTCGAGGCAGGACATCACCTCGGCACGACCGCCGAAGGCCGCCACCGGCAGGCCCCCGCCGATGATCTTGCCCAGCGTGGTGAGGTCGGGCTCCACGCCGTACAGCGCCTGGGCACCGCCGCGGTCCACGCGAAACGAGATCACCTCGTCGAAGATCAGCAGCATCCCCAGCTCTGCGGTCACCGCGCGCAGAGCCTCGAGAAACCCGGGCTCGGCGGGGATGGTGCCGCCCACTCCCAGCACGGGCTCGACGATGACGCCGGCCACATCATGCGCGTGTTCCCTCAGGATCCGGACGGCGCCCTCGGGATCGTTGAAGGGCACGACCACGGTGTCGTGCACGACCCACCGGGGGATCCCCGGCGAGTCCGCCTCCGCCACCGGCCTGGCCGCGGGCCCCGCCGTCGCCAGGTCCGGATGCGTGCTCACCTGCGCGAGGTCGTGAGTTCCGTGGTAGCCGCCCTCGACGCGGGCGAGGCGCGGGCGTCCCGTGAAGGTTCGCGCGAGCCGCATCGCATACATCGTCGCCTCGGTTCCCGAGTTGGTGAACCGCACCCGCTCCACAGAGCGCACCCGGCCCACCAGCTCCTCCGCGAGCTCCACCTCCGCGGCGGTCGCCGCGGCGAAGCTGGTTCCGCGTTCCACCTGCGCCGTCACCGCGGCCACCACCGCAGGATGCGCGTGACCCAGGATCAGTGCGGTGTAGTTGCCGAGCATGTCGAGGCGCTCAGTGCCATCGACGTCCCACACGCGGCAACCCAGCCCGCGCTCCAGGTAGAGGGGATAGGGCTGGAAGTGGACCGTCGTCCGGGTGGTCCCTCCCGGCATCACCGCGGCGGCTCTGCGGTGGAGCTCGCAGGAGCCCGGCGTCGTGGCAACGTAGCGGGCCTCCTCAGCCGTCCTGCCCTCCGCGGCCACGTTCTCCGGCGCCTCCCTCGGTCTCAGTCGCCCTTGAGGTTGATGTAGATGTGCTTGGTCTCGAGGAAATCCTCGAGTCCCCAGGGACCGAGCTCACGTCCGAACCCGGACCGCTTGTACCCTCCCCACACGGTCTCCGTCGGGGCGGGCTGGGAGTCGTTGATCCACACCGTCCCGGCGCGCAGCGCGCGGGCGGTGCGGATGGCCCGCGTGATGTCGTTGGTCCACACGGCGGCCGCCAGCCCGTAGTCGGTGTCGTTGGCGAGGTCGACGGCGTCGTCGATGTCGTGGAAGGGAATGACGACGCCGACCGGCCCGAAGATCTCCTCGCGCGCGATCCGCATCGACCTGTCCACGTCGTAGAAGAGGGTCGGGGGCACGAAGTACCCCGAGGCCAGGTCCGGCGCAGCAGGGGTGGGGCTGGGCGTGACCAGCTTTGCCCCCTCCGCCAGTCCGGAGTCGATGTAGCCCTGCACGCGATCGCGCTGCTCCGCGCTCACCAGAGGCCCCATGGTGGTGCCGGCGTCGAGGCCGTGGCCCAGGCGCACACCACCGGCTCGTTTCCGCAACGCCTCGAGGGCTCGGTCGTAGACCTTCGCCTGGACGAGGATCCGGCTGCCCGCCGAGCAGACCTCACCCTGATTCCAGAAGATCCCGAAGCAGGTCCCGTCGATGGCGCGCTCGAAGCTCGCGTCGTTGAAGATGATGTTGGGGGACTTCCCGCCCAGCTCCAGGGTCACCCGCTTCACGGAGTCGGCCGACTCGCGCATCACGAGCTGGCCGACCTCCAGCGACCCGGTGAAGCTGATCTTGTCCACCTTGGGATGCTGGACCAGGGGCAGCCCGGCCGTCGGACCATAACCGGTCACCACATTGAGGGCTCCGTCCGGCAGGCCCGCCTCGCGGAGGATCTCGGGGAGCTCGAGAGCGGTGAGAGGCGTCTGCTCGGCCGGCTTGACCACGCAGGTGCAGCCCGCGGCCAGCGCCGGGGCAAGCTTCTGGACAGCCATCAGCAACGGGTAGTTCCATGGCACGATGAGCCCGGCGACGCCGACGGGCTCCTTGACCACGAGGCTCAGCGCGTCGGGACCGACCGGTGGTATCGCACCCATCACCTTGGTCGCCCAGCCCCCGTAGTACTCGAACATGAAGGCGGCCTCGTCGATGTCCTCCAGCGCCTCGCCGATGGGCTTGCCGCTGTCCAGCACCTCCAGCTCGGCGAGCCGGCGGCGCTCGCGCCGAACCACCTCCGCGGCCCGGATCAGCACCCGACCGCGTTCGCGCTCCGGTGCCCGGGGCCAGGGGCCCGCGTCGAACGCCCGCCGCGCGGCGGCAACCGCGCGATCGACGTCGGCGGCCTTGGCGTGTGCCACGTGCGCCAGAGGCACACCCCGGGCGGGATCCACGGTGTCGAAGCGATCGCCGTCGGCGGCGTCCTCCCACCGACCATCGATGAACAGCTTGCAGTCGCGCACCTCGCTCGCGCGGGGGAGAGCTCCGGTCGTCACTTCCATCTCCGTCAACCTGCTGCTTGGTCGCTTTCCCCGGCCTTGCGGTCAGGGCTCCTCGTGCGCTCCTCCGTCGGCCAGGAGGAAGAGCGCGGAGTGATCCAGATCCCCGCGATCGCTGTCGACAAGCTGCTGAAACCCGGCCAGGGCGGCCTCGAGGGCGGGAGTCGGGACCCCGTAGGCGGCCGCCGACCGGCGGGCGATCCCCGCGTCCTTGAGGTGGAGGCGAGCGCGGAACCCGGGACTGAACGACCGGTCGAGCATGCGCTGCCCATGGACCTCGAGGATGCGGCTCGCGGCAAAGCCGCCCAGCAGCGCCTCGCGGACCTTCGCCGGGTCGACCCCCGCGGCCGTGGCGAGCGCGAGGGCCTCGGCGACGGCCTCGATGGTCGCCCCCACGACCAGCTGATTGGCGGCCTTCGCGACCTGTCCCGCGCCGACCTCACCGATGTGCACGACCTTGGCTCCGAGAACGTCCAGGACGGGCCTGGCCCGCGCCACATCCGCCTCTCCCCCTCCCACCATGATGGAGAGGGTTCCGCCGATGGCGCCCTGCTCACCCCCGGACACCGGCGCGTCCACCATCCCCACGCCACGGGCTCGCATCTCCTCGGCGATGCCGCGGGTGGCGATGGGATCCACCGTGCTCATGTCGATCAGCAGCAGACCGGGCCGGCTCGCCTCCAGGAGCCCCCCCGGCCCACGCACCACCCGCTCCAGGTCCGGCGTGTCCGGCAGCATGGTGATGACCGCGTCACTGCGGGCTGCGACGTCGGCGGGTCCGGCTCCGCGCTCGGCACCCTCGGCCACCAGCGCGTCGACGGGCCCCCGGCTGCGCGAGTGGACCACCAGGTTGTAGCCCGCATGCAGGAGGTTCAGCGCCATCGGGCGTCCCATGATCCCCAGGCCGATGAAGCCGATGCGGTCCCGCCCCGCGGTGAGCGGTGGCTCAGACATCGATTCGCCATCCATACTCGGTCACCCACCTGAAGCTCTCGTCCGTCGGCACCGTGGGACGGTACTCCAGCCCAACCCGCCCCCCATAGCCGAGCTGATCCAACTCGCTGAGGATGCGCCCATAGGCAAGCTCGCCGGATCCGGGCTCCCCCCGCTCGGGGGAATCGGCGATCTGGACGTGCCCCACACGGTCGATGAGCCGCCGCAGCGTCGCGAGCACGTTGCCCTGGGTCCGCTGGACATGGTACACGTCGAACTGGAGGCGCAGGTGCGGCGACCCCACGTCGGCCAGCATCCGCTCCGCCACGCCGAGGCCGTCGACGAAGAATCCCGGGGTCTCGATCGGGTTGAGCTGCTCGATGTGCAGGGTGATGCCGCTCCCGGCAACCTGCTGTGCCGCCCAGCGCAGGTTCTCGACGGCGCACTCGTACTGGTCATCCCAGGGCAGCGAGCCGTCCCGCAGCCCCACCAGGCAGTTGAGCTTGCGGGTGCCCAGCTCGGTGGCGTAGCGGACGGCCGTGTCCACTCCCTGGCGGAACTCGGCCCGCCGCTCGGGGAGGACCGCCATCCCACGTTCCCCAGCGGACCAGTCCCCGGCGGGGAGGTTGAAGAGATCGAGGGCCAAGCTGGCGTGCCCCAGCACGTCGCGCAGATCCTCCGCTCCGTACTCGTACGGGAAGAGGAACTCCACGGCGCGGAAGCCCACACGAGCGGCCGCCCCGAACCGCTCGGGAAACGGGAGCTCGGCGAAGAGCATGCTCAGGTTGGCGGAGAAGCGGGGCACGTTCCGGCGGCCTATCCGAGGACCGCGCGATCCGCTATCTCAAGCGCCGCGTCCAGTATCTCAAAGCCCTGTGCCAGCTCATCCTCGCTGATGCAGAGAGGGGGGTTGGTGTGGATCGACCCGCCGACGATCTGCGTGTAGAGCCCGTGCTCCCGGAGGTGGCTGCTGATCGCCTTCATCTCGTCGCTCGTGCCACCGAACGGGGCGATCGGCGTGTAGGGGTCCTGCCGGCGCACGAGGTCGATGATGCCGAAGAGGCCGAGGTTGCGATGCGCGCCGACACTCGGGTGCCGCGCCGCCAGCCGCTCGTGGTGCCCGCGCATCACCGGACCCAGGGCGGCGGAGCGTTCGATGAGCCCGTCCTCCTCGTACACCCTCAGGGTGGCCAGGGAGGCCGCCAGGGAGATGGGGTGGCTCGAGTACGTCAACCCGCCGGAGAACATCGTGGTCTCAAACCTCTCGGCGACGTGGCGCCGCATCGCCACCGCGCCCAGGGGCAGGTAGGACGATGTGATCCCCTTGGCCATGGTCATGAGGTCGGGCACCGTGTCCCAGTGATCGATCGCGAACCATCTGCCGCTGCGCCCGAAGCCGGCCATCACCTCGTCCGCGACCATGAGGATGCCGTGCCGGTCGCAGAGCTCCCGGACACCCTGGATGTAGCCGTCGGGCGGGATCAGCACGCCGTTGGTCCCCACGATCGTCTCCAGGAAGACGGCGGCGATGGTGTGCGGACCCTCGTACCTGATGACATCCTCGAGGCCCTGCAGGCTCTCCTCCACGGGCCGTGGCTCCCTCTCTCCCCAGCGGTGGGTGTCGGGATACCTGACCACCCCCACCAGGCCGGGCTCGTTGGGCCAGCGGCGCGGGTCGCCGGTGAGGCTCATGGCCCCGAAGGTGGCGCCGTGGTAGGCCCGGTAGCGGGCCAGCACCTTGTAGCGCCCCGTGTACAGGCGGGCCAGCTTCATGGCGTTCTCCACCGCCTCCGCCCCCCCCAGGGTGAAGAACACCTTGTCCATGTCACCGGGCAGGATCGACGCCAGCTTCTCTCCGAGCCGGGCGCGGATCTCGGTCACGAAGGCCGGCTGCACGAACTGCAGCCGGGTGGCCTGCTCGGTGATCGCGTCGACCACGCGCTGGTCTCCATGCCCGATGTTGACGCACATGAGCTGGCTGCAGAAGTCGAGGATCGCGCTGCCCTCGGGCGTGTACAGCCACACACCCTTCGCATGGTCGATGGCGATCGGATCCACCGCGCCCTGGATCGACCAGGAGAAGAAGGTGTGCTGCTTCGATAGCCGGACCATCTCCTCGCTCGTCATCGCACGCCGAGCCGCTGTCACAGTCATAGTTCACTCTGCTCCTGCTGCGCCCCGTCCTCCACGCGGAGGTGACGCGCCTGCTCTCCTGTGCTGCTCGCACCGTCTGCGGCGACCACCCGCCTCCGCCGTCCCGGCCTCATCAACGAGATCCCCTGGGGCCCACGACCTCGAACAGGGGATCTCCCAGCGCCTCGGGGTCCACGTCGACGCCGAGCCCGGGCGCTGCGGAGGCCGAGGCCCTCCCGTCCTTCAGGGTCGCGCCTCCCGAGCGGGCGATGGGACGGTGGGAGGCGGCGGTGAGGTGGGTGGCCGTCACATGGGATGCCGCCAAGAAGTTGTCGGGGCGGCAGCTCGCCGCGAGCTGGCTGATCCCGGCGGTGGCGAGGTCCCCGCCCATCGGCTCGTCGATCATCACCATCAGCCCCGCGCTCTGGGCCAGGTCGCGAATCCGTGCGGCCTTCGTCAGGCCACCCACCCGCGCGGGCTTGATGTTGATGGCGTCCGCGGCGCCGCGCTTGAGGCAGGCGAGCAGGTCGTTGACGTCGCAGACAAGCTCGTCGATGGTCACGGGGAGCTCGGTTCGCTGGCGGACCTGCGCCAGCTCCTCCATGGTGCGGCACGGCTGCTCCACGTACGTGTCACGTCCACGGATGGCGGCGATGAATCGCAGAGCCTGGCCCATCGTCCAGCCGCGGTTCGCATCGCTCGTCACGAAGTCGGCCCGCCCCGCCACGGCGTCGAGCACCGCATGCACACGGGTGGCGTCCTCGATCGGGTCCTCGCCCAGCTTCAGTTGCCAGCAACGGTAGCCGGAGCCGGCCATGGTCGCCGCCTCTCTGGCCATCGCCTCCGGGCTGGCGAGGGTCAGGGGGTGGAAGACAGGGTAGTCGTCCTGATGGCGGCCACCCAGCAGCTTGTGCACCGGAAGCCCCAGCACCCTCCCTCGCGCGTCCCACAGAGCCGCATCGATCGCCGCCTTGCCGGGGAGGTGGCCGCGAAGCGCCGCATCCATGCGGTCGAGAACCACGTCGTTCGCCATCAGGTCGGCGCCGACCACGATCGGGGCCAGCTCCCTCACGGTGGCCTGCACACTCCCGGCGAAGCCCTCGATGTAGTTGCCTCCCAGAGTGCACGCCTCGCCGTAGCCCGTGACGCCGCCCTCTGTGGCCACCTCCACCACCGTCGTCTCCATGCGCGTCAGCGTCCGTCCGTGCGACATCGTGTAGCTACCCGTCGCGAGGGGCAGGTCGAGAGAGTAGCAGCGCAGCGACGTCACCTTCATGCGAGAACCTCCACCGACGGCCGCCGAGCCACGCTCTCGGATGCATCCGCCCAGATATCCCCGAGCGCGTAGCCCTGGGGAAACGGGTCCCCCTCGTCCAGCACGTAGGTCGACATCCCGGTAACCCACGCGCGCCCCGATATCGTCGGCACCACGGCGCGCAGCTTCCCCACGTGCGTCTCCGCGATCAACGTACCGGTGAAGTGGGTCCCGAGAATCCCCTCGTGAACGAACTTCTCGCCAATGCGGAGACGGCCCTCGGATTCGAGCACGGCCATCCGCGCCGAGGTCCCCGTCCCGCAGGGAGAGCGATCGAGCGCTCCGGTCCAGGACTCGGGCCGACCCGGGTCGACCGCACCCGTGGTGCAAATCACCGCGTTCCGGCCACCCACGCCAGGAGCGTCGGCCGGTGCATGCAGCATCGTCAGCGTGATGCTGTTGATCGCCGGGTTATCCGGGTGCCGCACGGCCAGCTCCTCCTGCGCGATCCTCTTGATGATGGCCCCGGCCCTGACGATCGCCCGGGCATTGGAAGACGTCAACTCAACCCCGGCCTCCGCGGCGGATGCCAGCACAAAGAACTGGCCACCGAACGCCACGTCCACGGTGACACGCCCGAGCTCAGGCACCTTGAGCACCCTCTTCTCGTGCACCACGAACGCCGGCACATTGCGAAGCGTCACCCTCTCGACCTTGGTCGAGCGCACCTCAGCCTCGACCTCGATGAGACCAACTGCAGTCTCCAGCACCAGTCTGGTCACGGGCTCGGTCGCCGGAAGCGCACCCGTCTCCAGCAGCGCCGTGACCACGCACATCGTGTTGCTGCCCGACATCGGGTTGAAACCACTCTGCTCCATCACGATCAACCCGGCGTCAGCGGCGGCCGTCGTGGGCGGGAGCACAAGGCTGCAGCACATCGCGGGATATCCGCGCGGCTCCTGCAGCATCAGTCGCCTCAGCCAGTCCAGGTTCGCTCGGCAGTACTCCAAGCGCTCGGCCATTGACCGTCCCTGGACGCGGAGGGCACTGCTGAGGAGCACCCGACCAGGCTCCCCCTCAGCGTGAACGTCGATCGCGCTGACCATGAACCGCGGCCGCATCCCATCCGCTCCTACTTCACCTTCAGAGCGTCAACGAACTCGCGCAGCCCCGCGCTCGAGGGGTTGCTGAAGGCGAGCGAGGGCTCCTCCTGCTCAAGGATCTGCCCGTCCTCCACGAACATCACCCGGTCCGCCGCCTTTGAGGCGAAGGCCATATCGTGGGTGACGATCACGCAGGCGATGCCATCGTTGCGCGCCAGGTTGGTCAGGATGTTGAGCACCCCGGAGGCGATGGGGGGATCCAGGGCGGAGGTGATCTCGTCGCACAGCATCACCCGCGGCTGCATCATCAGGGCCCGCGCGATGGCCACGCGCTGGCGCTGACCTCCGGACAGTTCCGAGGGCCGGCTGTGCATCCGGTCGCGCAACCCGACCTCGTCCAGCGCCGCCTCGGCACGGGAACGGATCTCGCTCTCCGGTTGCCTGAGGACCCGCCGCGGGCCGAGAGCCAGGTTCTTGTACACGCTCATGTGAGGCCACAGCGTGTACTGCTGGAATACCATTCCCACCAGCCTCCGCTGTGTCGCCCACCCATCCAGGTGCTTTCCATCCTTGATCACGGTGAGGCCGCTGATATCCAATTCCCCGGTTTCGGGCTGGGCGAGCCCGGCGATGACACGCAGAAGCGTGCTCTTGCCGGAGCCACTCTTCCCCATCACAACCAGCATCTCGCCCGGGGTGACCTCGAAATCCACCTCGCGGAGGACACACCGCTGTCCGAAGTACTTGGAGATGCCGCGCCCCGCCACGATCGCACCACCGCCGTTTCCCTGCCGCGTCGCCCCGGGCGCTGCCTGGGCATGCACCACGCTCATCATCTCCTCTGCACGCCTCCCGGTCGCGGCTTCACCACCACTCGCGTCGCTTGCCACCATGTCTCTTCTCCTCCGATCACCGAGCCGGACACCACGCCCGCGTCAACCTCCGAAGCCCCCAAAGAGCAGATGCGTGGGCAGCAGCTTGAGCATGAGACTCCGGGCTCCCCGCGGCCGGTTCGGGGTCTGCCCCTCCTGCCCAGCGAGCATGCGACGCTCGATGGCGCTGGTGATCAGGGTGGCCGGGAAGGCGATGATGAAATATATGGCGGCGATCGTCGTGTAGATCTCCATCGGCCGGAAGAGGAGGCTGGACTCGATGTTTCCCTTGTAGGTGAGGTCGGCAACCCCAAGCGTAGAGACCAGGGAACTGTCCTTGAACAGGCTGATGTTCAGCGACAGGATCACGGGGATCTGCTGCCGCAGGGCCTGGGGTACAGTGACAAAGCGGATCTGGTCGACGCGCCTGAGGCCGACCACCTGTGCCGCTTCCAGGTGCTCCTTTGGCACCGCCTGGAATCCGGCGCGGTACGCCTCGGCCATGAAGGCGGTGAGGTTGGCGCTGAGGGCGATCACCACCGCAATGAATGCCGGGAGGTTGATCCCAAGCACCACGGGGAGGGCGTAGTACACCCAGATGAGCTGCACGAGCAGGGGCGTTCCGCGGAAGATCTCGATGTACAGCTGAGCCGGCCACCGAATGATCGTGACGGTTGCCATGCGCGCGAGGGCCAGGGGCACAGCCACCACCATGCTGACGGCGATGGTCACCACGGTGATCTCGAGCGTCAACTCCAAGCCCTGGAGCAGCGATGGGAATATCGGGGGGATGATGCTCCAGTCGAACTGGTATGCGAGGAGACCGCCCATCAGCGCCTATCCACTACGACGACGACGACGACAGCAGCATGCTCCCCAGGTCGGAGGTGCTGGCGATGTATCCGGCTGCTGCCATGGCACGACCGATCTTGCCTGCGGCGACGGCGTTGTTGATGATGATGTCGATCGCCTCGAGCGACGCGGGATCGACCGTCGCCGGCACGCCATAGTCCACGTTGTGGACGAAGATCGAGGGGCTGGGCACCACTATCTTGTACTGGGGATCCTGCTTGACCTGGACCTCGGCGTCACCCAGGTCGGTGAACTCCGAGCCGACGCGGCCGCTCTGCAGCGCAAGGAAGGCGTGCGGCCAGTCGGGAAGCTTGGTCTCCGGGGGGGCCGGGCTGATCGCCTCGAGGGCGAGGTCCTCGGCACTGCCGGCGGCCACCGAGATGGACTTACCGGACGCGAAGATGGCGGCCGAGGTCCTGTAGGGGGTGTTCGCCGGGACCACGAAGACGCCGGGGTAGGTCCAGATCGCCGACGTGTACTGGATGGCCAGGGCACGCTGCCCAGTCGCGTCCAGGTCCGCCGCGAAGTCGTACTTGCCGGCCTCGAGACCGGTGACGATGTTCTGCCACGTGGTGTCAACGGTCACCAACTTGACGTTGAGGTCCTTGGCCAGCTGTTGCGCTGGGATCAGGTCCGGTCCGGTGCAGGCACCGTTGGCTGCGATGTCGATGGTCGGCGGCGAGGTGGCGCACCCGACGGTGAGCTTTCCAGCGCTCTTGATCTGGTTCAGGAAGCTGTAGGGGGTGGCCAGCGGACCTGCGCTCGCGCCGGCGCTCCCACCCCCTCCCCCAATCTTGGCGCCGCCGAACCCGGCGAGGCCGCCGATGACGATCACGCCGATGACGCCCCAAACGATTTGATTCGTGCGATTCATGTGCGCACTCACTCCTCATCCCTAAGTTGCTGACACTGCGGAGTCACACGCCGGGCTCTGCGATAACCGTCACCTCCGTATCAGGCCACCAGGAATCCATGCCGCATGGGATCGTCAGGATCGAGGGCGAAGGTGCTCTCTCCCGTGATGAAGGCTGATCCCGTCACCTCCACCCTCACCGCGGGCAGGTCCCCCACCCGCGCCTTCTCGACGGCACGGGCACGGAAGAGCGCCCCGGTGATGCTCTCGTGCACGAACTCCTCCCCCATCTCCAGCTCCCCCCTGGCTACGAGGGTCGCCACCTTGGCGCAGGTGCCGGTCCCGCACGGCGACCGATCCGCCCCACCCGGTCGGATTATGACGAGGATCCGAGCGTCGGCGCCGTCAGCCACCGGGGGGCCGAAGTACTGGATGTGAGTGAGGCCTCGGATGTCGGGGAGGGTCGGGTGCGCCACATCCACGGCAGCATCGAAGGCGGGGCGCAGCAGCTTGGCGGTTCCGATTGCCTCGGCGGCGTGCTCGATGTCGAGTGTGAGCCCGACCTGGGCCGCCTCGGTGATCGCATAGAAGTTGCCGCCGTAGGCGATGTCGGCGCGCACGCGCCCGTGGTGCGGGAGGTCGATCACGACGTCTCGGTGGAGGAGAAAGGAGGGAGCGTTCACGAAGCTGACCTCCTGGGCCCGGCCGTCACACACCTTGACCCGCGCCTCGACGAGACCGGCCGGCGTGTCCAACCGGATCTCCGTGTGGGGCTCCCTCACCGTCACCGCGCCGGTCTCGACCAGGACCGTGCACAGGCCTATGGTGTCGTGCCCGCACATCGGGAGGTACCCGCTCGTCTCTATAAAGAGGACACCGACGTCGGCGCGGGGATCGCAGGGCGCGGTGAGGATGCAGCCGGACATGACGCTGTGGCCACGCGGCTCGAACATGAGTGCGGTGCGCACCCAGTCCAGCCGGCGCTGGAGATCGAGCATCTTCTCCAGCATCGTGCCCCCCTCCAGGGGTGGCACCCCCGAGAGCACGGTCCGGGTTGGGTTGCCGCCCGTGTGGCTCTCAATGGTGCGAAAGACGTGGTCAGCTCGCATCGAGGATACCTGCGCACCAGTGGCCGGGCCCAGGGGGCTGCCCGTCGCCGCGTACCGTCCGCCAGCCCCCCCGGCCAGCCCCGGCTGACCCCTGGAAGCTCAGCTCCCCCGGTCTCTCGGCGGCCTCTGCGGCCCACCGAGGGGCCACCCAGCCCACATCCCACATCACGTGCCCGTCCCGGATGTTGAATTCTGCTTGTCCGTCTGACAGACTGACAAGGCGGTAGGATACATCCGCAGGCCCGGGGAGTCCATCACCCGTGGGGGTGACCCGGGACCATCTCGATCCGGAGCGTGGTGGAAGCGAGCCGGACGGGCCGCCGGCGAGGAGGAGACGACGTCGATGAGCACCAGCACCTACCTCGAACCGCTCGGGAACATGATCGGAGGCGAGTGGCGGCCGGCTCGGAGCGGCGAGACGCTCCCGGTGGAGGATCCGGCCACCGGTCGGCCGTTCTCCCAGATCCCGGCGAGCGGCGCGGCCGACATAGATGACGCGATCGCCTCGGCTCGCTCCACGCTGCGGTCCGGCAGCTGGTCGCGCCTCCAGCCCAGCGAGCGGGGGCGCATCATGTGGCAGCTCGCCTCCCTGATCCGACGGGACGGCGAGGCGCTCGCCCACGCGGAGACCCGCGACTCGGGCAAGCCGATCCGCGAGGCTCGCGAGGACATCGCCGGGACCGCGGACATCTTCGAGTACTACGCGGGTGCCGCCAGCAAGCTGACGGGACAATCCCATCCCCTGCCCAGTGCCCAGCTGGGCATGGTCATGCGCTTCCCCATCGGGGTCGTCGGGACGATCACCCCCTGGAACTTCCCCATCTACGTGGCTGCATGGAAGGTCGCTCCGGCGCTCGCGTGCGGAAACTCCGTGATCCTCAAACCGTCCGAGCTGGCGAGCCTCACCTGCCTCGGTCTGGGCGGGCTCGCCCTCGAGGCCGGCATGCCCGCAGGGGCCCTCAACGTGGTCTCGGGCACGGGCGGCGACGCCGGTGCCCCGCTCGCCGGCCACCCCGACGTCGACCTCCTCGCCTTCACCGGGGGTGTGGTCACCGGCCGCAAGGTGATGAGCTCGAGGGCCCAACTGGTCCGACCCGTGCAGATGGAGCTGGGTGGCAAGTCCCCGAACATCGTGTTCGACGACGCGGACTTCGACCGGGCGGTCAGGGGGGCGGCGTTCGGGATCTTCTTCGCGCAGGGTGAGAACTGCAATGCCGGCAGCCGGGTGCTGGTCCAGGACACCATCTACGAGCGCTTCGTGGAGGGGCTTGCCGGCATGGCCCGGAGCATAAGGGTGCTCCCACCGACCGACGAGCGCTGCCAGATGGGTGCGCTGATCTCACGTGCGCACCTGGAAAAGGTCGCCGGGTACGTCGAGACGGGGGTCAGGGAGGGGGCCAGGCTGGTGACGGGAGGTCGTCGTCTCGATGACGGTGCCCTGCAGGGCGGCCACTTCTACGCACCCACGGTGCTTGCCGACGTCAGGCCACACCACCGCGTCTTCACGGAGGAGATCTTCGGACCCGTCGTCGTCGTGACCCCCTTCCATGACGAGGAGGAGGCGATCCAGTTGGCGAACGCGACCGAGTACGGGCTGGCGGCCGGCGTATGGACCAGCAACGTCAGCCGCGCGCTGCGGTGCGTTCAGGAGATCGATTCCGGCTACGTCTGGGTGAACACCTTCAACTACACGCCCGTCGAGGCCCCCTTCGGGGGAGTGAAGGGTTCTGGGTTCGGCCGCGATTGCGGGATGCAGGCTCTCGACACCTACACGACGTGGAAGACGGTGGCCTGGGCCACCGCTCCCTTCACGAATTGGTATGAGAGCTGATCGCAGGATCATCCTCAAAAAGGCCCGGGAAGTCGTGGACCAGTCCGCGTGCCCCCAGCACCAGACGCGCCGCCCTGAGCGTGGGCCCGACCAGCGGCTCGGTCGTGTACTGCTCGTAGCGGATGGTCAGCAGTTCCCCGGGCCGCGAGAAGAGCACCTCCTGATGATCGTAGATGCTGGGCAGGCGGAGGCTGTGGATGCGAACCGAGCCGACCCGCGCCCCACGCGACTCGGGCAGGCCGAAGCGGGTGTGGTCGATCCCCGGAGGAGGGCCCCCGACCCGTTCAAGACGTTCCGCGGTCTCGATGGAGGTGCCCGACGGCGAGTCGAGCTTCTCCGGCATGTGAGCCTCGATGATCTCCACGTCACCCATGTAACGGCGCACGAGCTCGGCGCAGCGGAACATGAGGTGACCCGCCAGCGTCAGGTTGGGCGCCTTGAAAGCACCGACGCCGCGGCTGGCGGCGAGCCGGCCCAGCTCGGACACGTCCTCGGCCGACATCCCGGTCGTCCCCATCACGACGGCCATGCCGGCCTCTATGCCCGCCCGGCAGTGCTTGACCGCCACCTCGGGCGCGCTGAAGTCGATGAGCACCTGTCCCCCGGTGCCGCGCACCGCCTCCTCCACCTCGCTCTCCAAGCGGACACCGGTCTCGCGCATGCCGAGAACGACCCCCACGTCCTCGCCGGCCCGCTGGCGGCCAACCGCACCCACCAAGGCAAAGTCGGTGCTCCGCAGGATCGCCGGCACCATGGACCTGCCGACCCGGCCCGTGGCCCCCGTGAACACGACTCTAATGGGCATCAGACACTCTCCTCACAGGTGGTGATCGCATGGACACTCTGAGCGGCCGGCGCGCCCTCGTCACAGGGGGCGGCGGCGCGATCGGACGGGTTGCGCTCGGCACCCTCCTCGACCTCGACGTCGACGAGGTGGTGGTCACCGGGCGGCGACGGGAGCCGCTCGACGAGGTCGAGCGGCTGGCACCCGGTCGCGTGCGCGGACATCAGATGGATGTGGCCGAGGACGCAGCTTGGACGCGCCTCCTGACGGAGGTGCAATCGGACGGCCGCGGCATCGACGTCCTCGTCGCCTGCGCCGGCGTGGCGCGCCGGGCTCCGTACCTGGAGGGCCGGCTCGAGGACTGGGAGGAGATGTGGCGGACCAACGTGCTCGGCACCCTCCTCGCCGCGCGCCACCTCGTCCCCGGGATGTCCGAGCGAGGCTGGGGACGGATCGTCCTGATCTCCTCGGCGGCGGCCCACATCGGGCTTCCCGGCCGGGCCGTCTACGGCGCCACAAAGGCGGCCATCGAGGCTCTCGCGCGCTCCCTGGCCGCCGAGTTCGGCGGCTGTGGGATCCTGGTCAACACCATCGCCCCCGGCATGTACCTCACCTCGATGACGGAGGCTTTTCTGGAGGCCAACCCCGCCACCGCCGCCGCGATTCGAGACAGGATCCCGGTGCACCGCTTCGGCCAGGTCGGGGAGCTGGCCGAAGCCTTCCGGCTCCTCGTGACCACCACGTACATGCAGGGGGCGTCGCTGCGCGTGGACGGCGGCTGGACAGCGACCTGACGTGGCAGCGGCCATCCCTCGCGCCTCACCCTGCATGATAATCTGACAGTATGACAATCTCTCGCGATCATGGCGGCACGACGATCGGGGTCTGCGACGCGATCGTGGTGGGCGCCGGGATCGTCGGAGCCTCGTGCGCCCACGCGCTGGCCAAGGCCGGGCTCGCCGTTCGGATCGTGGAGAGAGACGCGCCGGCTCGGGGAACCTCCGGCGCATGCGAGGGGAATCTCGTCCTCTGGGACCGAACGTCAGACCCCGACCTCGCGCTCACTCGCGTGAGCCATCGCCGCTGGGCTGAGCTCGCCGAGGAGCTGAGCGCCGGCGTGGGCATCGACATCGAGTACGCGCGCAAGGGGAGCCTGATGGTCATCCCCGAGAGCGGTGGGATCGACGGTGCACGCCGGCAGTGCGACTGGCTGGGTGGACAGGGCGTCCGCTACGAGTGGCTGGACGCAGCGGGAGTGCGCGAGGCCGAGCCGTGGCTCAAGGGGGCCGTTGACGGAGCCGCCTACTTCCCGGACGACGCTCAGATCGAGCCGCGCCTCGCAACGTGGGCCCAGGTGCGGGCCGCGCAACGGTGCGGAGCCACCCTGCACGCCCACCAACCGGTGCTGGACGTCCAATCCAGCGCCACAGGCGTGCGCGTGACCACCGGCCTGGGGGTGCTGTCGGCCGACTGGCTGGTCGTGGCGGCAGGGGTGTGGAGCCCGGAGGTCGTCCGCTCCCTCCATGTCGACGTGCCGGTCCGCCCGCGCAAGGGTCAGATCGC
Source organism: bacterium (assembly GCA_021847925.1). Taxonomy (GTDB): domain Bacteria; phylum Chloroflexota; class Dormibacteria; order Aeolococcales; family Aeolococcaceae; genus JAJZNI01. Next base: position 45,285 of record JAJZNI010000016.1, read on the forward strand.
CATCATCGCCGGCTCACCCGTCCAGGTGATCCACAAGGTCATGGAGGCATCGTACGTGCAGACCGTCGCCAGTGACGACGAGCAGCTCCAGGTCGCCAACGTCGTCGAGTCCACGCGCAGCGGCTCCATCCTCCTGGGCAGCAGCCGTGAGGTGACGGTGCCCTCGGATCGTGGCGTCGAGCTCTCCGTTCTGAGCAGAATCGTGGCGCGGGCGCTGGACTTCTTCCCCGACCTGGCGTCGGCACAGGTGATCCGGAGCTACGCGGGCTTGCGCCCGATGACCCCCGACCATCTGCCGCTCATCGGCCCGCTGCGTGAGCACCCACGGGTCATCCTCGCCACCGGTCACGAGGGCGGCGGGGTCATGGGCGCCGCGGCGACCGCGGACATGGTCGCTGCCCTGATCATGGGTGCTCCGACCCCGGTACCCCCGGAACCCTACCTCCCCACGCGGACGCTGAACCCCGCGGGCAGCCACGGCTGACGCCATGGAACGCCTGGAACATGTCCGCCGCGGCCGGCAGATCACCATCGAGGTGGACGGCGAGCGGGTCGATTGCTGGGAGGGGGAGACGGTCGCCACCGCGATGCTCACGCGGCATCTCCGCCTCAGCCGGGATGCGTCCCGACCGCGGTCGGTCTTCTGCGCTATCGGCGTCTGCTTCGAGTGTGCCGCGGAGATCGACGGCACCGCAGGCGTTCGCACCTGCATGACGCCGGCGGTCGCGGGCATGCGCGTGCGGACCACGTCAGGAGGGTCCGCCCGTGCCTGATCTGCTCATCGTCGGCGCCGGACCGGCCGGTCTGGCCGCCGCCATCCAGGCGGGGGAGCTCGGCCTTGACACAGTGGTGGTCGACGAGAACACCACCGCCGGCGGCCAGTTCTATCGCCAGTATCCGGAGAGCTTCCAGGAGCCGGCATCCCCTCGCGATCCGCAGCGGGAGAGGGGCAGACAGGTCATCTCTCGCGCCCGTCGCGCCGCCGAATTCCGACTCGGCGCCTCCGTCTGGGGCATCGACGGACCGGATGTGTGGCTGGATCAGGGCGGCGAACCCGACCTGGTGCGGAGCCACTGCACGCTGCTCGCCACCGGAGCGCATGATCGCCCCACACCTTTTCCGGGCTGGACGCTCCCGGGTGTCATCACCGCAGGTGCGGCGCAGACCCTGGTCAAGGGCCAGGCGGTGAAGCCCGGCTCCCGCGCCGTCGTCGCCGGCTCCGGCCCCTTTCTGCTGACGGTGGCCGCGCATCTGGTGGCGGCCGGGGTGCGGGTTGTCGAGGTGGTGGAGGCCGCCACCCTCCACGAGGGCCTCCGTCTCCTGCCTCGGACGCTCCCCTATCCCGCGAGATACGTGGAGCTGTCCCGCTACCTCACACCGCTGCTGCGGCACGGAGCCCGGTTCACGAGAGGCTGCGTCGTCGCCGCAGCCGAGGGGCGCGACCACGTGGAGCGCGTTGAGTTGGAACCGCTGCGGGGTGGACCGCGCAGGACGCGCAGCGTCGGAGTGGACCTGCTCTGCGTCGGATATGGCTTCTCCGCACCCACGGACCTGGCGCGCCTGGCCGGCTGCTCGCTGCGCTGGGACACCGGCATGGCGCAGCCAGTCCCTCGGCACGACAGGTGGCAGGCGACGTCCGTTCCCGGGCTGCTGGTGGCGGGGGAAGCGTGCGGCCTGGGCGGAGCGTCGGTCTCAGCCCTGGAGGGCCAGATCGCCGCGATCGGGGCTGCTCGGCAGTTGGCTCGCCTCTCCGACCCCGAGGCCGCGCGGCTCGCCCGGCCGCTCTGGGCTCGCCTCCGGCGGGCTCGCGGCTTCGCCCGCGTGCTCACCGACGCGTTCCCTCACCGCCTCCAGCTCGCTGAGCTCCCCACCGACGACACCATCGTCTGCCGGTGCCAGAACGTACGTTGGGGCACGGTGAGAAAGGCGGTCGAGGAGGGGGCCCATGACCTCAACGAGGTGAAGACCAGCACGCGATGTGGCATGGGCTGGTGTCAGGGACGCATCTGCGGTGCGGCGCTTCCCGACCTGATCACATCGCGTGTCGATCCCGGCTTCGACCACAGTGCGGTGTTCACAGCCCGGCCACCGCTCCGGCCGGTACGGGCATCGACGCTGGCCCGGGCACTCCCCCGCCGCTGATCCCCTCATGCCGGCCGGAGCTGCAAGCCGCGTGCGCATGCCGCGTACGCGATTTGCGCCCCATCTGGTCATGTTCGCAGCCATGCTCATCTGGAGCGCCAACGCGACGGTGGTCAAGCTGGGCCTCGAGCACGTGCGTCCGGCCAGCTTCTTCGGCGCCCGCTTCCTCATGGGCGCGGCGGCGAGCTGGATCATCGCGCTCGCGGTGCACCGGCGCAGAGCCCTCGCCCCCCCTCGGGCGCGGGTCCCGCTCGTCGCCATCATCGGGATCGGCGCCAACCAGGTGTTCTTCGCATTCGGATTGAACCTGACAACCGCTGTCGACGCGTCGCTCATCCAGGGACTGACCCCGCTCTTCGCAGGTGCGATGGTCATGCTCCTGGCGCGCGGCCGTCTCGGCAACAAGGAGATCACCGCCCTGCTTCTCGGACTGGCGGGCGTGAGCATCGTGGTCCTCGCCACCCCGGCACACGGGGGCGGAAGCGTAACAGGGGACCTCATCAACCTCGGAGCACCGCTCAGCTACGCGTTCTTCCTCGTGTTCACCGCCTCGGATGCCGCGCGCCTGCCGGCCACTCGCATCACCCCGTGGGCGCTGACCGGAGGCCTGGTGATCCTCCTTCCGCTGGGACTGGTCGATGCGGTCCGCGCACCGGAGGACTGGCTCGCATCGCTGCCGGAACTCTTCTTCGCCGGCCTGCTGTCCACCACCTTTGCCTACACCGCCGGCCTGTGGGCGCTGCCCCGGCTGGGTGCGACAGCTGCAGCCATCTACAGCTACCTCCAGCCACCGCTCGGGGCCGCCATCGGAGCGCTCTTCCTCGGCGAGCCGTATGTGCCCATCCAGCTGGCGGGCACGGCGATCATCCTTCTCGCCGCCTACCTCGGCGGCAGCCAGGCGGCTCCGGTGATCGGCGTCGCCCAGGGCGCGCCTCCGGGCAGCGAACCCGACTCGCCACCGATCACGGGTGACGACCCCGCGGGCCGCTCCGCCGTCCAGACCGGCACGAATGTCTCGAGCAGCCGTGAGACGGGGGAGGCCGAGTGCAGCACATGAACACGGGAGGCCAGTCGCACATGGCACGCGCGGTCATCGTTTCCGGGGGCGGTACCGGCATCGGCCGTTCGGTCGCAGCGCGCTTCACTCAGGCGGGCGACCACGTGGTCATCATCGGCAGGCGGGCGGCGGTGCTGGAGGCCGTCGCCCACTCGCTCGAGGGGCCCGGAGCGGTGACGTGGTTTTCGGCAGACCTCGCCGACCCTTCCGACGTGGATCGCGTCGCCGCCCAGCTCCCCGATGTCGTCGACGTCGTCGTCAACAACGCGGGAGGCTACGCCTCGCGGGGCATGCCGTGGCGAGGCCCGGCCGACATCGCCCGGGCCCTGACCACCGACTTCACGAACAACGTGCTCTCCGCCGTCCTGCTCACGGCGGCCCTGAGCCCCCGACTGCGGCGCCCCGGCGGCCGGATCATCACCATCAGCTCGATCGCAGGAGTTCGTGGCGGCGTGGGACCGTACGGGGCCTACGCGTCGGCGAAGTCCGCACTGCTCGGCTGGTCGCACGGCCTGGCCACCGAGCTCGGCCCGGACGGGATCACCGTGAACCTCGTCGCTCCCGGCTACATCGCGGAAACGGACTTCTTCGCCGGCACCATGACGTCGCACCGCCACCAGGAGCTGGTCGCGCAGACCCTGGTCGGCCGGGCCGGACGGCCGGACGACGTGGCCGCGGCCGTGGAGTACCTGGCGTCCGCCGAGGCCGGGTTCGTCACCGGCCAGATGCTCCACGTCAACGGGGGTGCCCTCATGGGCCGGTGAGGTCAGGCACCCCCGCCCGATGTGGCCGCCTGCCACCCCCGTGCGGCAACCGGGTCCCACCAGCCGGCGCCTCCCTCGACCATGAGCACGGCGGGATGGAGATTCACGGTCGTGCAGCAGTGCACGGGGATGACGACCACCCGGTCGCCCACCGTCAGGCCCGAGGAGCCCTGAGCGATCAACACCCCATGCTCCTCGCTCATCCTCTGCACCAGGAGGTTCTCCCGGCCGGCCACCCGGCCGTAGCCCTGAACGGTCGGCACGCTCACATCGGCGGCCAGCGCCTTGGATCCGGCGTCGATCACGGCTCGGTCGACAGCCGGGGTCGCGACCACCGTGGCCACCACCCCCAGAGCGCAGTCGTCCTGCGACATCGCCCCGAGGGCGACCTGCTGCACGTCCCCGTACACGTAGGAGCCTGGGCGGGCCTCGATGACGATGCCCGCATCGCTCGCCGTGGCGGTGCGCGCCGCGGCGGCGGATCCGTCACCCACCTCCGGCGCAGCGCCGGCCGCGGGGTCACGCAGGCCGATCGTGGGAGTGGAACCCAGGCTCAGCTCCCGCACCGGGATTCCCTCCGCCCGCAGCAGGTCCACGGTGGCGCGCAGCGCTGCGCGCTCGTGCTCGGCGGCTGAGGCGACCCCCGCCGGGTCCCGGGCTGCGTACACGTGGCCCGGGAACGTCAGCAGACCTCGAAACCTCTCGATGCCGACCGCCTCCACCAGCCGGTGCACCGCGGGCACCGTGGTCCGGCCCGCCACGCTCCCGAGCCGGTGGTGACCGCTGTCGACCTCCCAGAGGATCTCCACGTTCGCCGGGACGCCGGCGACGGCCTCCACGCTGTCCACGCTCACGGCGAGACGCCTCAGCCGCGCCGCCAGATCCGCGACGCGTCGCAGCTTCGCGGCGCCCACCGGAGGATGCGCGAGGAGGATGTCGTCCACCCCCGCATCCGCGAACAGCTCGGCCTCACGGAGGGTCGCTGCCGTCAGCCCGTGGGCGCCCTGAGCGATCTGCCGGCGCGCGACGAAGGAGCTCTTGTGAGTCTTCGCGTGAGGGCGCAGCCGCCAGCCCAGCGCCGCGACCCGCTGTTGCATGGCGAAAAGGTTGGCGTCCATGGTCGCGACGTCGACAGCGGCGACCGGCGTCGTGAAGGGTTCAGCTGCGGCGAGCAGCGCCTCCGGCCTCATCGACTCGGCCGGGGGTCTCGGCTTGGCCGCCACCGGAGCATCCCTGCGGCTGCATTCCGAAGGCGCCCCAT
>JAJZNI010000135.1 GCA_021847925.1 bacterium
GCAGGCCGACCGCGGATGGCACCCCGGTGAGCGCGATCCTCTCCAGGAGGGCGGCGGCGAGCGCCGGGGCGTGGGGGACCCCGAACCCGGAGAGGACCCCGATGATGGTCAGCTCGTTGGCGCCGATCCCCCCCGGCAGGAAGCTCAGCGCGCCGCCGAGGTAGGCCACCGCGACCGTCAGCACGACCGGCCACCAGCCGAGCTGCACGTTCAGGGCGCGAAGGATGAGGGCCATGGCCAGGGCGGCCAGGCCCACCCGGAGCAGGTCGATGACGCCGCTCAGCATCGCCACCGGCCGGGTGAGGAGGGTGACCGTCTCGTCCCTCAGCGTGTCGATCTGGCCGGCGGACCGGCGGACGAGCGGCATCCGCCCGATCAGTGCGCGGACCCGGCGGAACACCCCGGGCACGATCAGGATCACCAGCACCCCGGCGACGCCTCCCAGCACCAGGCCGCTGATCAGCCATCCGCCGGGGATGCCGACCAGGGCGGGCGTGGCGCTCAGGATGAGCAGGGAGGTGAAGGTCAGCTCCTGGACGGTCACCGCCGCGGCGGCCGCCCCGAAGGGCGCCCCGGTCGCCTCGCTCGCGAAGAGGGCGCGGGTGAGGTCCCCGAGGGGGAGGACGGCCGTCACCGTCTGCCCGGCGAGGTTGATGAGGACGGACTCGTGGAGGCGGAGGCCGACGCCCGCCTCGCGGAGCAGGAAGTGCCATCGCACCCCCTGGATGACGTAGTAGAGGGCGGTCACGAGCATGGCGGCCCCGACCAGGCGGAGATCGGCGCCCCGCAGCGCCGTGACCACGGCACCCGGCTGGATGACCATGAGGAGCCCCACCAGGGTGGCGACGCCGACCACCACCGGGACCAGCCGGCGCTTCACGACACGGCCACCTTGGGCGAGAGACGCTCCAGGCGCCGCGCGCTCCTCGCCAGGCCGCGGAGCGCGGCGGCGAGCGCCCTCTGCTCGGTGTCGGTCATCGCCTCGACGGCACGGCGCAGCGGGCTGTCGCGACGCACCCGCACCGCCCCGACCAGCTGCCGGCCCCGCTCGGTCAGATGGACCTCCACGCAGCGCCGGTCGCCGCGGCCGCGGCGGCGGCGCACCAACCCGCGCTCCTCGAGGCGGTCGACCAGCCGCGTCGTGGAGGCCGCGGAGAGCCCGACGGCCTCGCCCAGGCGACCCGCGAGCTGGGGGCCGCCGTCGCGGAGGGTGCGCAGCACCGCGAGCTGGGCGAAGGTGAGCCGCGCCTCGCGCCACAGCTCGGCCTGGAAGGCGTCGGTGAGCAGGCTGGCGTCGAGGTAGGCACCCAGCACCTCACGCACCTGCGGGCTCAGGCCCGCGTCCATCTCCCCGTCACGGATGGTTGCCACCACGTCAATCTTATGCGCACCGTCACAGAAGGGCAAACGCGCACCCGGACCGGCGGAGGATCCCGGTCGGGCGGGGGGGAGGGGCGCCTGCCGCCGGGAGGGGCCGGCCCGGCGCGGGCCCACCCGCCCTTGCCTCACCCCCGACCGGATAGTTACCATCTGAGAAGTTTCAGGGAACGGTGGAGGGAAGCATGTCCGTCATCAGCGAGGCACGGTTGTCGCCCGCCCCCGCGGCCGGGACCGCCGCGGCGGCGGGCCCGGCTCAGGAGGAGGTTCGGGGCGTTCCGCTCCCCGCGTCGCTCACGCGCCACCTGCCGGCGGTCGAGGACGCTCTCCGCTGGGCGCTCCCCCCCGCCGCCAGCTCGCCCCTCGGACGGATGTGCGCCTATCACCTGGGCTGGGTCGGCGCGGACGGTCAGCCCACCGGCGGGGGCGGGGGCAAGCTCTTCCGGGCGGCGCTCACCCTGTGGGCGTGCGAGGCATGCGGCGGAGACCCGGAGTGGGCGGTGCCGGCGGCCGCGGCGGTGGAGCTGGTGCACAACTTCACCCTCGTCCACGACGACATCCAGGATCGCGACGAGACCCGCCGGCATCGCCCGACCGTGTGGGCGGTGTGGGGTGAGGCCCAGGGGATCAACGTGGGGGATGGTCTCTTCGCCACCGCCTACATCGCCCTGCTGGCGCCGGGCCCCCGGGGAGAGCGGCGGATGCGGGCCGCTCGCAGCCTGAGCCAGGCGGTGGTGGACGTCATCGAGGGCCAGAGCCTCGACCTCGCCCTGGAGGGCCGCCCCGACACGCCCCGGGCCACCTACATGCGCCTCATCACCGGCAAGACGGGGGCCCTCCTGGGGGCGTGCCTGGAGATGGGAGCGACGATCGCGGGCGCTCCCCAGCGCACCGTGACCAAGCTCCGCAACGCGGGCCGCCTGCTCGGCCAGACGTTCCAGATCCGCGACGACTGGCTGGGCACCTTCGGCGACCCGGACACGACCGGCAAGGGCCGGGGCACCGACCTGGCGCGGCGCAAGACCACCTTCCCGGTGGTGAGCGCCTACTCGCGGGCCTCGCACGCCGAGCAGCGCGAGCTCTGCGAGCTCTACGCCGAGGTCGACGGGGCGGCCAGCGAGGCGCGCATCCGCGAGATCCTGGCCGGGTTGGGCGAGCCCGAGGCCACGGCGGCCGCCGCGGCTCAGACCGCCCAGGCCGCGGTGGCGGCGGTCGCCAGCTCCGGCCTGGAGCCGCGCTGGGTCGAGGACTTCGCGGCCATCGCCGGCTTCGTGGCCCAGCGCCTCGCCTAGCCGCGGCCGTGGATCTCAGGGGCGCGCTCACGCCCGCCCTCGCGCCGCCCTCCGGGGGTGTCGCATGACGGTGAACCGAGGCACGGGCCCGTCCGCCACACCCCCCGGCATCGCCGAGCGGAAGGCCGAGCACATAAGGATCAACCTCGAGGAGGACGTCGCCGCCAAGGGCGTCACCGCGGGGTTCGAACGCTACCGCTTCGTCCACCGGGCGCTTCCCGAGATCGACCTGCGGGAGGTCCGCCTGGAGACGTCCTTCCTGGGCCGGCGGCTCGACGCCCCGCTCCTCTTCTCGTGCATGACGGGCGGCACCGCCGAGGCCATGCGGATCAACCGCGTCCTCGCCCGGTCGGCTCAGCGCGCCCGGGTGGCCATGGGCCTGGGATCCTGCCGGATCCTCATCGAGCACCCCGAGGTCCTCCCCACCTTCGCGGTGCGCGACCTCTGCCCCGACGTGCCCCTGCTCGCCAACGTGGGAGCGGTCCAGCTCCACCTCGGGGTGGGCCCCGCGGAATGCGGGCGGATCGTGGAGATGCTGGAGGCCGACGCGCTGGTGCTCCACCTCAACCCTCTCCAGGAGGCGCTCCAGCCCGGGGGGGACACGGGCTTCCGCGGTCTCCTCGGCCGGATCGAGGCGCTCGCCGCCGTCCTCCCGGTGCCGGTCATCGTCAAGGAGGTGGGATGGGGGATCGCCCCGGACCTGGTCGCCGCGCTCTTCCGCGCCGGGGTCGCCGCGGTCGACGTCGCGGGGGCGGGAGGGACGTCCTGGAGCGAGGTCGAGCGGCACCGGATCGAGGACCCGGTGCGAGCCCGGGTCGCGGGGGCCTTCGCGGGCTGGGGGATCCCGACCGCGGAGGCCGTCCGGCTGGCGCGGGGCGCGGCGCCGCAGGGGACGCTGATCGCGAGTGGCGGGGTCCGCGGCGGCCTCGACGCCGCGGTGGCGATCGCCCTCGGCGCCGACCTGGTGGGGATCGCGGGGGCGATGCTCCGGGCCGCCGCCCAGGGGGAGGAGGCCGTGGACGGCGCGGTCGCGGAGGTCACCGAGACGCTCAGGATCGCCATGTTCTGCGCCGGGGCGGCCGACCTGGGGCGGCTGGCTCGGACACCGCACCTCACCGGTCCGGGCCTGGAGGGCCGGGGAGCGTGAGCGCCCTCCTCCACCAACCGCTCGTCCCCGAGCCGGATGGACCGGCGGCGCCCGAGCGCGCGGCGCCGGTGATCGCGGACCGCGAGCCGGACCCGGGGGGGCCCGCGCGGGCGCGCCCCGGCCTGCGCGAGGCCGACGAGGCCTGCCTGCGCCTGGCGCGGCGGCACTACGAGAACTTCACGGTGGCGTCGCTGGTCACCCCGCGGCCGCTGCGCATCCACCTGGCGCGGATCTACGCGTACGCGCGCACCACCGACGACCTCGGCGACGAGAGCGGGGGCAGCGCGCTCTGGCGGCTCGAGCTGTGGCGGACCGAGGTGGAGCGGATGCTCGCCGGCGAGACGCCCGTCCACCCCGTGCTGGTCGCGCTCCGAGAGACCGTGCGCCGGTTCGAGATCCCCGCCGCCCCCCTCCTGGACCTGATCGCCGCCAACGTCCAGGACCAGCGGGTGTCCGCCTACGCGACCTGGGAGGAGCTGCGCTCGTACTGCATGCTGTCGGCGGCCCCCGTGGGGCGGATGGTGCTGCGGCTGTTCGGCATCCGCGACCCGCGCGCGGTGCCCCTCTCCGACGACGTCTGCATCGGGCTGCAGCTCGCCAACTTCGCGCAGGACGTCGCGGTCGACCGGCGAAAGGGTCGCCGCTACCTGATCCAATCCGACGTGGAGCGCCTGGGCGTGCGCGGCGCCGTCCGTGCGATGTGCGAGCGGGCCCTCGGCCTCCTCGCCTCGGGCCGGGAGCTGGAGCGGCTGCCCATGCCGGCCCGCCTGCGGCTGCAGCTCTCCCTCTACCGCGGGGGGGGCGAGGCCATCATCGACGCGATCAGCCGGGAGGGATTCCGGACCGACGTCCACCGCCCGACGGTGTCGACCGCGACCAAGCTGCGCCTGGTGGCCGCCGCCGTCCGGCCCGGTGCCTCGGCGGACGGGCGGGAGGCGGCGGAGCGCTACTGCCAGCGGATGGCCCGGCGCGAGGCGGGCAACTTCTACTGGGGGTTCATCGCGCTCCCCCGCCCGCAGCGCATCTCCATCTACGCGCTCTACGACTTCGCGCGCCAGGTGGACGACGCCGCCGACCTGGGGGCCGGCGACGGCGTGCGAGAGCCCCTGGACCTGGCGGCACGCCAGCGCTTCGGCACGGCCCTGCTGCGCGACGTGCTGAGCCCCGATGGCGCGGAGCGCCGCCTCGCCGCGCAGCGCGCGGAGCTGGAGGGGCAGCGCACGCGTCTGCGGCGCGCCCTCGGCGGTGACGCGGATGGCGACCCGGTCATGCAGGTGCTGGCCCGCTCCGTCCGCCGTCACCGCATCCCGCTCAGCGAGCTGGAGGAGCTGGTGAGCGGGGTGGAGATGGACCTGGTCAAGTCCCGGTACGCGACCTGGGAGGAGCTGCGCGAGTACTGCCACCTGGTCGCCGGGGTCGTGGGGAGGATGTGCGTGCGCATCTTCGGGTTCGACGACCCCGCCGCCCTCGAGCGCGCCGACACCCTGGGTGCGGCCCTCCAGCTCATCAACATCCTCCGGGACGTCCGTGAGGACGCCGGCATGGGCAGGGTGTACCTCCCCGGCGAGGACCTCGCCCGCTTCGGGGTCAGCGAGGACTCGCTGCTCGCCGGCGAGCCCGACGGGGCATGGACGGCGCTCGTGGAGCACGAGGCCGCACGTGCCCGCCGCCTCTATGCCGCGGGGATCGCCGTCTGCCAGCACATCCCCGGCCCCGCCCGAGCCTGCGTGCGCACCATGGCCGGCATCTACGGCGGCATCCTGGACCGCATCGAGGCGGACCCCGAGCTGCCGCTCCGGCAGCGGGTCAGGCTCTCCTCGGGTGAGAAGGCGGGGGTGATGCTGCGCTCCTGGGCCGCCGCCACCGGCGCGGGGCTGCGGCGGTGAGCGCGCCCGGCAGGGGGTGGAGCGCGGCGCCCGGCGGCCCCGGCGGCGGCCCGCGACCTCACGTGGCGGTCGTGGGGGCCGGGCTCGCCGGCCTCGCCGCGGGGCTGGCGCTGACCCGGGCGGGGTGCCGGGTCACCGTCCTGGAGCGGAGCCGCCTGCTCGGCGGCAAGGCGACCTCCTTCGTCACCGGGGGCCGCGAGGTGGACAACGGGCAGCACGTCATCCTCGGCTGCTGCACCGCCTTCCTGGAGCTCGCCGAGGAGCTCGGGATGCGCCGCGAGCTGCACCTCCAGGAGCGCTTCGAGGTGCTCATGCTCTCCGAGAGCGGTCCGGCGCGCCTGCGTGCCCTGGACCTCCCGGCGCCGCTCCACCTCGCGCTGCCGTTCCTCCGCTTCCGGGCGCTCGGGGCGCGCGCGCGGATGGCGGTGACGTGGGCGCTGCTGGCCGCCCGCCGCAGCGACCCGGAGCGCGAGGAGACGGAGCCGTTCACGGCGTGGCTCGCCCGCCACCACCAGGGGGCCGAGGCCCGGCGGGCCTTCTGGGAGCCCTTCGTCGTCCCCGCGGTGAACGCGCCGCTCGGGGCGGTGAGCGCGGCGGCCGCCCTCTTCGTGGTGCGCACCGCCTTTCTCGGGGACAGCGGCGCGGCGCGCATCGGCTGGGCCACGGTGCCGCTCGCGCGCTTCGCCGAGAGAGCCGCCGGGCGGCTCGACGCGGTGCGGCTGCGCAGCGCGGTGACGGGCGTCGAGGTCGCGGGCGGGCGGCTGCGGGCGCTCCGCGTCGGCGCCGAGGCCGGCGGGAGCGAGGAGCTCGACGAGGTGGACGCCGCGGTGATCGCCATCCCCCCGGAGCGCCTGCGCCGGCTGCGCGGGCTGGACGCGCTGGGCGTCCGCGACCTGGAGGGGTTCCGCAGTCAGCCGATCGTCGACGTGCACCTCCTCTACGAGGGGGCGGCTCCCCTCGGCTTCGAGTTCGCGGCCCTGACCGGCTCCCCGGTCCAGTGGGTCTTCACCAAGGGAGAGGGGTACCTCTGCTGCAGTCTCAGCAGCGCCGCCGAGTGGATCGGGGAACCGGAGGAGCGGCTGGTCGCGCTCGCCGACCGTGAGCTGCGCCGCCGGGTGCCCGCGCTCGCCGGCGCGCGCCTCGCGCACGGCGCCGCCACCCGCGACCCCGAGGCGACCTTCGTCCCCGCGCCCGGCCTGCACAGGCCCGGTCCCCGTACCGCTCTCCCCAACGTCGTCCTCGCGGGAGCCTGGACCGACACCGGCTGGCCGGCGACCATGGAGGGGGCCGTGAGGAGCGGCCGGCGCGCCGCGGCGGCGCTCCTCGGCACGCTGGGGGCGCCGCGGGCGCGCCCGGCGGAGACGGTCCATGCCTGAGCGGGCCGCCCGGCTCCGGCACGCCGACAGCGGCGGTCCGACGTCCGACCCCGCGCTCGCTCGCGCCCTCGACTGGCTGCTGCAGCGCCAGGACCCCGCGGGGTGGTGGACGGCGGAGATGGAGACCAACGTGACCATGACGGCGGAGCACCTGCTGCTCCTGAGGTTCCTCGGCGCGGACCACGCCCACGTCGCCCCGGGGGCCCGGCTGCACATCCTGGAGAAGCAGCGAGCCGACGGCAGCTGGGCGCTGTACTTCGACGGCCCCGGTGACCTCAGCACCACCATCGAGGCCTACACCGCGCTGCGACTTGCCGGCCTCGACGTCTCGGCCGAGCCGCTGCAGCGGGCGCGCCGCTTCATCCTGGACCAGGGGGGGCTGGCGGAGGCGCGCGTCTTCACCAAGATGTGGCTCGCCCTGTTCGGGGAGTACCCGTGGGACGGGGTGCCCTCCATGCCGCCCGAGCTGGTCCACCTCCCGGCCGGCGTGCCGCTCAACCTGTACGACTTCGCCTGCTGGGCACGGGGGACGATCGCGCCCCTGCTCATCGTCCTGAGCCGCCGGCCGGTCCGCCCGCTGGGGCTCAGCGTGGCCGAGCTGGTCGCGCCGGGGACCGAGGCGCGCCTGCACCGCGTCCCCGGATCGGGGGTGTTCTGGTGGCTCGACAGGTTGCAGAAGCTGTACGAGCGGCTGCCGCGCCAGCCGGGGCGGGCTCGCGCCCGGGCGGCGATCACCGATTGGATCGTGGAGCACCAGGAGGCGGACGGGAGCTGGGGCGGGATCCAGCCGCCCTGGGTCTACTCGCTGATCGCCCTCAACCTCCAGGGGATGGACCTGGACCACCCCGTGATGCGGCGCGGGCTCGACGGGCTGCACGAGCGCTTCGCGGTGGCCGACGAGCACGGCTGGCGCCTTCAGGCCTGCATGTCGCCGGTGTGGGACACCGCCTGGGCGGTGCTGGCTCTCCGCGCCGCCGGCCTGCCCCGCGCTCACCCCGCCATCCGCTCGGCGGTCCGATGGCTGCTCGACGAGCAGATCTCCTCCGGAGGCGACTGGCAGGTGCGCGTCCCGCTCCAGGACTGCGGAGGCTGGGCGTTCGAGTTCGACAACGACATCTACCCCGACGTCGACGACACCGCGATCGTGGTGCTGGCCCTCCTGGAGGGCGGGGAGGGTGCGCGGGCCCGGGCCGCCGCGGTGCGCGGCGCACGCTGGGCGGTCGCGATGCGCTCCCACAACGGAGCCTGGGGCTCGTTCGACCGCGACAACACCCGCCAGCTGGTCTACCGGATCCCCTTCGCCGACTTCGGGGCGATGCTGGACCCACCCAGCGAGGACGTCACCGCTCACGTCCTGGAGATGCTGGCCCGGCTCGGCACCGGGGTGTCCGATCCCGTGGTGCGGGGCGGGCTGCGCTACCTGGCCCGCGAGCAGCGCCCCTGGGGGTCGTGGTGGGGGCGCTGGGGCGTCAACCACCTCTACGGGACCTGGTGCGTGGTCTCCGCGCTCGACGCGCTGGGCTGCGGCGGGTCCCGCCTCCCCCGCGCGCTCGACTGGCTGCTGCGGGTGCAGAACCCCGACGGCGGCTGGGGCGAGGGCTGCCACTCCTACGAGGACGAGAGCTTCGCGGGGGTGGGGGTGAGCACGGCCTCGCAGACCGCCTGGGCGGTGATGGCGCTGCAGCGCGGGGGCAGGGGCTCTCACCCGGCCGTGCTCGCCGGCCTGGACTTCCTGCGCGCCCGCCAGGCCGGCGGCACCTGGCCGGAGCCCGAGTTCACGGGAACCGGGTTCCCGCGCGACTTCTACCTGAACTACGGCATGTACCGGCACCTCTTCCCCACCATGGCGCTGGCCCTCGCCGGTGAGCGTCCCGTGCGGGGTGGCGCCCCCCGGACCCCGGGGGCGGGCAGCGGCCGTGCCGCCGTGGCGGGAGGGCTCCGGGGATGATGGTCGCGGAGGCGGGGCTGCTCGTGAGGGCGCCCATCGAGGCGGTGCGGGAGGCGGTCCTCGAGCCGAGCTCGTACACGCAGGGCGACACCAAGGTGGGGACGATCGAGGTGCTGGAGCGCACCGACGCCGGCATGGTGGCGCGGATCCACGGCCGGCTGGGCCCGTTCCGCTCCTCCATCATCGCCCGCTACCGATGGGTGCCCGGCGCGGACGTCCGCGCTCCGGGCCCGCCCGCCGAGCCCGGGGAGGACGTCCACCTGGAGATGCTGGAGGGGCGGCTGCGCGGGTTCCGCGCCGTCTTCGAGATGCGACCGCGCGCGGAGGGCACCTGGCTCGTCCACCGCGAGGAATACGACTTCGGGTACGGGCCCCTCGGTCCCGTGCTCGACCGGGTCCTGCGCCCCTGGGCCCGGGCGACCGTCGAGGCCGAGGTGCGAGCCCTGCGCCGCGCCGCCGAGAGCGGCGCCGGAGGTCCCGACCCGAGGATCCGCCCCACCGGCGCCGGCGCGGCCGGCGCGGCCAACATCAGTCCCCGCGTGGGAAAGGAGGCATGAGCCCATGGCAATCCCGCTCCGCCAGACCCTGAAGGTGGGGAGGTACCTGATGGAGCAGCGCATGCGCGGCAAGGACAAGTACGCCCTTGTGCTCCAGCTCGAGCCCCTCTACCAGTGCAACCTCGCCTGCGCCGGCTGCGGCAAGATCCAGCACCCCGATGACATCCTGCGCCGCCGCCTGACGGTCGAGCAGTGCGTCGCCGCCGCCGAGGAGTGCGAGGCCCCGATGATCTCGATCGCGGGCGGTGAGCCCCTGGTGCACCGGGAGATCGACAAGATCGTCGAGGCGCTGGTCGCGCGCAAGCGCTTCGTCTACCTGTGCACCAACGGGCTGCTCCTCGAGAAGAAGCTGGACCTCTTCACCCCCTCCCCCTACTTCTGCTTCTCCATCCACATCGACGGGCTGCGCGATCGGCATGACGAGTCGGTGAACCGGCGTGGCACCTTCGACAAGGCGGTGGCGGCGGCCCGCGAGGCTCGCCGCCGCGGGTTCCGCGTCACCACCAACACCACCTTCTTCGACATGGACAGTGCCCAGTCCATCCGCGAGGTGCTGGACTTCCTCAACGACGACCTCCAGGTCGACACCATGCAGATCTCCCCCGGCTACGCCTATGAGAAGGCGCCCGACCAGGAGCACTGGCTGCAGGTGGAGAAGACCCATCGCCTCTTCCGCGAGGCGTTCGCCGGCGGGCGCCGCCAGCACTGGCGGCTCAACCACTCCCCGCTGTTCCTGGACTTCCTGGAGGGCAAGGTCGACTTCCAGTGCACCGCGTGGGGGATCCCCTGCTACTCCGTCTTCGGATGGCAGCGTCCCTGCTACCTGATGGCCGACGGCTACGTGTCGTCGTACAGGGAGCTGCTGGAGACCACCGAGTGGGACAGCTACGGCCGCGGCCGCGACCCGCGCTGCGCCAACTGCATGGCGCACTGCGGCTATGAGCCCACCGCGGTGGCGGCGACGTCGGCATCGCTCCGGGAGTCGCTGCGCGCCGCCGCGGACACCGTGCGCGGGCAGATCTCCAACGTGAGCTGGCGCGGACGGATCAGCGCGCCCCCCGGCGCGCCGGGGACGGGTGCCGAGCCGGGAGAGGGCACCCGGCAGATCGCATGAATGCCTGACGAGGTCTTCCTCACCGGGGCCACCGGGTTCGTGGGCGGCCACGTGCTCGGCGCCCTGCGGGAGGCCGGGTACCCGGTGCGCGCGCTGGTCCGCGGCGACCCGGGCCGGCTTCCGGCCGGGCCCGGGCTGCGCGCCGTCAGCGGGGACGTCCGCGAAGCGGGGCGGCTCGTCCCCGCGATCCGGGGATGCCGCTACCTGGTGCACGTGGCGGCCGCGTATTCGTTCTCGCCGCGGGACCGCGGGGAGATGGAGGCCGTCAACGTGCTGGGCACGCGCAGCCTGCTCGAGGCGGCGCGCCTCGCCGGGGTGGAGAGGGCCGTGGTCACGTCGAGCGTGGCGGCCGTGGGGCCGATCCGCGGAGGCCGGCTGGCCACCGAGTCCGACTGGGCGGAGGCCACCGGGCACCGCGGCTACCACGCGTCCAAGGTGCGCCAGGAGCGCGCCGCACTCCGGGCCAACCTCCCGGTGGTCACGGTCCTGCCCACCGCGCCGATCGGACCGGGGGATGCCCGTCCCACGCCCACCGGCCGGATGGTGCTGGACGTGATGCTCGGGCGCATGCCCGCCTACGTCGACGGAGCCATGAACCTGGTGGCGGTGGAGGACGTCGGGAGGGCCCACGTGCTCGCCCTGGAACGGGGCCGGCCGAGCCGCCGCTACCTCGTCGGCGGCCGCAACCTGAGCCTCGCCGAGGTCATGGCGATGATCGCCCAGCGTGCCGGAGTGCGCGCCCCGGCCTGGCGGATGCCGTACGCGGTCGCCCTGGCTGCGGGCTGGGCCGACGAGCTGCGCTGCCGCACGGTCCCCGGAGCGCGCCCGCGGGTGCCGCTGGAGGGGGTGCGGATGTCGCGGCAGAGGATGCTGGTCCGCATCGACAGGGCGAGGGACGAGCTGGGCTACCGGCCATCCGAGGTGGAGGGAGCGGTCGACCGCGCCATCGCCTGGTACCGGGCCCACGGCTGCACCTGACGCCGCGGGGCGGGCCAGATCG
>JAJZNI010000129.1 GCA_021847925.1 bacterium
CCCTGAAGACCACCGGAGAGCTGCGCCGGAGGGCTCGACGATCCGCCGGCGCGATCGGTGGGGCCGCGGTGGTCCTCCTCGCGGGCACCATCACCTGGATCGCCGTCCAGGGGCGGCCGTGGGGCACGGCGAGCGGTGCAGTGCCCGCCGCGGTGCCACTCGGCGGCGGCCTCCTCGCGGTGACGCTCCTCGCCGCCGCCACCCTGGCGATCGCGCGGGCGCATGAGGGGCTGGCCTTCGCGGCGACGGGCGCCGCCGTGCTGCTCAGCGTCGGAGCCGTCTGGGCCTTCATGTACCCGATGGCGATCCCCGCCAGCAGCGGGGCGGCGGCGGCCGGCGTTCCCGGGCTCTCCATCGCCACGGCCGCGTCGCAGCCCTACACGCTCACGGTGATGACGATCGTGGCGGCGATCTTCACCCCCTTTGTCCTCCTCTACCAGGGCTGGACCTACTGGGTGTTCCGTCGCCGCCTCGGCCGCCCACCCGAGCCGGGCGGCCCCCGCGGCACCCCCTTGACGCCGCCCCCCGGGTCCCCCTCCGGCACACCGTCCGAAGGCGGGCCGGCCGGCTTCCCGCCCGGCGCCGGCCCGCGGACACCGCCCGAACCGATCCCGACGGTGCGCTGAGCTCATGCGCGCGCCCAGCCCCGCCCGGGGGCCGCTGGAGCACCGCCTCCTGGGCCAGGGCGCGGTGCGCAGGACGGTGGCCGCCTCGGTTGCCCTGGGGCTGCTCGCCTCGGGAAGCATCGTGGTCCAGGCCCTGGCACTGTCCCGCCTTCTCGCCGGGGCGATGGGCGACGCCCGTCTCGACCCGCTTCCGGATGTCGCCTGGCTGGCCGGTGCGGTGGCCCTGCGGGGCCTCTGCGCCGTGGCCTCGGAGCTGGTCGCCGCCCGGGGCAGCGAGGCCGCCAAGGCGGTGCTCCGCGCCCGCCTCCTCGGTGCCGCGCTGCGGCCCGGCGGGGGCCCGCCGGCCGCCGGCCCCGCCGAGGTGGCCACCCTGGCGGGGCGAGGCCTGGACGCCCTCGACCCGTACATCGGCCGCTGCCTCCCCGACCTGGTGCTGGCGGCGACCGTCCCGATCGCCCTCGCCACGGTCATCGGCTCGCTGGACTGGGTCTCGGGGATCGTGGTGGCGGTGGTGCTCGTGCTCTTCCCCACCTTCGGCCTCCTGGTGGGCGAGTCCAGCACCCGGCTGGCGACCGCTCGCTGGGCTCAGGTCGAGGCCTTCGGACGGCAGATCGCCGACGTCTTCGAGGGGCTGCCGACCCTCAGGGCGCTGGGGCGCAGCGCTCAGCAGCGGGCCCGGATCGCGGGCGCGGGGGAGGCTCTGCGGCAGGCCAGCCTGTCCACGCTTCGCGTCGCCCTCCTGTCCGCCCTGGTCCTGGACACCCTCGCCTCGGTCTCGGTGGCCATGGTGGCGGTGCCCCTCGGTCTGCGCCTCCTCGACGGCTCGATCCACCTGTCCGCCGCCCTGGCGGTGCTGATCATCGCCCCCGAGGTGTTCCTGCCGCTGCGACGCGCCAGCGCCGAGTTCCACGAGAGCACCGAGGGCCTGGCGGCGGCGCGGCGGGCCATGGACCTGATCCAGGCGCGGGCCTCCGACCCGCCGCGCAGCGGAGGGGTGCCATCCCCGGGCGCGGCCGCCCGGGGCGCCCCTGTCCCCGATCCCGCACGCGTCCCGGTGACGCTGCACCGGGTGCGGGCCGCCCCGCCGGGGCGGGAGCGCCCGGTGCTGGACGGCGCCTCGCTCCGCATCCACCCCGGCGAGACGGTGCTGGTGGTCGGAGCCAATGGGGCGGGGAAGACCACCACCCTGGCCCTGCTCACCGGCTTCGTGGTCCCCAGCGAGGGTGCGGTGCGGGTGGGGGACCTCGACCTGCGCGAGCTGGACCCCGGCCTCTGGCGCCGGCGCCTCAGCTACCTCCCCGAGCGTCCGGCCCTGCTGGCCGCGTCCCTCGCCGACAACCTCCGGCTCGCCGACCCGGCCGCGGGCGACGCGCGGCTGCGCGAGCTGCTGGAGGCGATGGGTGGCGCAGATCTGCTCGCCCGGCTCCCCGACGGCCTCGCGACGCGCCTGGGAGAGGGGGGTCGGGCCGTCTCGGCCGGGGAGCGCCAGCGCATCGCGCTGGCCCGGGCACTGCTGCGGCCCGCCTCCCTGTACCTGCTCGACGAGCCCACGGTGCACCTCGACGAGGCCAGCGAAGCCCGCGTGGTGGAGGCGCTGCGCCGGCACCTGGAGGGCCGGAGCGCCCTCATCGTCAGCCACCGGCCGGCGGTGGCCGGGCTGGCCGACCGGGTCGTCGCCCTGGAGGCCGGGAGCTTCACCCCCGCCGGGGCCCTCCCTCCCGCGGTGCGGCGGTCCCCGCTGGGGGTCCCGGCGTGATCGGGGAGGTGGCGGCACCACGTGGCAGCGGCGTCCTGGGCATGAGCCGCAGGCTGGGCGCCCTGCCGCCGCGCGCGCTCGCCGCCGTGGCGGGCGCGGGCACCCTCTCCACCGCGTCGTCGATCGGCCTGCTCGCCAGCTCGGCATGGCTGATCACCCGCGCGTCCCAGCGCCCTCCGGTGCTCGCCCTCGCCGTCGCCATCGGGTCCGTGCAGGCCTTCGCGCTCGGCCGCGGCGTGCTCCGCTACCTGCAGCGCCTGGCCGCGCACGGGCTCGCCCTGGGCACGCTCGGCCGCCTGCGCACCTGGCTGTTCGACACCGTCGAGCCGCTCACGCCCCGCGGGCTGCCGGGGCGAGGGACCGGCTCGATCGTCACCGGCTTCGTCGCCGACACCGAGCTGGCCACCGAGGGCCTGGCCCGGGCCGTGACGGTGAGCGTCGATGCCGGTGCCAGCGCCGTCCTCGGGGTCGCGGTCGCGGCGCTGCTGGCGCCCGGCCCCGCCGCGATCCTCCTGGCCGCCTCCCTGGCGACGCTGGCCATGGCTCTTGGCGCCGCCCGTGCCGGGCGCGGCGCCGCCGCCAGGGAGGCCGTCATCCGCGCCGATCTTGCCGACGCGGTGGTCGACGCCATCCGCTCGGGCCCCGAGCTGCTCGTCTACGGGCGCGAGGACCTCGTTGCGGAGCGTCTGGCCCAGGTGCGCCGCCTCGCGCGTGCCGCCGCCCTGCGGCGCGCCGCCGCCGGCGGGGTCGCCCGCGCGCTGGCGGTGTGGGCCGCGGGGGCGGGCCTCATCGCCGTGGTGCTGTCCGGCCTGGCCGCACACCGTGCCGGGCAGCTCTCCGGCGTGATGCTCGCCGTGCTCGCCTTCGTGGCCCTGGTGGTGCTCGACCAGTGTGCCGCCCTCGCCGCCGCGCTGCCCGGGATCGCCACCGGGAACGCCGCGGCCGCGAGGCTTCGCGGCCTGGCCCGCCTCGTCCCTCCCGTGCGGGAGCCCGCGGCCGACCGCAGCCACGCCGCATCGGGAAGCGCCGCGGCGCTGGCCGGCGTCGGTGTCGCCGCCCCCGGGGGGGACCGCGAGCCCCCCCTCCTGGAGGACGTCTCCCTGGCGGTGGAAGCGGGACAGAGGGTCGCGCTCATCGGCCCGACGGGATCAGGGAAGTCCAGCGTGCTCCACGTCCTCCTCCACCTCCTCGAGATCAGCCGGGGATCGGCGACCCTGGGAGGGGTCGAGGTGAGGGAGATGACCCACGCCGGCCTGGCCCGCCACGCGGCCTGGCTGGCGGACGACACGCATGTCTTCGCCGCCTCGCTCTCCGACAACCTCAGGCTGGCCCGCCCCGACGCCGCTGACGCCGAGTGCGCCGAGGCCCTGGAGCGGGCCGGTCTCGGGCCCTGGTACCGCTCCCTCCCCGGGGGGCTGCGAACCCTCCTCGGGGCCGGCGGGCGGGCGCTGAGCGCGGGGGAGCGTCAGCGCCTGGGCATGGCCCGGGCCATGCTCTCCGGAGCCGGCCTCCTGCTCCTCGACGAGCCCACGGCGCACATCGACCCGGCCGCGGCACCGCGGCTCCTCTCCGAGCTCCTGGGCGCCGCCGGAGCCCGCGCCGTCCTGGTGGTGGATCACGGGCCCTGGCTGGCCGGCGCGGTCGACGCGGTGGTCACGCTCGACGGGGGACGGGTGGTCTCCACCGCGGCGCGCGCGCGCCCGACCGAAGGCCGCGCGGGCGCCCCCGCGGCGGCGGCGGCGAGGGATCCCAGCGGCACCCCCCGGGGGTGAGCTCCCCGGCTCCCGGCCACGGTGCGGCGCCGCGACGGGGAGCGGCCTGGTCCGCGAGGGGGCCGGGGTTCCGAGCCCGGGGGGACCAACGACGCTCACCAGCCGGGACCATGGCCTCTACTGGCCGGGCCGGGTGGGCATCCAGACTCGAACGGTGCCACCCACGGACACGACGAACCCCGACTGGTACCACCGGGTGGTCGACTGCCAGTGGGCATGCCCCGCGCACACGGACGTCCCCCAGTACATCCGCCTCATCGGCCAGGGACGCTACGCCGACGCGTACCTGCTGAACCGGGAGACCAACGTCTTCCCGGGAGTGCTCGGACGCACCTGCGACCGCCCCTGCGAGCCCGCCTGCCGGCGGAGCCGCGTGGACGGCACCGCGGTGGCCATCTGCCGGCTCAAGCGGGTGGCCGCCGATCTGCGCGGGGAGCTCGCCGGGCGCCTGCCCCGGGCTCCGGAGCGGCGCAACGGCAAGCGCGTCGCCTGCGTCGGCGCGGGGCCGGCGTCGCTCAGCGTCGCCAGCGACCTGCTCCCTCTCGGGTACGAGGTGGTCATCCACGAACGCCATCCCCTTCCCGGCGGGCTGATGCGCACCAGCATCCCGGCCTTCCGCCTCCCCGAGGCGGTGCTCGACGAGGAGATCCGATTCATCCTCGACATGGGTGCCGAGGTCCGTTACGGCTCCCCGGTGGCGAGCCTGCGCAGGCTGCTCGCGGAGGGCTACGACGCCGTCTTCATCGGCAGCGGGGCGCCGCGGGGCAAGGACCTGGACCTCCCGGGCCGCGCTGAGGGCGGGCGCATCCACATCGGCTTGGACTGGCTGCAGTCGGTGGCCTTCGGGCACGTCACCGGCATCGGTGAGCGGGTCCTGGTGATCGGGGTCGGCAACACGGCAATGGACTGCTGCCGCACCGCGCGACGCCTGGGCGGGACCGACGTGAAGGTGGTGGCGCGGCGCCCCCGCGCCTTCTTCAAGGCCTCCGACTGGGAGCTCGAGGACGCCGAGGAGGAGGGCATCGACATCCTCACCGAGCTCGCCCCGCGGCGCTTCGTGGTGGAGGGCGGCCGCCTGCTCGGGGTGGAGTTCGACCGCCTCGCGTGGGACGAGGGCGCGCGCGCCTCGACCGTGATGGGGAGCGAGCTCCTCCCCTGCGACGACGTCATCCTGGCGGTGGGCCAGGAGGCGGCCTTCCCCTGGATCGAGCGCGACCTGGGCGTGGAGTTGGGCCGCTGGGACCTGCCTGTCGTCGATCGGACGACGCTGCAGTCCACCCTCCCCGGCGTCTTCTTCGGCGGGGATGCGGCGTTCGGGCCCCTCAACATCATCTGGGCGGTGGAGCACGGGCACCAGGCGGCCATCTCCATCGACAACCACTGCCGGGGGGTCGGCGTCGACGAGCGCCCGGCGCCGCGGGTGGGGCTGCGGAGCATGGACATGGGACTCGCCCAGTGGAGCTATCACAACGAGTACAACCCGTCCAAGCGGCAGCGCATGGAGCACGTCGCCATGGTGCGCCGCTTCGCCGCCCTCTCCGTCGAGGTGGAGCTGGGCTTCGCCCCGGAGCAGAGCGCCCGCGAGGTGGGCCGCTGTCTCAACTGCGACATCCAGACCGTGCTCGTGCCCGAGCTGTGCATCGAGTGCGATGCCTGCATCGATGTCTGCCCGGTGCGCTGCCTGACCATCACCGCCGGCGCCGACGAGCCCGAGCTGCGCGGCCGGCTCTCGGCGCCCACGCTGCACCCCGACGAGCCCCTGTTCGTCTCCACGCCGCTGCCTCAGACCGGCCGTGTGATGGTGAAGGACGAGGACCTCTGCGTCCACTGCGGCCTCTGCGCCGAGCGCTGTCCCACCGCCGCCTGGCGGATGGAGCGTCTCGAGCTCAGCCTGCCGCGCGCGGGCGGGGTGTGGTCCCCCGACCCGGGCTCGGCCGGGGCCGGCACCGACCCCGCCGCCCATGCGGCCGCGCCCCTTCCCGGAGTCGCGCAACGATGACCGCGACACCCTGGGCCGAGGAGGCGGCCGCCACCCGCGCCCCGCAGGTCAACGAGCTGGCCCTGCGCATCGCCACCGTGAACGGCACCGGCTCATCGAGCGCCAACAACCTGCTGATGCGTGCCATCTTCCGGATGGGGATACCCGTGTCGGGCAAGAACATCTTCCCCTCCAACATCCAGGGGCTCCCCACCTGGTACGAGATCCGCGTGAGCGGCGCCGGTCACACCGCGCGAGCGCGCAACCCGGACCTGCTGGTCGCCATGAACACCCAGACCCGGGAGCGCGACGTCGCCGCGGTGCGTCCCGGCGGCTGCGTCCTGTGGGATTCAACCTCCCCGCTGGAGCGGGCCGGCGAACGCGGGGACGTCACCCTCCTGGGCATCCCCATCGCCCGCATGTGCGCGGAGGAGTTCCACAACCCCCGGGAGCGGATCCTGCTCCAGAACGTGGTCTACGCGGGCGCCGTCACGGCGCTCCTGGGCATCGATCCCGCGGTCACCGCCACCCTGATCGACGAGCGCTACCGGCGACGCCCGAGGCTGGGCGAGGCCAACAGGCGCGCCTTCCGCATCGGCGAGGAGTACGCGCGGCAGCACTTCCCGTGCCCCCTGCCCTGCCACGTCGAGCCGATGCAGGCGACCGGCGGCTCGATCATCGTCGACGGCAACACCGCGACCGCCCTGGGCTGCATCTACGCGGGAGCGACCGTCGCCGCCTGGTACCCGATCACCCCGTCGACGTCGGTGATGGACGCCTTCACCGCGTTTGCGCGCCGCTCCCGGCGCGATCCCATGACCGGGCTCTCGACCTGCATGATCGTTCAGGCCGAGGACGAGCTCGCCTCCATCGGCACCGTGATCGGCGCCGGCTGGGCCGGCGCCCGTGCCTTCACCGCCACCTCCGGACCGGGCCTCTCGCTGATGCAGGCGCTGCTGGGCCTCGCCTACTACACCGAGATCCCGGCGGTCGTGTTCGACGTGCAGCGGGCCGGGCCCTCCACGGGGATGCCGACGCGCACCCAGCAGGCCGACCTCCTCGCTGCGGCCCACGCCTCCCACGGCGACACCGCGCACATCCTGCTGTTCCCCGGAGACCCCGCCGAGTGCTTCGACTTCGCGGTGCGCGCCTTCGATCTGGCCGAGCACTTCCAGACGCCCGTCCTGGTGCTCTCGGACACCGACATCGGGATGAACGACTGGGTGGTCCCCCGGCTCCGCTGGGACGACACCTACGCCCCCGACCGGGGCCGCGTGCTCGGCGCGGCCGAGGTCGAGGCGGCGGGGGAGTACCACCGCTACGCCGATGCCGACGCCGACGGTGTCGCCGCGCGCACGCTGCCCGGGGTCAGCCCGGCGGCCGCGTACTACACCCGCGGCTCCGGGCACAACCGGCTGGCCGGCTACACGGAGGACCCCGACGAGTACCGGGAGGTGGTCGACCGGCTGGCCCGCAAGCATGCCGCGGCAGGGGGGTGGGTCCCCGAGCCGGTGATCGAGGCGCGGCCCGGGGCGTCGGTGGGTCTGGTCACCCTGGGCAGCGGCGGGCCCGCGGTGCGCGAGGCGGTGGAGATGCTCCGCGCCCAGGGCGTCGCCGCCGACTGCATGCGCCTGCGCGGCTATCCCTTCCCCGAGGCCGTCTTCCGCTTCCTGGAGGGCCATGCTTTCTGCTTCGTGGTGGAGCAGAATCGCGACGCCCAGCTCCGCACCCTGCTCCTCGAGAGCGGGGCCGGCTCGGAGCGGCTGGGCTCGGTGCTTCTCTACGGAGGCGAGCCGATCACCGCCGGCGAGGTGAGCGACGCGGTGCTCGTCCAGCTGCGCCGGCGCGAGGAGTAGCCGTGCCGTCCATCGCCAAGCCGCCGATCCGCCATCCGGCCCTCCCCGTCAACGAGCTGGGGCTCGCCGAGCGCGACTACGAGGGCGCGATGTCCACGCTCTGCGCCGGCTGCGGTCACGACGCCGTGACCGCGGCGATCGTGCGCGCGCTCTGGGAGGTGGCGGTGCCGCCGCACATGGTCGTCAAGCTGAGCGGGATCGGCTGCTCCGCCAAGACCACCGCCTACTTCCTGCGCGGCGCGCACGGGTTCAACGGGGTGCACGGCCGGATGGCCCCGCTCGCGACCGGGGTGGGCGCGGCCAACTCCGATCTCCTGCTGATCGGCATCTCGGGGGACGGCGACAGCCTCTCCATCGGCATCGGACACCTGGTGCACCTGATCCGGCGCAACCTGCGGATGATCTACGTCATCGAGAACAATGGGGTGTACGGGCTCACCAAGGGCCAGCTCTCCGCCTCCGCCGACGTCGGCTCCACGAGCAGCAAGGGCACCCCCGGGGTCATCCAGCCGGTCGATCCGATGCTGCTGGGACTGAGTCTCGGGGCGACCTTCCTGGCCCGCGGCTTCTCCGGAGACAAGGCGCAGCTCGTGCCCATCCTCAAGGCCGCGACCGCCCACCGGGGCCTCGCCCTGATCGACGTGATCTCGCCGTGCGTCAGCTTCAACGACCACGAGGGGTCGACCAAGAGCTACCGCTTCACCCGGGAGCACGACGTCCAGGTCACCACCACCGACTTCGTGGAGCCGCGGCCGGAGCTGCTCACCGCCATCGGCCCGGTGGGGATCACCGATCTCACCCTCCACGACGGCACCCGGGTGCGGGCCCGCGCCCTCCCCGAGGGGTACGACCCCGGCGACCGCGACGCGGTGGGAGCCTACCTGCGCGAGGCTCACGATCGCGGCGAGGTGGCGACCGGCATCCTCTACGTCGACCCCTCCCGCCCCACGCTGCACGAGCTCCTCCGCGTGGTGCCCCGCCCGCTGGCCGGCCTGCCGTACGCGGACCTCTGCCCCGGCGCCGCCGAGCTGGAGCGCTTCGGGGAGAGCTGAGGGCCGGGCGCCGGGACGCCCCGCCCTGGCGCGCGGGGGCTCCGAAGCGTCACAGTCCGTGGGCATGGCACCCACGGAGCCGGACCGACCCGTCACCGTCCACGGCGGCCGCCTGGTCGCCGACCGCCTGCGCGCGGGTGGGGTGGAGGTTGTCTTCACCCTTCCCGGCGGGCACATCGTCGAGCTCCTCCACGGCTGCGAGGAGGCGGGGCTGCGCGTCGTCGACGTGCGCCACGAGGGGTCGGCGACACTCGCCGCGCTCGGCTACGCCCTCGCCACCGGCCACCCCGGGGTGGCCGCGGTCACGGCGGGGCCAGGTTTCACCAACGCGCTGACCGGGCTGGCCGACGCCGCCCTGGGCAACGCCCCGCTGGTGCTGATCGGCGGCCGCACCGTCCTCAGGCGGCGCGGGCGCGGGGCCGTCCAGGATCTCGACCAGATGGCCATGGCGGCTCCGATCTCCAAGTGGGCGGCGGCGGCCCAGGACGCCGGCAGCGTGGAGCGCCTCACCGACGAGGCCCTGCACCGGGCCCGGAGCGGGCGCCCCGGCGCCGTCTACCTGGAGGTGCCGCACGACGTCTTCATGGCCCGCACGCCTGCGAGCGGCGGGGTGTGGGGCTTCCCGACCGCCGCCTCCCACCCCGCCGCCTCCCCCACCGAGCTGGAGCGCGCTCTGGAGGCCCTGCGCCGCGCCGAGCGCCCCGTCGCGCTGGCCGGAAGCGGTGCCTTCTGGTCGGGTGCGGGCGAGGAGATCGCCCGGCTCTGCGAGAGCCTCCAGATCCCCCTCGTCACCACCAGCGCCGCCCGCGGCCTGGTCCCCGACTCCCACGAGTGGTGCCTCGGCTCCTTTGTCCACGCCGGCATCGCGGTGGCCCAGGCGGATTGCGTCCTGGTGCTGGGCAGCGCCTTCAACGCCAACCTGGTCTACGGCGGCCCACCGCTCTTCAGCGAGGAGCACGTGCTCATCCAGGTGGACATCGCCGCCGAGGAGCTGGGGGGCAACCGCCGCCCCGACGTCGCCGTGCAGGGCGACGTGGGGAGGGTGGCCGCCGACCTGGCGGACGCGGGCTCCGGCGGGCGCGATCGCCGCGACTGGCTGCTCCAGGCGCGCGAGCTGACGGCGCTCTCGCGCCCCACGTGGGACGCGCAGGTGGACGAGCACGCGGGGCCGCTGGTGCATCCGGGCGCGCTGGCCCGCGAGGTCTGCGCCTGGGCGCGGGACACCTGGAGCGGCGCGGCGACGCTCGTGACCGACGGGGGAGACTCCCTCACCTGGGCCCTGGCCTACGCGGAGGCGGAGCGCCCCGGGCACCTCCTCTCCACCACCACAGCCCTCGGGACCCTGGGCGTCGGGCTGCCCTTCGCACTCGGAGCGGCGGCGGCGCGCCCCTCCGAACCGGTGGTCCTGCTCACCGGCGACGGGGCCTTCGGCCTCAGCGCGATGGAGATGGACAGCGCCGCCCGCCAGGGGTTCCCGATCATCGTCGTCGTGGCCAACAACGGCGGCTGGGGGGACGTGCGCCACCACCAGCGGGCCGCCGTCGGCCGGGAGACCGCCAGCCACCTGGCGGTCTCCCGCTACGACCTGCTCGCGGAGGCGCTGGGGGGCCACGGGGAGCGCGTGGACACCGTGGCCGATCTCCGGCCGGCCCTGGACCGCGCCGCCGCGGCCGGGGTACCCGCGCTGGTCGACGTCCCCACCGACCCCGAGGTGCTCTCCGCCCTGCTCCGGGCGATGATGTCCATCGGGATCATGTAGCGGTCCCGGCGCGCTCAGCCTCCCCCGACCACGGAGAGGTGCGGAGAGGTCACGATCCCAGGCCGGGACGGCACCCGGGACCCGTCAGCGCCGGGGCATGGTCTGGAGCCGCCGCTCGAGCCGGGCGATGGCCTCGGCGTGACGCCGGGCCTCGGTCACGGTCTCGACCCAGGCGTCGGGTACCCGGCCCGCCCGGCGGCGCAGGAACCGCTCGAGGTTGTCCTTCTCCTCGCGCTCGGCGCGGCGGGTGGCGGCGTCACGCGGCCAGTGCATAACCGGCCTCCTCCGGTCATGGTGCTCAGTGTCTGTCCCGGTCCAGTGAAGCGCGGCGTTCCGCGGCCGAGTAGGGTCGATGGCCAGGAAGGCCCGGGGCCGAAGGTCATCCGGGCTGGCACCGCCCCCGGGCGATGCACGAACATGGGGGGCGGGCACCCAGCCCTGGAGGAGCACGATGACCCAGACGGAAGCAGCCGCGAACGGAGCCGGCCCCCTCTCCGACCACGACCTCGCTCTCATCGACGCCTACTGGAGGGCGGCCAACTTCGTCTCGGTGGGCCAGATCTACCTGCTGGACAACCCCCTCCTGCGGGTGCGGCTGCGGCCCGAGCACATCAAACCTCGGCTGCTCGGACACTGGGGCACGACCCCCGGCCTCAACTTCATCTACGCGCACATCAACCGGGTGATCCGCAACTGGGACCTCGACGCGATCTACGTCATGGGACCGGGGCACGGCGGACCGGCGGCGGTGGCCAACGCCTATCTGGAGGGGACCTACACCGAGCTGTACCCGCACATCACCCGTGACGAGGACGGGTTGCGCCAGCTCTTCCGCCAGTTCTCGTTCCCGGGAGGCATCCCCTCCCACGTCGCCCCCGAGACTCCCGGCTCCATCCACGAGGGGGGCGAGCTGGGGTACGCCCTCTCCCACGCCTACGGCGCGGCGTTCGACAACCCCGACCTGCTCGTCTGCTGCATCGTCGGTGACGGCGAGGCCGAGACGGGCCCCCTGGCGACGGGATGGCATTCGAACAAGTTCCTGGACCCCGCCACCGACGGCGCGGTGCTGCCCATCCTGCACCTCAACGGCTACAAGATCGCCAACCCCAGCGTGCTCGCGCGCATCCCCGACGCGGAGCTGACCTCGCTGCTCGAGGGGTACGGCCACACGGTCCACTGGGTGTCGGGAGACGACCCCGCCACCATGCACCAGCAGATGGCGGCCACCCTGGACACCGTGATCGACGAGATCACCGCCATCCAGAGGCGGGCCCGCGAGGATGGCGACCTGGCGCGCCCGGCGTGGCCGATGATCGTGCTGCGCAGCCCCAAGGGGTGGACCGGCCCCAAGATGGTCGACGGGCTTCCCAGCGAGGGCACGTGGCGCGCCCACCAGGTGCCGCTGGCCGAGGTCCGGACCAATCCGGAGCACCTCGCCCAGCTCGAGGCCTGGATGAGGAGCTACCGCCCCGAGGAGCTCTTCGACGGGCAGGGGACGCTGGCCGCCGAGCTGGCGGCGCTTCCGCCCAAGGCGTACAGGCGGATGAGCGCCAACCCCCACGCCAACGGGGGGCTGCTGCTCAGGGACCTGAGGCTCCCCGACTTCCGCGGCTACATGCTGGAGGTGGCGCGCCCCGCCACCACCTTCTCCGAGGCCACCCGCGTCCTGGGCACCTGGCTGCGCGACGTGGTGCGCGCCAACCCCGATTCGTTCCGGATCTTCGGTCCCGACGAGACCAGCTCCAACCGGCTGCAGGCGGTCCTCGAGGTCACCAACCGGCAGTGGGACGCCCAGACGCTCCCCGGCGACGACCACCTGGCCCCCCAGGGACAGGTGATGGAGATGCTCTCCGAGCACCAGTGCCAGGGCTGGCTGGAGGGCTACCTGCTCACCGGCCGGCACGGCCTCTTCAACTGCTACGAGGCGTTCATCCACATCGTGGACTCGATGTTCAACCAGCACGCCAAGTGGCTCAAGGTCACGCGCGACATCCCCTGGCGCCGGCCCATCGCGTCGCTCAACTACCTGCTCTCCTCGCACGTCTGGCGGCAGGACCACAACGGCTTCTCGCACCAGGACCCCGGCTTCGTCGACCACGTGGTCAACAAGAAGGCCGAGATCATCCGCGTCTACCTGCCCCCGGACACCAACTGCCTGCTCTCCACGGCGGACCACTGCCTGCGCAGCCGCCACTACGTCAACGTGATCGTGGCCGGCAAGCAGCCGTCCCTCAACTACCTGGGCCCGGAGGAGGCGATCCTGCACTGCACCCGCGGCATCGGCATCTGGGAGTGGGCGAGCAACGACCAGGGTGACCCCGACGTGGTGATGGGCTGCTGCGGGGACGTTCCCACCCTGGAGACGCTCGCCGCCGTCGACATCCTCCGCCGCGAGCTTCCGGAGCTCAAGGTCCGGGTGGTGAACGTGGTCGACCTCATGCGCCTGCAGCCCGACACCGAGCACCCCCACGGGCTCTCCGACCGCGAGTTCGACATCCTCTTCACGTCCGACCGGCCGGTGGTCTTCGCCTACCACGGGTACCCGTGGCTGATCCACCGGCTCACCTACCGGCGCAGCAACCATCCCAACTTCCACGTGCGCGGGTACAAGGAGGAGGGCACCACCACGACCCCCTTCGACATGGTGATGCTCAACGACCTGGATCGCTTCCACCTGGTGATGGACGTCGTCGACCGCGTGCCGGGACTGCAGTCCCACGCCGCCGCGCTGCGCCAGCACATGGCCGACGAGCGGGTGCGCTGCCGCGCCTACACCCGCGCCGAGGGCGAGGACCCACCCGACATCCGCAACTGGACCTGGACGGGATAGCCGGTGGCCCTCCGGATGGCCGGGGCACGGGTGGGACGGCCGGTCGCGGCATGAGGATCCTGGTCGTCAACGCGGGGTCGAGCAGCCTCAAGCTCTCCCTGCTCGAGGGCGGGGGCCCCCCGCTCCTCACCGAGAGCGTCCCGGCCGGCGGCGGCGGCCTCGACGAGGGGGGGCTCCGCGACGCCATCGCGCGCAGCGGGCCGGTCGACGCCGTCGGCCACCGGATCGTCCACGGCGGCACCGAGTTCACCGAGCCCGTGCTGGTCGACTCCCGCGTGCGCCGGCGCCTGGAGGCGCTCACCGACCTGGCGCCCCTGCACCAGCCGAAGTCGCTGCGCGGCCTCGACCTGGTCTGCCGCCTGCTCCCCGAGGCGCCCGCCGTGGCGTGCTTCGACACCGCCTTCCACGCCCGCATCCCGGACAGCGCCGTCACCTACGCGCTCCCCTCGGAATGGCGGCGGCGCTGGACGCTGCGAAGGTTCGGCTTCCACGGGCTGTCGCACGCGTACGCGTCGCGGCGAGCCGCCGAGATGCTGGGCCGGCCCGCGACCGGGCTGCGCGTGGTCACCTGCCACCTCGGCGCCGGAGCCTCGCTCGCGGCGGTGCGGGACGGCGTCTCGGTGGACACGACCATGGGCTTCACGCCCCTGGAGGGGCTGGTGATGGCGACCCGCTCCGGCAGCATCGACCCGGGCCTCCTGCTCTGGCTCGAGGAGCACGTGGGGATGCCGCCGTCGGAGCTGGCGACCACCCTGGAGCACCGCTCGGGGCTGCTCGGGCTCTGCGGCAGCGCTGACATGCGGGCCATCCTCGAACGCGAGGCGGCGGGCGATGGGGACGCCGCCCTGGCCGTGGGCGTGTACCTCCATCGCCTCCGCGCCGGCATCGCCCAGATGGCCGCGGCCCTGGGCGGGCTGGACTGCCTGGTCTTCACCGGCGGGGTGGGCGAGCACGCTCCCGACGTGCGGGCTCGCGCCGCGGAGGGCCTCGGTTTCCTCGGCGTCCTGGTGGACGCGGCGGCCAATCGGGAGGCTCACCCCGACTGCGAGATCAGCCCCGCGGGCTCGGGCGTGCGCAGCCTGGTGATCGAGGCGCGGGAGGACCTGGAGATCGCGAGCGGGGTCCGGGAGGCGCTGGGCCCTCGCCCGAGCGCCTGACCAGGCGTTGGGAGGGCGGGCCTCCCGTCCCCGGCACCGGTGGCCCGCCCGCGGCGCCGCGGGCGGGCCACGCCTCGCGGGGCGAGGGCCGGAGAGGCCTCCACCCCGCTGCGGCCCCTTCAGCTGGCGACGGCCGTCTCCGGCGCGTCCAGATGACGCACTCCGGACCCGACGTAGAGCTGGCGCGGCCGGGAGATCTTCTGGGCAGGGTCGAGGATGCCCTCCTCCCACTGCGCCAGCCAGCCCGGGGTGCGCCCGATGGCGAAGAGCACGGGGAACATGTCGACCGGGAAGCCCATGGCCTGGTAGATGATCCCGGAGTAGAAATCGACGTTGGGATAGAGGCGGTGGCTCAGGAAGTAGTCGTCCTCGAGCGCGATCCGCTGCAGCTCCACCGCGATGTCGAGAAGCCGGTTGCGGCCGGTGACCTCGAACACCTCCTCCGCCACCCGCCGGATGATCCGCGCCCTGGGGTCGAGGCTCTTGTACACGCGGTGGCCGAAGCCCATCAGCCGGAACTCGCCCCTCTTGACCCGGGCGATGTAGTCCGGGATGTTCTCCACCGACCCGATGGTGGTGAGCATCCGCAGAACCTGCTCGTTGGCCCCGCCATGGAGGGGGCCGTAGAGGGCCGCGGTCGCCGCGGCCATCGCCGAGTAGGGGTCCGCATGAGAGCTGCCCACGCCGCGCATGGTGGTCGTCGAGCAGTTCTGCTCGTGGTCGGCATGGAGGATGAAGAGCACGTCCAGCGCATGCTCCAGGACCGGGTTGGGACGGTAGCGGGTGTCGGTCCGCTTCTGCAGCATGCTCAGGAAGTTGCCGGTGTAGGAGAGGTCGCTGTCCGGGTAGGCGTAGGGAAGCCCGGCGGAGTGCCGGTAGGCGAAGGCGGCGAGGGTCGGCATCTTGGCGATGAGCCGGACGATCTGGCGCCGGCGCACGGCGCTCGAGACGGGGTCCTTGGCCTCGGGGTAGAAGGTGGAGAGCGCGGCCACCGTGCTCACCATGATCCCCATGGGGTGGGCGTCGTAGTGGAAGCCGTCGATGAACTTCTTGACGTTCTCGTGGACGAACGTGTGGTGGACGATCTCCGCGGTCCAGTCCCTCAACTGGGCGGCGTCGGGCAGCTCGCCGTTCAGGAGCAGGTAGGCCACCTCCAGGAAGGTGGCTCTCTCGGCCAGCTCCTCGATCGGATAGCCGCGATAGCGCAGGATGCCGCGTTCCCCGTCGACGTAGGTGATGGCGCTCTCGCAGCTCGCCGTGTTCAGGAAGCCCGGATCGTAGGAGAGGAGACCTCTGTCATCCGGGCCGGTCGTGATCTGGCGCAGATCCGAGGCGCGGATGGCCCCGTGGACCAGGGGGAGCTCGTAGCTCCTGCCCGTCCGGTTGTCCGTCACCGTCAGCGTCCCGGCACCGTCGTCATCGCCCATGGCGTTCACCTCTACCGCGTCTCATGCCCGATTCCCATGCCCGCACGATGGACCATGGACCAGGCCGATGACAGGGTAAACCGGTCCCCCTTCGCGGGGACCTGCGGACGGCGGCCGCGGGGGCCGTGGGTCCCGGCGGCTCCCGGCGCCGGCGCGCACCCCTCGCCGCCGTCACACCGAGGCTCCCCGGGGGCCGCTACCATCCCCCCGATGGCCGGCGCGCCGCCGCTCCCCGAGGCTGCCTTCCGCGAGATCTACGGCCGGGTCCCCCGGCTCACGGTCGAGGTGGTGCTGACCCGGGACCGGGAGGTGCTGCTCACCCTCCGGACGATCGAGCCGTGCCGCGGGATGTGGCATCTGCCCGGCGGAACCGTGCGCTTCGGGGAGCGGCTGGCCGAGGCGGCGCGCAGGGTCGCGCGCGATGAGCTCGGCCTGGAGGTCGGCGCACCCCGGATGCTCGGGGTGATCGAGTACCCGAGCCACTTCGAGCACGGGCTGGACCACCCGGTGGGGATCGCCTTCGGTGTCGAGGCGGGGGAGGGCGCGGTCCGCCTCGACGGCACGGCCAGCGAGCACGGGTGGTTCCGCCGCCTTCCCTCCCCGATGCACGAGGAGCAGGCGCGGTTCCTGATCGAGAACGGCCTGGCCGTCACGGAGGAGCCATCGTGAGCGACGAGCACCTGGGACATCTCCGCCATCTGGCCCGCTCCCTGCGCGTCGAGCCGGGGACGCGGGTGCGCCTGCCCCACGGCTTCGACCCCGGGCACACGGGCGGGTATGTGCGGGAGGCGGATGCGGCTGGGGCGCTCGCCGCCGGGGTTCGCCTGCTCAGCAGCTACCAGGCCCGCCTCGCCGCCCAGGACAGCTACGGCCTGCTGGTGGTCCTGCAGGCGCTCGACGCCGCGGGCAAGGACGGGGCGGTCCAGCACGTGATGAGCGGCGTCAACCCCCAGGGGGTGTGGGTCCGCAGCTTCAAGGTGCCGTCCGCCGACGAGCTGAACCACGACTTCCTCTGGCGCTACACGCGGGACCTGCCCCCGCGCGGGGTGATCGGCATCTACAACCGCTCGCACTACGAGGAGGTGCTGGTGGTGCGCGTGCACCCCGAGAACCTGGAGCGCCAGCACCTGCCCGAGAGCGCCCGGGGGAAGGACGTCTGGGAGCGGCGGCTGCGCGGCATCAACGACTGGGAGCGCCACCTGGTCGAGAATGGGATCCAGGTGGTCAAGATCTTCCTCAACCTCTCTCCGGAGGAGCAGCGCCGCCGGCTCCTGGCGAGGATCGACGACCCCGACAAGAACTGGAAGTTCTCCGCTGCCGACCTCGCCGAGCGCGGCCACTGGCACGACTACCAGCGCGCCTACTCCGACGCGCTCACCCACACCAGCACCGAGGCGGCACCGTGGCACGTGGTGCCCGCCGACCACAAGTGGTTTGCCCGCGTGGCGGTGGCGGCGGTGATCATCGACGCGCTCGCCGCCATCGACCCGCGCTTCCCCGAGCTCGGCCCCGACGAGCACGCGGCGCTGGAGACAGCCCGGGCTCAGCTCATCGCCATGAAGGAGTAGCCGGGGGGTCGTCGACCCGCCACTGGACGCGCGTGTCGACGCCCACCACCCCCTCCATGCGCCCGAGCAGCCGGGACGCCAGCTCCGCCTCGCACCTGGTCTCGACCTCACCGGTGATGATCACGACGCCCTCTTGCACGGCCACCACCAGGTGGTTGGCCGCGGGCCCGAGCGCCCACCGGAGAATGCGCTCGGCGTGGCGCCGGAGCTGCTCATCGGGCAGAAGGTAGACGCGGAGCACGTCGGCGCGGCTGATGATCCCGACCAGCCAGCCTCCGGTGACCACGGGAAGGCGCTTGATCCGCTTCTCGCACATGGTCTTGGCGGCCTGCCGAACCGTGGTGTCGGGGTGCACGCTGATCACGGGTGCGCTCATCAGGCCCTGCGCCGTGACAGCCTCGCGGCGGCGCCGGATGTCCTGGGCGTGGCTTCCCTCGAACCAGGGGAGGTGCGTCCCACTCCCCTGGGCCAGCTCCTTCACCAGCAGGTCGGCCTCGGAGATCATGCCCACGACGTGGCCGTGGGCGTCGACCACCGGCACCGCGCTCACGCGGTTGCTGAGCAGGATCTCGGCGACCGCCTTGACGGGCGTGTCGGGAGGGACGGTCACCACGGGCGAGGTCATCACGTCACGGACGACGCGCTCCTTCTCCTCCCCGCGACCGACCGGCGCCGCCTCGCGGTCGCGCGGCGCTGAGCCGGCGACGAAGGCCGTCACCACCATCCCCTTGCCATCCATCTCACACCTCCTCTGCGGGTGCGGAGGTTCGCGGGGGCCTCCCCCCTCAGCATCACGCTGACCCCGCCGAGGCACGGCGTAAAGGGCCATCGGTCACGTCCGGGGGGGCCGGTGCACCGGCAGGGCGGCTCCGGCCGGAGGGGGCTGAGATCCCTCCGTGAAGGTGACGAGGGCCCCATCGGGGCCGGCCCCGGGGCTCCGGTCCCTGCCGGCATGGGCCCTCCGGCCCTGCCCCAAGGGGCGGTGGCGGCCGTAGCATCGGGGTGATGGACGGGCGGATCACGAGCCGAGCGACCGGCGCCGCGGCCGGCTCGCCGCCGTGCGACGCCGCCGCGTGCATCACCTGCTCCGACGCGGCCGTGACCTGCCGGGTGCTGGAGGTGGATGGCGCCGGCCTGGCCCGGGTGGAGGTGGGATCCGAGCAGGAGACGGTGAGCGTCGCCCTCGTCGACGCCCGCCCCGGGGACACGGTTCTCGTGCATGCCGGTGAGGCCATCGCCGTGGTGGGCGCCTGAGCATGTGCCTCGGCATCCCGGGAGAGATCATCGAGCTGGACGCGGAGCGCCCCGGCATGGCGACCGTCGACGTCGCGGGCGCCCGCCGGCAGGTGAACGTCCTGCTCCTCGAGGAGGAGGGGCTGGGCCCCGGTGACTGGGTGCTCATCCACGTCGGGTTCGCGCTCGCGCGCATCGATGAGGAGGAGGCGCAGGCGACCCTCGCCTACCTGGAGGAGATGGGCCAGGCGTATCGCGACGAGCTGCGCGCTCTCTCCTCCACGCGTCCCGGCTGACGGGGGCCGCGATTGCGCTTCGTCGACGAGTACCGCGATCGCGAGAAGGCCCAGGCGCTGGCGGCGCGCATCGCCCGCCACTGCGAGCCGGGGCGCCGCCGCGGTCTCATGGAGATCTGCGGGGGCCACACCCACACCATCTACAAGCACGGCATCGAGGGCTACCTGCCCCCCGAGGTCGAGCTGGTGCACGGCCCCGGCTGCCCGGTCTGCGTGATCCCCATGGGGCGGGTGGACGACGCGGTGTGGATGGCCCAGCAGGAGGGCGTGATCCTGACCTCGTTCGGCGACCTGCTGCGGGTGCCCGGGGGCCGCGGCTCCTTCCTCGACGCCAAGGCGCGGGGCTGCGACATCAGGATGGTGTACTCGCCGCTCGACGCGCTGCGGGTGGCGCGGGAGAACCCCCACCGGCGGGTGGTCTTCATGGCCATCGGGTTCGAGACCACCGCCCCGTCGACCGCCATGACGGTGCTCCGCGCCGCCGCGGAGGGCATCCCCAACTTCTCGGTCTTCTGCAACCACGTCCTGGTCATACCGGCGATGCGCGCCATCCTGGCCGCGCCGGACCTGCGCATCGACGGCTTCATCGGCCCCGGGCATGTCTCCACCGTGATCGGCTGCGAACCCTACCGCTTCATCGCCGAGGAGCACCGGAAGCCCCTGGTGGTGTCGGGGTTCGAGCCGCTCGACGTCCTGCAGTCCATCGAGATGCTGCTGGCCCAGCTGAGCGAGGGCCGGGCCGCGGTCGAGAACCAGTACACGAGGGTGGTCCCCTGGGAGGGCAACCCGCGCGCCCTGAGGGCCATCGACCGGGTGATGGAGCCGCGCGCCACCTTCGAGTGGCGGGGCCTGGGCTGGATCCCGGACTCGGCGCTGCGCCTGCGCGAGGAGTACGCGCATCTCGACGCTGAGCGGCTCTTCGAGCTGCCCCAGACGCGGGTGCCCGACCCCCAGGCCTGCCAGTGCGGAGAGGTGCTGCGCGGCGCCATCAAGCCGTGGGAGTGCCGCGTCTTCGGCACCGCGTGCACTCCGGAGCGTCCGATCGGGACCTGCATGGTCTCCTCGGAGGGGGCTTGTGCCGCCTACTACAACTTCGGACGGTTCCAGCGCCGGCGCCTCCGCGAGGCGGCCCCGGCATGAGCGAGAGGAGCGAGGACGACGTCCTGGAGCGGATCGACCGCATCCGCCGCCGCCCGGCCCGCGTCGCGGACGAACGCATCACGCTGGCCCATGGCTCGGGAGGGCGCGCGACCCACAGCCTCATCGACGCCGTCTTCCTGGACGCGTTCCGCAACCCCCTCCTCGAGCCGCTCGAGGACCAGGCGATCTTCACGGCCGGCGGGGCGCGGCTCGCCTTCACCACCGACACCTTCGTGGTCTCCCCCCTCTTCTTCCCGGGGGGCGACATCGGCGACCTGGCCGTGAACGGCACCGTCAACGACCTCGCGGTGTCGGGGGCGCGACCGCTCTACCTCTCGGCGGGCTTCGTCCTGGAGGAGGGCTTCCCCGTCGCCGACCTCCGTCGCGTCGTCGCCTCCATGGCAGCCGCCGCGCGGCGCGCGGGGGTGCAGGTGGTCACGGGCGACACCAAGGTCGTGCAGCGGGGCAAGGCCGACTCCTGCTTCATCAACACCGCCGGGGTGGGGCTCCTCGAGCGACCGGTGCGGCTCTCGGCGGCGGCGGCCCAGCCCGGGGACCGCGTCATCGTCTCGGGGCCGATCGGGGACCACGGCATCACCGTGATGCTCGCGCGTGGAGAGCTGGGCATCTCGGCGGAGCTGAGCAGCGACACGGCGCCCCTCACCGAGCTGGTGGGACTGCTGCTCGACGCCGCGCCCGCGACCCGGTTCATCCGGGACGCGACCCGGGGTGGCGTGGCGACCATCTGCAACGAGCTGGCCCTGGCCTCAGAGGTCGCGGTGGTGCTCGACGAGGGCGCCATCCCGGTGCGCCCCGAGGTGCGCGGCGCCTCGGAGATCCTCGGCATCGACCCCCTCTACGTGGCGTGCGAGGGACGCTTCGTGGCGGTGGTGCCGGCCGAGCAGGCGGACGCCGCGGCCCGAGCACTGCGCTCCCACCCCCAGGGGGAGGCGGCCGCCGTCATCGGCCGGGTGGAGGGAGACCCCGCTGCCATGGTCCTGGTCGACACCGAGTTCGGGGGCCAGCGCATCGTCGACATGCTGGTGGGCGACCAGCTCCCCCGCATCTGCTGACACCGCAGGGGACCGCGAGGCGCGGGGCGACGCGCGGGGTACGCGCGTGCTAGGGTGGTGAGAGGTCCCACGAGCTCGTGGTCATGCGCCACCTCGCACGGAGGGCAGAGGAGATGACCCATCTCACCTCGCCGTACGCAGCGCCCACGATCATCTATGACACTGCGACCGGTCCCATCGAAGCACGCCTGTGCCCCGGGTGCGGGCTCCCCGAGCGCCTGTGGAAGGAGGATGGCGGGAGGGGTCACGTGACCGCGGACGGCGACAGCTACTGCTGCCGCGGGTGTGCCGACCAGACGGGGTGCACCTGCGTCTGACGCGGGCACGCGAGGGGGCCGCGTCGATCCGGGCTCGCGTTCCGTCTTCACCGAGGGCATTCCGGCATGGACCACACCTCCGCGCGCAGCGACCCCGCGCTCCGCCAGCACGCCTGCTTGCAGCGAGTACGACCACCGGCGTGATCGGACAGCACTCCGAGGTCACCCGCGAGCGGCGGAGCCCCATGCCGGGCATGAGCCCGGTCGACGGCGCGAGGGACCGCGCACCGACCGTGGAGGGGAGCCTCCCGGACGGGCGCCGGCGAATCGTCGCTGCCGACGTGCTTCGCGTGGTGGCGGCGTTCGCCGTCATCGGCACCCATGTGCTCGCATGGACGCCCTCCCGCGCCCCCTGGACGGAGATGCAGCAGCTCACCCGCTTCGCCCTGCCGCTGTTCGTGATCGTGAGCGGGCTGCTGCTCCAGCACCGGTACGCGCACACCCCCCGGGGGATGGGCTTCCTGCGCCATCGATTCTCCCGAACCCTGGTGCCCTGGATCGCCTGGGCACCGGTTTTGTTCCTGCTCGGGCTGACCGCGACCGGTCAGGTGTCGCGAGCGGGCGGAGCGGGGAACTGGTGGGAGTACGGCGCGGGTCACCTCTGGTTCCTGCTGCTCATACCCCAGATGTACCTGGTCTTCACGATCTGGCCGAGGCGGCACCTGTGGCGCTGGGCGGGCCTAGCGATGCTGATCCAGACGGGGCTCCAGGTGCAGCGCCTCGCCTGGCCGATGGGCGCGCACAGCCTCGCCGCGGTGCCGACCCTCTGGTTCGGCTTCCTGCTCTTCCCCTACTGGATCGGCTACTTCGGGGTGGGAATCGCCGCCAGCCGGTGGCTGCCCGGTGATGGTCGGGCGTCCCCGCGCCGGCTGATCGGGGGCGCGATCACCGTCGCGGGCGGAGCCGTGCTGGCCGTGTGGTCACCGCTCAGCTCGGCGGCGAACGGCCAGTTCGACCAGGGCACGGGCGCCTTCCTCGACCCGGCGCTCGCCCCCCTCGTGCTCGGCGTGCTCATCGTCGCCGCGAGCGCCGGCGAACGTGCGCTGACACCGTTCCCCGCGCTCGCGGGGCTCGTCCGGCGGTTGAGCGGATGGAGCCTGGGCATCTACATCGTCCACCCGCTGGTGCTGAACACCGTGACCGCCGCGCTCCTCGGGTCCGAGCTCGGCAGCGGCGACCCGTGGGTGGTCGCGAGCAGCGCCCTCGCCGGCTTCGCCGTGACCCTGGCCGTCAGCGCGGCGCTGGTCAGGTTGATCGAGGCGACGCCGGCGGCTCCGACGGTGGGACTGAGCCGGCGGACGCTGCCGCCCGGCCCCGGGGGGTACCCGCACCATCCACCGGCGGGACAGCACGCGCGCCACTGAGGCGCCGTCACCGCCGCGCGAGGGCTACTCGATCTGGCGCTTGACGGACTCGGGGTCGGCGCAGCCGACGATCCAGGCGTCGTAGTCGGCGCCCTCGAACACGATCCGCACCCCCCGCGGGGTGTTGTGGTGAACGGCGGCGAAGAGGCGCTCACCACCGCCCGTGATGCTCGCCACCTCGAAGACGCCGGGCAGGCGTCCGCCGACCTTGAAGCCGTGATCCGCCGGCTCGTGGGCGTTGTCCAGCACCTCGACCGACCGCACCGACGAGCGCGGGGCGCGCAGATCGGCGTGCACCCCCTCGAGCTTCTCCGCGGGGGTGAGGTGAAGCACGAGGTCGTCCCCGTCGATCCTGAGCTCTGCCATCCGTGTCTGCGCATTATGGTCCAGCACGGCGCGCTCCGCGAGGGCCTCGGCTCGGGGCCGGCGGCGGCCGGCCGGCGAGGCGGCGCCGCGGATCATCGCGCGGCGAAGATGGTGGCGCGGTAGTAGAGGAGCTCGGCGACCGACTCGCGAACATCGTCGAGGGCCCGGTGCGTCTCCGCCTTGGCGGGAGCTCGCAGCAGCACGTCCGGGTACCAGCGGCGGCAGAGCTCCTTGATGCTCGACACGTCGACCGACCGGTAGTGGAGAAACGCCTCGATCTCGGGCAGCTGCGCCGCCAGGAAGCGGCGGTCGGTGCCGATGGAGTTGCCGCAGAGCGGCACGGTCCGCGGTGCCGGGATGTGCCGCCGAAGGAACTCCAGGGTGAGCCGGCCCGCCTCCTCGAGGGACGTCGACGACGCCGCGATGGCGTCCAGGAGGCCGGACGCCGTGTGCATGGCGCGGACGGTGCCGTCCATCCGCCGGAGCTGGGCCGCGTCGGCGTGGACGATGATGTCCGGGCCCTCCGCCACCACCGCGAGCTCATCGTCGGTGATGAGCGTGGCGATCTCCACGATCACGTCGCGCGCGGGGTCGAGGCCGGTCATCTCGAGGTCCATCCAGGCCAGCACGGCCGATCATGGTACGGGCCGGCGCGCGAGGATGCGGCCGCCCGCTCGCGGACCTCCGCGCCCGCTCGGCGGCGGGGGGCGCGCCGCCAGCCCGCGGATGCCCTTACATACACATACCCTGTAAGGGTATTATGGGCCCATGGCCGACACCGCCCCGCCCGCCGAGCAGATCGAGCTCGAGATCGAGGGCATGACCTGCGCCTCGTGCGTCCGCCGCGTGGAGCGGGCTCTGACCGGGCT
This sequence comes from bacterium, assembly GCA_021847925.1. Classification (GTDB taxonomy): domain Bacteria; phylum Chloroflexota; class Dormibacteria; order Aeolococcales; family Aeolococcaceae; genus JAJZNI01. Next base: position 24,440 of record JAJZNI010000129.1, read on the forward strand.
TCCCGACGTCCGGATCGCGAGCGTCAACCTGGTGACCGAGAGGGCTCTGGTCACCCTCGCCCCGACGGCCAGCCCGGATCGGGTCCGGGAGGCGGCCGCTCGGGCCGTCGGCGCCGCCGGGTACTCGGTCCGGGCCGAGGCGACCGCTCCCGCCGAGCCGGGCGGGCACCTCCAGCTCGCCATCAGCGGGATGACCTGCGCCTCCTGCGTCCGCCGGGTGGAGCGCGCCCTGGGCAGCGTCGACGGGGTCGGCTCGGCGAGCGTCAACCTCACCACGGAGATGGCCGACGTGGTCCTCTCCACCCCGGTGGACGCGGCCCGCCTGGTTGCCGCGGTGGCCGCGGCCGGGTACGGCGCGGAACCCCTCGTGGGCCGGAAGAGCCCGCGCGAGGAGGCGGAGGAGCGGCGCGCCCGGCGCCGCTCCTCCATCCGGGCCCGCGCCGGGCGCGTGGCGGTCGGAGCCGCCCTCAGCGTGGCCGTCGTGGTCCTCAGCTACGGGTTCGGCTCCGCACGCTGGTCCCCGTACGTGCAGCTCGCGCTCGCCCTCCCCGTCTGGGGGTGGGTGGGCTGGATCTTCCACCGCGGGGCGCTGGCCACGGCCCGGCACCTCACCGCCAACATGGACACCCTGGTGTCGCTGGGATCGAGCGTGGCCTTCGTGTACTCGGCGGTCGCCATCTTCGCGCTCCCCGGGCGGACCACGTACTTCGACGTCGCCGCGCTCATCGTCACGCTGATCAGCGTCGGCAAGCTCCTCGAGATCGTCGCCCGCGGCCGGGCGGGGGATGCCATCGAGGCCCTGGCCGGGCTGCAGCCGCGCACCGCCCACCTGCTGGCACGGGCCGCCTCCGCGGATCGCTGGGCCGAGGCACAGGCCATGGACGTCCCCGCCGAGACGCTCCGGGTGGGCGACGTCCTCCAGGTCCGCCCCGGCGAGCGGATCCCGACCGACGCGACGGTCGTGGACGGGACCGGAAGCGTCGACGAGTCCATGCTCACCGGGGAGAGCCTTCCGGTCAGCAAGCGCCGCGGAGACGACGCCGTGGGAGCCACGATCAACGGGACGGTCCCCCTGGTGCTGCGCGTCACCAGGGTCGGCGCCGACACCGTTCTCAGCCAGATCCTCGCCCTGGTGGAGCGGGCACAGACGGAGAAGGCGCCGGTGCAGCGCCTCGCCGACCGGGTCTCGTCCGTCTTCGTGCCGGCCATCCTGCTCGCGGCACTCGCCACCTTTGCCGGCTGGATGCTGAGCGGGCACGGCTTCGTGAACGCCATGGTCCCGGCGGTGGCGGTGCTGGTGGTGGCCTGCCCGTGCGCCCTGGGCCTCGCCACCCCGGTCGCGGTGATGGTCGGCACCGGCCGCGGCGCGGAGATGGGCCTGCTCATCCGCGGCGGCGAGGCACTGGAGCGGATCCGCGCCCTGCGGGCCGTGGTCTTCGACAAGACGGGCACGCTGACCCTGGGGACGCCTGCCGTCGTCGACGTGTCGCCGGTGGGTGGCGCGGACGTGCGGCGGGCGCTGGTCCTGGCGGCGGCGATCGAGCAGGCGTCGGAGCACCCGCTGGCGCGGGCCGTGGTGAATGCGGCCCCCGCCGGACCGCTCCCTGCTGCCCAGGGCATCGAGGCGGTCCCCGGCGGCGGCGTGCGGGGCCGCGTGGACGGCTCGGAGGTCGCCGTCGGGTCGATGCGCTGGCTCGCTGAGATCGGGGCGGAGACCGGCGCCGGCACGTCCCTCGCGGACGCCGCGGCCCAGCGTGCCCGGAGCCCGTTCGGAGTGGCGGTCGACGGCCGCGTGGCGGCGGTGATCTCGGTCGCGGACCCCCTGCGACCGGACAGCGCCCGCGGCGTGGAGCGCCTGCGCGCGCTGGGCCTCCACGTCGTGCTGGCCACCGGGGACGTGCGGGCCAGCGCGGAGGCGATCGCCACCGAGGCGGGGATCCCCGAGGTCCGCGCGGAGCTCCGCCCGCAGGACAAGGCGGCGCTCGTGCGCGAGCTGCGCGCGGCTCACGGCCCGGTGGCCATGGTGGGAGACGGCATCAACGACGCCCCCGCCCTGGCCCTGGCCGACGTGGGCATCGCCATGGCGAGCGGGACCGGGGTGGCCATGGCCGCGGCGGACATCACCATCGTCCACGGCGACATCGAGGCCGTGAGCCTCGCGATCGCGCTCTCCCGCGCCACGCTGCGGACGATCCGGCAGAACCTGGCCTGGGCCTTCGGCTACAACGTGCTCCTGGTGCCGCTCGCCGCCGTCGGCATCCTGCCGCCGATCTGGGCCGCCCTGGCGATGGCCTGCAGCTCCGTGAGCGTCGTCCTCAACGCCCTGCGCCTGCGGCGCTTCGGCAACCCGGCGCAGCGGTCGGCGGCCCAGATCACGGCCGGGGAGCCCGCCATCGCCGTCTGACCCCGACCACCCCACCAGGATCACCCGCACCCACCCACACGGAGAGATGACATGCCGGCCCTCAACCTGATCGCCCCCGACATCAGCTGCGACCACTGCAAGCACACCATCGAGACCGAGCTCCCCACGCTCGAGGGGGTCGGGGTGGTCGAGGTGGAGGTGCCCACCAGGACGGTCCACGTCACCTACGACGACACGGTCACCGGGGAGCCCGCGATCCGCGCCCGGCTCGACGAGATCGGCTACCCGGTCGGGGGCTGAGGGGCCTCCATGGCGGCACCCGGGTACAGCGCCGACAGGGCCTCGCTCCAGGCCCGGCTGGCGAGGATCGAGGGGCAGGTGCGCGGTCTCCAGCGGATGCTGGACGAGGACCGCTACTGCATCGACGTCCTCACCCAGGTGACGGCGGTGAAGGCGGCGCTCGACAAGGTGGCGCTGGCCCTCCTCGACGACCACGTCAGCCACTGCGTCGTCGACTCCGTCCGGGAGGGCACCCACGCGGAGAAGATCCGGGAGCTCACCGACGCGATCGGACGCTACCTGGGCTGAGCCGGTGGCCGGGCCGCCCCGCCCCGGCGCTCATGCCAGCGAGAGGAAGAGGCGCTCGAGCCGCTCCTCATCGGTGGCGGCCGCCCCACCGTCCCGCGACGCGTCGCGGCACTGCTGGAGACCGGTGGCGATGAGCCGGAACCCGGCCCGGTCGACCGCGTGCGACACCGCGGAGAGCTGGGTGACCACGTCCGCGCAGTCGCGGCCCTCCTCCAGCATGCGGATGACGCCCCGGAGCTGCCCCTCGGCGCGGCGGAGCCGCCGGACCACCTCGTGGGTCGCGGGCTCGTCAAGCTGCACGCCCGTCTCCCCGGAGCGCGGGAGCCGTCCCGCCGCTCACGCGCTTCTCGTGGCGGCGCTGGCCTCTTCGACCTGGCGTCGCACGTCCGCCATGTCCAGGCCGCGAACCGCGTCGATCAGCTTGGCCAGGCTCGCCGCCGGCAGGGCGCCCGGCTGGGAGAAGACCAGGATGCCGTCGCGGAAAGCCATCAGGGTGGGGATGGACATGATGCCGAGCGACCCGGCGAGACCGGGCTCCGCGTCCGTGTCCACCTTGCCGAAGACGATGTCGGGGTGCTCACCGGACGCGGCATCGAACACGGGCCCGAAGGCGCGGCACGGCCCGCACCAGGCTGCCCAGAAGTCGACCAGGACGATGCCATCCCGGCTCACGGTTTCGGTGAAGGTCTTCTCGTTCAGGGCGATGGTGGACATGGTGCCTCCAGCATGGATACCCGCCAGGGTATTATTCCTGCGGTCATCATACCTCCGGGGGTATTGAGCGAAACGGGCCCGCGGGGCCGGGGCCGGGGCCCGGGAGGGGCCCCGGCGGGCGATAGACTGGGGCGGGGCCGAGGAGGTGAGGCATGCACGACTACCACGCCATCAAGGCGCTCGTCGCCCGCCTGCTTCGCGACGCGGACCCCGCCCAGGACGTCGCAGAGGTGCGCGTCCGGGCCAGCCCGATCTACTCGGCGGCCGCCCTGCGGCAGGCCTACGGGGTGCTCACGGCGGGCACGCCGCTCGCCGGCTCGCGCCTCGAGGTGGAGGACCTCCCGGACCGGCGCGAGTGCGCGCGGTGCGGGAGCGCCTACGCGGTGTCGCCCGAGGACATCGCGGGGCACCTGGTCGTCTGCCCCCATTGCGGCGAGCCGTCGCCCCGTGAGGTGGGCACGGGCGTCGAGATCGTCGGGGTGACCCGGGGCGGGTGAGGCCCCGCTGGTGGCGGGTCAGAGCAGCCCGGCGGCGTCCCGCGCCCCAGCGATGACCGCCTGCCCGAGGCTGATCCCCCCGTCGTTGGGAGGCACCCGCGCGTGGGTGAGCACGCGGAAGCCGCCGCCGCTCAGCAGGCCGGCCACCCTCTCGGTGAGGAGGAGGTTCTGGAAGACGCCACCCGAGAGCGCGACCACCGCGAGACCGCTGCGCTCGCGCACGCGCAGGCAGGCGGACAGCACAGCCATGGCCAGGCCGTTGTGGAAACGGGCCGCTATCAGCGGCACCGCGACCCCGGCCCGGAGGTCGGCGACCACGGCGCGGACCAGGTCCCCCGAGGCCACCTCGCAGGGATCGCCGCCGCTGACCGCGACCGTGTAGGCGGAGCTCTCCCCGGGCTCGGCGACCTGCTCCAGCTCCACCGCCGCCTGACCCTCGTAGTGGATCGTGTCCCTGACCCCGAGGATGGCCGCGACGGCGTCGAAGAGCCGGCCGGCACTGGTCGTGAGAGGGCTGGCGACCCCGCCACGGGCCAGGGCGACGACCGCTCCCCAGCGCTCGGCGTGCGCCTGCGCGACCCGCAGGCCGGAGGGCACGTCGCCACGGAAGGCGGCGTCGAGGTGGGCCGCCGCCATCCGCCACGGCTCCCGGATGGCCATGGCGCCTCCCGGCATGCGGACCGGAGAGAGGTGCCCCGCGCGGCGAAATGAGGTGAGGTCGGCGACGAGGATCTCGCCGCCCCACATGGAGCCATCGAGCCCGTACCCGAGGCCGTCGAGGGCGACCCCGATGACGGGGCCCGGCTCCCCGTTGTCGGCGAGGCAGGCCGCGATGTGGGCGTGGTGATGCTGCACCGCGATCCGCTCCACGTCCGCCATCCCCTGGGCGTGCTTGGTGGAGAGGTAGTCGGGATGGAGATCGTGCGCTGCCAGCTCGGGCCGGATGTCGAAGATGCGCATGAAGTGGTCGATGCCCTCCCGGTAGGAGCGCAGGGTCTCCCAGTTCTCCAGATCCCCGATGTGGTGGGAGACGAAGGCGCGGTGCCCCTTGGCCAGGCAGAAGGTGCTCTTCAGCTCCGCCCCGCAGCCCAGCACCGGGCGGGGAAAGGGGCGGGCCAGGGTCACCGGCTGAGGGACGAATCCGCGGGAGCGGCGGAGGGCGGTCTCGCGCCCCGCCACCACGCGGACCACGGAGTCGTCGGTGCGCACGTGGATGGGACGGTCGTGGGTGAGGAAGGCGTCGGCGATGCCGGCAAGGCGGCGGAGCGCATCCTCGTCGCCGTAGGCGATGGGCTCGTCGGAGACGTTGCCGCTCGTGAGGACGAACGGCTCGGCCAGGTCGCGCGCCATCAGGTGGTGAACCGGGGTGTAGGGAAGCATCACCCCGAGGGAGCGGTTGCCGGGCGCGACCGAGGGGGCCACCGCGCCGCCCGCATGGCGTCGCAGCAGCACGATGGGCCGGCGCGGGGAGGTGAGAGCCCGCGCCTGCGCGTCGCCGATCTCGCCGAGCAGGCGCGCCGCGTCGAGGTCTGCGGCCATGACCGCGAACGGCTTGTCCTCACGGTGCTTGCGTGAGCGCAGTGCCGCCACCGCCGGCTCCGAGCCCGCGAGCGCGGCGAGATGGTAGCCACCCAGCCCCTTCACCGCGAGCACGCCGCCATCGCGCAGCAGGGAGACGGCGGTATCGAGGGGATCGCCGGCGAGGGTGGCTCCGCGCCCGTCGACCAGCCGCAGAGACGGTCCGCACCGCGGGCAGCAGACCGGCTGGGCATGGAAGCGACGGTTGCCGGGGTCCCGGTACTCGCGCTCGCAGTCGCGGCACATGGCGAAGCCGGCCATGGTGGTGGCCGCCCGGTCGTAGGGGACGTCGCGGATGATGGTGAACCGCGGGCCGCAGTTGGTGCAGGTGATGAAGGGATGGCGGTGGCGGCGATCCCGGGGGTCGAACAGCTCGCGCAGGCAGTCCTCACAGGTGGCGGTGTCGGGCGAGATCAGGGTCTGGCGCTCCCCCACCGGGTCGCTCGGAGCGATGACGAACCCGGACCCGCCCTCGGGCTCCACGGTGTGGCTCTCGATGCTGTCGATGACGGCGAGCGGGGGTGCCTCCTCGCGGAGCCGGCGCACAAACGCGTCCAGGGTGGAGGCGGAGCCCTCCACCTCGATGACCACGCCGGTCGTGTCGTTGCCGACCAGCCCGGTGAGCCCCATGCGGGTGCCCAGCGCGTGGACGAAGGGACGGAAGCCGACTCCCTGGACCACCCCCTCCACGCGCAGACGACGGCGCCGGATGGGCACGGCTCAGCGACGCAAACCGGGGCTGATCATGGCGGTGGGACGGTGATGCCGTGACCTCCGGCGCGAGCGTCCCGTCGCGCGGCGGGCGCGGGGGAGGATGGCGGTGAGCCGGCGCAGGTCCGGCCTCCTCGGAAGGCTCTCACACCGCCGGCGAACCCGGCAAGGTGGTCCCGGCGCCGAGGGCGGGGATGCGAACGGCCCGCCCGGCTCAGCCGGACCAGAGGCTCCGGTACCAGGCCGGCTCGGGGATCCCGATCCCCGAGGCCGGCGGGAAGGCGACCCGCATCACCGGAGTCTGGCTCCCGGCGACCAGCAGCTCCTCACCGCAGCCCCGGCACCGGATCGACATCGAGAGCAGCTCGACGTCGGCGCCCGCCGCCTCCAGGAAGTGCCTGGTGGAGCACCTGGGGCAGATGATGGCGAGACGGTGGATCGTCATGGCTGGTGCGGCGGGGTGATGAGCGGGGCGGGGCCGCCCCGCGATCATGATGGCGCCGCGGCGAGGAGAGCGCATCGGCCGGTGGTCCGCACCCTGTGCGACGGTTGCGCCCAGGCCGGCGGTGCCCACGCTCACGTGGGAGGGTGACCAAGGGCCCCACCGACATGTGCCCTTCACCCGCGGCGACCGGTGCGACCGGACCCCCCCGGCGCCGGTCACCGGCCGCCGGCGCGGATCCGGCGACGGCGCCCGGGGTCGCCGCGCGGTCAGGCCCCGGCCAGGGCGCGCAGGCGCGTCACCAGGAGGTCGGCCGCCGGACCGACGGCGCTCTCGACGGCGGGGGAGAGCCCCTCCCCCTGCGCGTCATCCCCGGCCGCGAGCGCGAGCAGATCGACGCGCGCGGGAAGCCGCTCCAGGGTCCGGGCCAGCCGGATCATCTCGGCGACCCCGATACCGTGGGTGTCGAGCCCCGCGCTCCGGCCACTCAGGCGGTCGGCGCCGCGCCCGGCGTCGTCGACCCAGGTCACCTCGCCGGGGACGCAGCCCCGCCAGCGGGCAGCGTCCACCAGCACGGCCACATCCGCCTCGGACCAGAGGTCGAGGAGATCGGTGAGGTCGCCGCCGCAGGACAGCGCCCGCACGCCCTCGGGCAGGCTCGGACGGGCACGCTCCAGCACGGCCATCCCGGCGCCATCGTCGCGACGCATGGGGTTTCCGACGGCGATGACCACGACCCGGGGGGCGGCGCTCATCGCCGCTCGACGGTCACGTCGAGGAAGTGCGCCGAGCAGGAGATGCAGGGGTCGTAGTTGCGGATGGCCTCCTCGCAGAGGTGCTGCAGGGCACTGTCCCGAAGCCCGAGGTTCTCCACCACGACACGGCGCAGATCGCTCTCGATGGCGTCCTGGTTCTGGGCCGTGGGGGGCACGATGACCGCGCTCAGGACGGCGCCGTCCTCGTCCAGCTCGTAGCGGTGATAGAGGAGACCGCGGGGCGCCTCGGTGATGCCGTGGCCCACGCCGGCCCGGGGCTCGACGGGCACGGCCGGGCGCTCCGGCTCCTCGTACCCCTCGATGAGGCCGATGGCGTCGTCGCAGGCGGCGAGGGTCTCGACCGCTCGCACCACGATGCTGCGGAAGGGGTTGCGGCACTCCGGCCCCAGACCCGCGTCCGCAGCCGCCTCGCGCGCGAGCGCGGGGAGACGGTCGTGGTTCACCGTGTAACGGGCGAGGGGACCCACCAGGTAGCGCCCTCCCCCCTTCCGGTGGGCGTGGAGCGCGGTGGAGTGGGCGACGTGCTCCTCCTCGAAATGGTCGAGGAAGGCGTCCACCGGGATGTCGAGACCGCGATCGGAGGCGACGCGCCCGTCGACGACCGCGTACTCCGAGGGGTGCCGGAGGGCCACCATCTCGTGGGCCACCTCGAGGTCGGGGAACGTGAAGGTGGAGACCCAGCGCACCGTCTCCAGGGCGGCGTCGCGGGCCCAGCGCAGCTCGTCGAGCAGACCGCGCAGCTCGGAGAGGGTGGGAACGCGGTAGAAGCCGCCCACGCGCACGTTGACGGGATGGACCGACCTCCCGCCCACCACGTCCATGATGTGGTTGCCCACCTTCTTGAGGCGCAGCGCCCGCTCCACCACATCGCGATGCTCGCGGGCCAGCTCCAGGGCGCTTCCCGCGCCCAGGAAGTCGGGGGCGTGCAGGAGGTAGATGTGGAGCACGTGGCTCTCGATCCACTCGCCGCAGTAGAGCAGCCGCCGGAGCGCGCGAAGGGGTTCGTCCACCACCACGCCGCAGGCTGATTCGATCGCCTGGCACGCGCTCATCTGGTAAGCGACGGGACAGATGCCGCAGATGCGGGCGGTGATGTCGGGAGGCTCGGTGTAGGCGCGCCCGCGCAGGAACGCCTCGAAGAAGCGGGGCGGCTCGTAGATCTGCAGCCTGAGATCGGTCACGGTCTTGCCATCGATGACCACATGCATGGCCCCCTCGCCCTCGACGCGGCTGAGTGCCTCGAGGCTCAGGTCGCGGGTCTGGTGGGTCATCGCGGCCCTCCTCGCTTCTCGGCGGCGGCGCTGGCCGCCGCAAAAGCGGGGGCGCCGGTGTTGTACGTCCGGAAGATGCGGACCAGCTCCGGGCCGCTCATCCCGCACGAGCGCAGCACGTCGCTGAGGGCCGCCGTGTTGGGCGTCTCCGTGGGACCGAAGCATCCATAGCAGCCCCGGTGGAAGCTGGGGCAGATGGCACCGCAGCCGGCCTGTGTCACCGGTCCCAGGCAGGGTGTGCCGTGGGCCACGGTCACGCAGACGTTGCCGCGACGTTTGCACTCCTGGCAGACGCTGTACGCGGGCACCAGGGGCTTGCGCCCGGCCAGGAAGGCGCTCACCACCTCGAGGAGCTGGTGCCTGCTGACGGGGCACCCGCGCAGCTCGAAATCGACCGGAACGTGGGCCGCGATGGGGGTGGAGCTCTCCAGCGTGGAGATGTAGTCGGGATGCGCGTACACCGTGCGCGTCATCTCCCCCACGTCGGCCAGGTTGCGCAGCGCCTGGATGCCGCCGGCGGTGGCGCAGGCGCCGATGGCGACGAGGTGGCGGGAGGTGGCTCGCACCTCCTGGATCCGCTCCGCGTCGTGGGGCGTGGTCACCGATCCCTCGACCAGGGAGAGGTCGTAGGGTCCCTCGGTCACGGCGGTGGACGCCTCCAGAAAGTAGGCGATCTCGACCGCGCCGGCGAGCGTCAGCAGCTCATCCTCGCAGTTGAGGAGAGAGAGCTGGCAGCCGTCGCAGGAGCCGAACTTCCAGACCGCGAGCTTGGGCCGGCGGGTGCTCTGCATGGCTACAGCTCCCTCCGGGCGAGCAGCGGCGCCACCCTCGACCAGGGCAGGACCGGTCCCTCCGAGCAGATGAAGAGACCACCGAGCTGGCAGTGCCCGCAGCGCCGGATGCCGCACTGCATGGTTCGCTCCAGGGAGGCCAGAACCCGCTGCGGCGCAACCCCCTGGGCCATGACCCCGGCGGCGGCGAAGCGCATCATGACCTCGGGGCCGCAGACCATGGCCACCGTCACCTCGGGATCGATGGTGAGGCGCTCGATCAACGTGGTCACCACCCCGACGTCCCCCTTCCAGGCCGCGGTGGCGTAGTCGACGGTGGTCCTGACCTCCATGCGCGCGCTGGCCTGCCAGCTCGCGATCTCACCGCGGAAGACCATCTCATCGGGAGATCGGGCGCCCACCAGCAGGGTCACGCGACGAAAGCGACGGCGACGGCGCAGCACCTCGTGCACCACCGGGCGCAGCGGGGCCAGTCCGATGCCCCCGGCGACCAGCAGCAGGTCTCCACCCGCCGCGGCCTCGACCCCCCAGGCCGTACCGTACGGCCCGCGCACCCCGACGACGTCCCCCACATCGAGAGCGCAGAGGGCCTTGGTGACGGCCCCCACCGCACGGATGGTGTGCAGCAGCCGGCTCTGCGAAGCCTCGACGCCGCTCACCGAGATGGGCACCTCGCCGACGCGGGGCGCGTAGAGCATGCAGAACTGCCCGGCTGCCGGGGTCGGGATGGACTCGGTCACGGGCACGATGCCGATGGTCACCGTGTCCTCGGTCTCGCGGGTGCGGGACGTCACCCGGTACGCGACCGGGGCCATCTCGTCGCGCACGCTCGGCCGTTCAGCGGGTTCCGCTGCCAGTGCCATAGACGTCCAGGAGGCGCAGACGGACGGATTGGAGACGGCCCAGCATCACCCGCGCGAAACCCTGGGTCAGCAGGTAGCCGAGGCGGGGATCGGCCTCGCATTTGTCGCGCAGGCACCGGGCGTCGAAGGCGACGCCCGAGACCGGCTCGAGGGCGTCGGCGTCGAACTGCCAGCGGTAGGGTTCGAAGAGCCAGGACCAGCCCAGCACGTCGCCGCCCCCCAGGGTGTCCACCACCACCGTGCCGCGCTCGGGGACGTAGAAACCCAGCGCCGCCCTCCCGCTGCGCAGGAGGTAGAAGGCGTCGGCCGGCTCGCCGGCCGTCAGGATGCGCTGGCCCACCGCGAAGTGGACGTTGCGGCCGCACCCTGCGATCAGGTCCAGGCTGTCCCGGTCCAGCCCGCGGAAGAACCTCTGCTCGGCGATGAGCTCGGCGATCGTCTTCATCCCCTCGCCCTCGTGGGCGGCCCGGTGAGGCCGTCGGTGGCGCGGATGGCGGCCGCCTCCTCGGTGATGTCGATGCCCGCCGGGCACCAGGTGATGCAGCGCCCGCAGCCGACACACCCCGAGGTGCCGAACTGCTCGTGCCAGGTGGCCAGCTTGTGGGTCATCCACTGCCGGTAGCGGGCCCGTGCCGACCAGCGCATGGATCCTCCGTGGAGCTGGCTGTGGTCGACGCTGAAGCAGGAGGCCCACACCCGGTGCTGCTCCGCGTGCCGAGGATCGAGACCACCCGCCTCCCTGAGGTCGACGCAGAAGCAGGTCGGGCACACCAGGGTGCAGTTGGCACACGAGAGGCAGCGCTCGGCCACCAGGTCCCAGCGCGGGTGCTCGAGGTTGCGCATGAGGAGACCGGGAAGGCCGGCGGTGTCCAGCGAGCGATCCACGCGCGCCGCCGCCGACGACCACACGGCTGCGGCGGCGTCGAGGTCGGACGCGGACGGCGGCGATGCGCGCAGCGCCGAGATCGCAGCGGCCCCGCGCTCCGACCCCACCTCGACCAGGAAGCGGTGGCCCGCCCCTGCATCGTTCCGCTCCGCGCCCGCCGGGACCTGCGCCGACCGGGCCGGCCCCTCGCCGTCGCCGACCAGCTCGGTGAGGGCGAGGTCATGACCGGCCGTCGCCCGGGGACCGGTGCCCATCGACGTGCAGAAGCAGGATCCCGACGGCGCGGCGCAGTTGACCGCGATGAGGAGCGCTCGCTCGCGACGCGCGGCGTAGTCGCGGTCGGGATGGGCCGTCTGCATCAGCACACGATCCTGGACGGCGATCGCGGCCAGGTCGCAGGCGCGCAGCCCGAGGAGCGCGTAGCGGGCGGGTGCCGCCGGGGCCTCGACGTGGATGCCCTCGGTGTCCACCCGTGCCTGCCAGGAGACGACCTCGGGCGGGAACAGGTGGTGCTTCCAGGTGGCGGCGCTGACGGAGTGACCGAAGAAGGCCCCGTCCTCGCGCCTCGTGAGCCGGTAGCCGCCCGGCCTCTGGTCGTCGGCCCAGCCGCGCGGCAGCTCGGCGACGTCGGACATCTCAGCGAGCACGATGGCTCCGTCCCTCACCGTGGGCCCGACGACCCGGTAGCCATCGCCACGCAGAGAGTCGATCAGGCTCTGCAGACCGGCAACGTCGATGACAAGCCGCGGCGTCGCGATGTCGCTTTCCCTTGAGGGCATCTCCGGCACTCAGGGTGACGGTTCGTCCCCCGCCGCTGCCAGAGGCGGTGGTCAGGGCATGCCCGGGACCAAAGGGCCTCGCCCGGCGCGAGAAACCGAGAGCCGCGTCCCGAGGCGGGGCGGGAGGCGCACCGTGGCCGCGAGCCGCGGGCGCGCTCCCCCTGGACGCGGGCGATGAGGACGGTCCCGGGACCGCGGCAGCGGGTCAGGCGGGGCCACCCGTCCACGACCGGAGCACCGCCCTGTAGTTGGCTCGTTCGAACGCCTCGCCGCTGCCGGCGGTGGCCTTGGAGACGCGCCCGCGCAGCCCGGCGACCGAGGCGTGGCCGTGCCCGGCAAGCCACCCGCGCAGCTCCGCGGTGATGGCCGCGACACGCTCCGGGCCGGAGCGGAGGAGCTCCGAGGTCGTCATCACCACGTCGGCTCCGACGGCGAGTGCCTTGGCCACGTCCTCTCCGGAGCTGACCCCGGAGGTGGCCGCCAGCGAGACGCCGCCGGGCAGCTGGGGGCGGAGGATGGCGATCCAGCGCAGCGGCAGCCTCAGCTCGGCGGGCGTGGACAGCTCCAAACGAGGCCGGACCTCCATCGTCTCGAGGTCGAGGTCAGGTTGATAGAAGCGATTGAAGAGCACGAGCCCGGCGGCCCCGGCACGCACCACCCGGGCGGCGAAGCTTGACAGCCCGGAGTAGAAGGGCGAGAGCTTGACGGCGACCGGCACCGGGGCCGCCCGGCACACCGCGGCGACCAGCTCCAGGGTGGCGACCTCGATGGTGGCGCCGTCGAGCCGGGGATCGGCGGCCACCCGGTAGACGTTGAGCTCGACGGCGTCCGCGCCCGCCTCGGCCATCAGCGCCGCGTAGCGGCACCAGGCACCGACCGAGGTGGCGTTGAGGCTGGCGATCACCGGGACGTCCACGGCGCGCCGGATGCGACCCAGGTTGGCGAGGTAGCGCTCCGCGAGCGTGCGCATCTCGACGTCGGGGAAGAAGCCGCTGGCCTCCGGGTTGCTCTCGGAGCCGGCCTCCAGGGCGGCGGTGGTCTCGAGCTCCTCGGCCGTGATCTCCTCCTCGAAGAGGGAGGGCAGCACCAGGGCGCCGACGCCGGCGCGGGCGATGCGGATGGCGGTGTCCACCTCGCCGGTGAGCGGGCTGGCGGAGGCGACGATCGGCGACCTCAGGCTGAGCCCGAGGTAGGAGGTGGTCAGGTCCACCGGGACGGTGCGGTGGTGTGGCGCGGAATCCATCGGGATCGGCTTCCTCGTGTGCGGGGGGCCGGCGCTGCCCGGGCCCGGGGGCGGGGACCCTCGCCGTGTGGGTGGTCGGGCGCGGCGCCTCGGGGACCAGGGTACGCGGCACGCCCGAGAGCTGGCTGCGGCGGCCCCGCCCGATGGGGGGAGGCGACATCCTGGCCAAGAGCGCCGGTCGGCGGTTGGCCACGGTTGCCGATGCGCGCAGCGGCCGCAGCGGGGAAGATGCGAGGAGGTGCAGAGCAGAGCAGCGCAGGCTGCCGAGACGGCCCCCCGTCGCAGCGGCACGGCGTGGCTGTCCGGCGTCCGGATCATCCAGGGCGGCATGGGCGTCGCCATCTCGGGATGGCGACTGGCCCGGACGGTCGCCTCGCACGCGGCCTGCATGGGCGTCGTGTCGGGGACGTGCATCGACAGCGTGGTGGCGCGCCGGCTCCAGGACGGTGACCCCGGCGCTCACGTGCGCCAGGCGATGGAGGCCTTCCCGGACCAGGAGGTGGCGACCCGCGTGCTGGACCGCTACTTCGTCCCCGGAGGCCGGGCGCCGGGCACGCCGTACCGCCGGGTGGGCATGCACACCCACGCCGAGCGCCCCCACCTTCGCGACCTGACCGTCCTCGCCGCGTTCGTCGAGGTCACCCTCGCGCGCCAGGGCCACACGGGCCCGATCGGGATGAACCTCCTCACCAAGGTCCGCCCGCCAACCCTGCCCACCCTCTATGGGGCGATGCTCGCAGGCGTCGACTGCGTGCTGATGGGCGCGGGCATCCCCAGGGAGATCCCCGGCGCGCTCGACGCGTTCGCGGATGGCCGGGCCGCCACCCTGCGCCTCCATGACGGCCCCTCGCAGGGCGAGGACGAGCCGCTCCTGCGCCTCGACCCGGGGGCGTTGACGTACGGCGCTCGCCGGCTGGCGCGCCCGGCGTTCCTGGCCATCGTCTCGGCCGCCTCCCTCGCCGCCATGCTGATCCGCCGCTCCACCGGCAGGGTGGACGGCTTCGTGGTCGAGGGACCCACGGCGGGAGGCCACAACGCCCCTCCCCGCGGGCGGCTGACCCTGGACGAGACCGGCCAGCCCGTGTACGGCGAGCGCGACCGGGCCGACCCCGAGCGGATGCGCGAGCTCGGCCTCCCGTTCTGGCTGGCCGGGGGGACGGGATCGCCCGAGGCCCTCACCAAGGCACGCGAGGCCGGCGCGACCGGGGTTCAGGTGGGCACGCTCTTCGCCTACTCACGCGAGTCCGGGATGGAGCCGGCGCTGCGCCAGCGCGTCCTCGACGCGGCGCGGCGGGGAGGCGCCGGGGTCCGGACCGACCTGCGCTCCTCCTCCACCGGGTTCCCCTTCAAGGTGGTGCAGATGGAGCGCACCGTGGCCCGCGCCGACGTCTACGCCGCCCGCCCCCGCGTCTGCGACAACGGGTACCTGCGCGAGCCCGTGGCCCTCACCCAGGGCCACGTGACCTGGCGCTGCGCCGCCGAGCCGGTGGCCGCCTTCGTCGCCAAGGGCGGCGACCCCGACGAGGCACGGGAGCGACGCTGCCTCTGCAACGGCCTGCTCGCGACCGCCGGGTTCGCCCAGGTGCAGAAGGACGGGACGGTGGAGCCGCCCATCGTGACGAGCGGGGACGACCTCGTCCGGCTCCCGAGCCTCCTCCCCGCCGGCCGCGACGACTACGGCGCGTCCGACGTCATCCGCTACCTCCAGGGCGAGGCGGCCACGCTCTGAGGGTCCCGCCCCGGGCGGGACGAACGGCCCAGCTCTCCCATGACCCTCTCCCCTGTTCCGGCCGGCGCACCGCGCGGATGCTGAAGGCGATGCTGGTGTCGGACTTCGTGCAGATCGCCCGGCCCTTTGCCGAGGTTAAGAGGGAGCTCTCGACCTCGAGCGCGGGGTGGCTCGCCGACTCGGCGGTCGCCGCCTACGCGGAGGGTGAGCAGCTCTCGATGCGTGTCTTCTCCTCCATCGGCCCGGTCCGGGTGAGCAAGCGCGTGTGGGCCGACCTCGGGGAGCCCAGCGTGCGCCCGGACCGCGTCACCCAGCCGCTGACCTGGCGTGCCGCCGGGGCGACCAGCCTCTTCCCGGCGATGGAGGCGGAGATCGAGGTCACCCCGATGGGGGACAGCATGACCGCGATCAGCTTCCAGGGCAGCTACGTCCCGCCCCTCGGCCCCCTGGGCCGGAGCGCCGACCGGATGCTCCTTCACCGCCTCGCCGAGGCCAGTGTCCGGGGCCTGCTGGAGCGCATCGCCCGGCACCTCGAGGGACCCGACGCCACAGCCCCGGTCGCAATCCGCCGCGCTCAGACCGCCCCGGGCGGATAGATGGTGGCGGGCGGGGTCGCCACGGCTCGGGGAGCGGCCCCGGACCTGCCGTACGCCCGGTCGCAGGCGCCGGCCGCCGTCACGCCGCGCCGGCACGGGGTGACGCGCACGCTCGCGGTGGACCGCTACCTCGAGACCATCTACTGCATCGCCGGCGAGGGCGAGCCCACCCGGCCCAGCCGCATCGCACACTGGCTCGAGGTGAGCGCGCCCACGGTCAGCATCGGCCTGCGCCGGCTGCGCGCCGGAGGATGGGTGCACACCGAGCTGGACCACCAGGTCATCCTCACCCCGGCCGGGCGCGCGATCGCCGAGGGGGTGGTTCGCCGCCACCGTCTGGTGGAGCGCTGGCTCACCGACGTCCTGGGAATGGACTGGGCGTCGGCGCACGCCGAGGCCAACCGGTTGGCCCCCGCGACGTCCGCCGACGTCCTGGAGAGGCTGGACCGGGTGCTGGGAGAGCCCAGCACCTGTCCGCACGGGCAGCCCATCCCCGGGCGCCAGTCCCCCGGTGGCGAGCTCATCGCCCTCTCCGAGCTCGAACCCGGAGCCGCGGCGCGGGTGCGCCGGATCTCCGAGATCATCGAGCACGAGGCGTTCCAGCTCCTCTCCGAGCTGGGAGCGGCGGGGATGCGGACGGGCACCGAGGTGACCGTCCATCCCCTGGACGACCACGTGCTGCTCGACCTCGACGGCGGACTCACCCGGCTGCGCCTGCCGCTGGCCGCGGCACGGCTCATCTGGGTCGAGGCCGGAGGGCCGCGCCGGTGACCGCGCCCGCGCCGGACCGCCCGATCGGGGGCGCGCGGCGCCCGTCCGTCGCCGTCGTGGGGGGGGGCATCAGCGGCCTGGTGGCGCTGCACCACCTGGCCCGCTCGGGGCTCGTCGACGTCACCCTGCACGAGGCGTCGCCCCGCCTTGGGGGAAAGATCCTCGGCGGGTGGCTGGGAGATCCGGGCGTCCCGGTGGAGCTCGGCCCCGACGGGTTCGTCAGCCGCGGCTCGGACCTGCCCGAGCTCTGCGAGGCGATCGGCCTCGGAGACGAGCTCGTTTCCGCAGCCCACGGGGTCGTGCAGATCTGGAGCCGGGGCAGGCTCCGAACCCTGCCCCGGGGCCTGGTCATGGGCCTTCCGGTCCATCCGCTGGGCCTCCTGCGGAGCCGTCTTCTCTCGGTGGCCGAGCTGGGGCGCCTGAGCCTCGACCTCATCCTGCCCCCCACCCGGTGCCCCGGGGACGTGAGCATCGCCGCCCTGGTGGGGACGCGGCTCGGCCGCGGCGCGGTCGATCGGCTCGTCGAGCCGCTGGTGGGCGGTGTCTACGCCGGCACGGCGGAGTCGCTGGGGGTCGACGGCGCGCTGCCCGGGCTGCGCGCGCGCCTGGACGGCAGGCGCAGCTTGATCCGCGCTCTGCGCTCGGGACAGCCCGCCGTGGCGCCGAGCATGGTCACCCTCCGGGGTGGCCTCACCACCCTGGTGGAGGCCCTGCGTGCCGACGCCCTCGCCCGGGGAGCACGGATCCGGCTCGATTCCGCGGTGCGCGGGCTCCGCCCCGCCGCGGGGGGCGGCTACCAGCTCCTCGACGACGGCTCCCGTCCGGTCCACCACGACGCCGTCGTGGTGGCGACCCCCGCGAGTGCCGCCTCAGCGCTCCTGGCCCCCCTGGTCCCCGGCGTCGAACCCCTCGGCGGGGTGGCCTACGCGCCGGTCTCGGTGGTCGCGCTGCTCTACCCGGCGACGGCCGTGGCCGGCGAGCCGCGGGGGACGGGCTTCCTCGCCTGCCGCGCTGACGGAGGGATGCTCCGCGCCTGCACGTGGACCGACCGGAAGTGGCCGCACCTGGCCCGCGACGGGGTCCTGCTTGCCCGCTGCTCGATGGGCGGGATCGGCGATCGCAGGCCCCTGGAGCTGGACGACGGCGAGCTGGCCGGGCGGGCCCACGCCGAGCTGAGCGACGCCGTCCCCCTGCGCCAGGGGCCCCTGGACCGGCTGGTCGCCCGCTGGCCGAACGCCATCCCCCAGTACGCCCCGGGACACCGTTCCCTCGTCGAGAGCGCCCTCTCGCACCTCCCGCGGGGCATCCGCCTGGCCGGCGCGGCCTATGAGGGGGTGGGCCTGTCCGCCTGCGCCCGGCAGGGCCGGACCGCGGCTCAGGGGGTGCTCGACGATCTCGCGAGCCGTTCCCACGACCGGCTCGCGGTCTCCGCTGCGTTCGGCGCGGAAACAGGTGCGCCGGGGCCGTGAGCCTGCGTTTCGACGATCGCCCCATCCTGGTCTTCTGGGAGACCACGCGGGCCTGCCCGCTGGCCTGCCGGCACTGCCGCGCCGAGGCGCTGCACCACCCGCTCCCCGGCGAGCTCAGCACCGCCGAGGGTCTGCGGCTCATCGACGAGATCACCCGCTTCGGCCGGCCGCACCCGGTGCTCGTCCTCACCGGCGGGGACTGCCTGCAGCGCCCCGACCTCGAGGTCCTGGTGGGCCACGCGGGCGAGCGCGGGGTTCCGGTGGCGCTCTCGCCATCGGTCTCGCCCTCGCTCACCGGCGAGCGCATGGCCGGGCTGCGCGAGCTGGGCGTGCGCAGCGTGTCGGTGAGCCTCGACGGGGCCCTCCCCGCCACGCACGACCGCACCCGCGGGGTGGAGGGCCATCTCGGCCAGACCCTGGGGGCGATCGCGTTGCTGCGAGGCCTGGGGTACACGGTGCAGGTGAACACGACGGTCATGGCCGGCAACGTCGAGGAGCTGGCGGACGTCGCCGCCCTGCTGTTGGCGGCGGGGGTGGGCGTGTGGGAGGTCTTCTTCCTCATCGCGGTCGGTCGCGGCGCCGCCCGCGAGGCCCTCACCGCGGCGGAGTGCGAGGACGTCTGCCACCTGCTCGTCGACGTGGCCCAGCGCGGGATGGTGGTGCGCACCGTGGAGGGCCCCTTCTTCCGGCGCGTCGCCGCCGCCCGCCGGGGACGGCCCGCCGCGCCCGGGGAGACCGGCCCGCTCCACCGCCGGCTCGCCGCCCGCCTCGACGACCTCCTCGCCGGCGGGGGCGCCGCGGTGCCCCGCGCGCCGGTGGAGGACGCCCCACCCAGACCTCCGCGCCCGCTCCGGCCTCCCGCCGGGGTGGGGGGCGAGCGGCACCGGGGGAGCACGTCCACGACCGCGACGCGCGACGGCTCGGGGCTCATCTTCGTCGCCCACGACGGCGGCATCCTCCCCTCGGGCTTCCTGCCCCTCCCGCTCGGAAACGTGCGCCGCGACAGCCTGGTGGACGTCTACCGGGACAGCCCGCTGCTCCGCGATATCCGGGCGGCGCGGTTCGCGGGGCGCTGCGGGCTCTGCCCCCACCGGCGCCTCTGCGGAGGATCGCGGGCGCGCGCCTTCGCGGCGAGCGGCGACGCGCTGGGGGAGGACCCGGCCTGCGCCTACCTCACCCCGGCGTACTCCGCGTGGCCGGCGCGGGCCGCGGAGGTCGGAGCCTGACCGGCGCGCCGGGACCGGGGGTGAGCCACGGCGTCCTGCTCCTCTCCTTCGGCTCCGCCCGCGACGAGGACGACGTTCCCGCCTACCTCGACCGCGTTCGCCGGGGCCGGCCGGTGCCGGCGGCGCTCGTCGCGGACCTGCGGGCGCGCTATCGCCGCATCGGGGGCTCCCCGCTCGCCGACATCACCCGGCGTCAGGCCATGCTGCTCCAGCTCCGCCTCGACCCCCGGGGCCGAGGCGACGTGCTGGTCCGTCCCGCGATGCTCCACGCCGCACCGGAGATCCCCGACGCGGTCGCCGACCTTCTCGGCGCGGGTGCCCGGTGCCTCGTCACCCTGCCGCTCGCGCCGCAGGTCTCCCCGCACCACGCCGCCTACGAGGCGGCCGTGCGCGAGGCGGTCGCCGGGCGAGCGCCCGTCCACGTGGCCGGGAGCTGGCATCGCCACCCCGTCCTCCTCGGTGCCATCGCCCGGCGCACGGCGCCGCTCCTCGCCGCTCCGGACGACGCCGAACCCGCGGTGGTCCTCTTCACCGCCCACAGCCTCCCCCTGGGCGCCCCCGGGGTGGAGACGTACCGCCACCAGGTGGGCGAGACGGCGGCCGACCTCGCGGGAAGGCTGGGGCTGGAGCCAGGTGCCTGGCGGATGGTCTTCCAGAGCCGCAGCGGCCCGGCGGAGGACTGGCTGGGACCCGACATCGGCGACGCCATCCCCGAGCTGGCCGCCACCGGCTGCCGGCGGCTCGTGGTGGTCCCCGTGCAGTTCATGACGGATCACCTCGAGGTGCTGTACGACCTCGACGTGGCGGCCCGCGCCGCCGCCGAGGCGGCGGGCATGCGCTACCTCCGTCCGGGGTCGCTCAACGCCGCCCCGGAGTTGATCCAGGCCCTCGCGGACGCCGTCGCGGCGGCGCCCGGCGACGCCTGACGGAGGGGCCGGACCGGATCAGCGGGTGCAGGCCGCTGCGGCGGCGGGCTCCTCCGCCACCTCGGGTGGGGACCCGAGGGGAGCCGAGCCGTCGGCGCGCGCGGGGTAGCGCTCGGCCCCCCGCGCGGCCATCTCCTCGTACGTCGCCCAGACCCGGTTCACCTCCTCCTGGGCGAGGGCGAGGAGGCGCTTCGCCTCGTCGGGATGGCTGCGGCCCAGGATGCGGTAGCGAAGCTCCTGCCTCGCGTAGTCGATGAACGGGATGCGCGGCCGGGGCGAGTCGAGCAGGAAGGGGTTGCGCCCCGCCGCCCGGAGCACGGGGTCGTAGCGCATCAGCGGCCAGTAGCCGCTCGCGACCGCGCGGTACTGCTGGTCGAGGCCGTTGCGCAGCTCGATGCCGTCCTTCTCGATGCCGTGGGCGATGCAGTGGCTGTAGGCGATGACCAGCGAGGGACCCTCGTACGCCTCGGCCTCCCGCAGGGCGCGGAGGGTCTGCTCGGGGTCGGCCCCCATCGCCACCCGGGCCACGTAGACGTTGCCGTACGCGATCGCCTGGAGGGCGAGGTCCTTCTTGCCCACCCGCTTGCCGGCGGCGGCGAACTTGGCCACGGCGGCGAGCGGCGTCGCCTTGGACGCCTGCCCCCCCGTGTTGGAGTACACCTCGGTGTCGAGCACCAGCACGTTGACGTCACGCCCGCTGGCCAGGACGTGGTCCAGCCCCCCGGAGCCGATGTCGTAGGCCCAGCCATCGCCGCCCACGATCCACACGCTGCGACGCACCAGCTGGTCCAGGACGCTCACGAGGTCGGCCACGGCGGGGGTGGGCTCGGGGAGCGCCTCGAGGCGCCGGCGCAGCTCGGCGACGCGCTCACGCTGGGACTGGTACTCGGACTCCCGGCGCTGGGACGCACCCAGGATCTCGCCGGCGAGCGCCTCGCCGACCTGCTCGCGCAGCTCGCCCAGGCGGTCCCGAGCGAGGCCGAGCTGCTGATCGGCCGCCAGCCGGAACCCGAGGCCGAACTCGGCGTTGTCCTCGAACAGCGAGTTGGACCAGGCCGGCCCGCGCCCCTGCGCGTTGGTGGTCCACGGGGTGGTCGGCAGGTTCCCCCCGTAGATCGAGGAGCAGCCGGTGGCATTGGCGACCACCAGCCGGTCTCCGAAGAGCTGCGAGAGGAGGCGCAGGTAGGGGGTCTCGCCGCACCCGGCGCAGGCGCCGGAGAACTCGAAGAGCGGCTCCAGGAACTGGGTCCCGCGCACGGTCTCGAAGTCCACCCGCGAACGCTCGACGAGCGGGAGCGCCTCGAAGAAGGCGATGTGGCGGCGCGCCGCGTCCACGAGCGGCTCGCGCCGCGCCAGGTTGATCGCCCTGCGCCCCGTCCCGCCGGGCGCCGTGATCGGGCAGGCCTCGACGCAGAGCGCGCACCCCGTGCAATCCTCCGCGTACACCATGAGGGTGAACCGATGGTCGGGAAGCCCGCGGGCGGCGAGGTCCATCGACGGGAAGCCGGCGGGCGCCCCCGCCAGCATCTCCTCGCCGTAGAGCTTGGAGCGGATCACGCTGTGCGGGCAGACGAAGCTGCAGTTGCCGCACTGGATGCAGAGCTCGGGGTCCCAGGCGGCGATCTCCTCGGAGATGTTGCGCTTCTCGTAGGCGGCGGTCCCGGTGGGGTAGGTCCCGTCCACGGGCAGCGCGCTCACCGGCAGGTCATCACCGTGACCCGCCATCATCGCCGCGGTCACGGTGCGCACGAAGACGGGTGCGCTGTCGGGGACCGGCGGACGCACCGCCCGGGTGGAGGTCACCCGCTCGGGGACGTCGACGCGGTGCAGCGCCGCCACCGCGGCGTCCACGGCCGCGTTGTTGCGCTCGACCACCTCGGGCCCGCGGCGGGCATAGGTCTTGGCGATGGCGCCCTTGATGGCGGCGATCGCCTGGTCCTGAGGCAGCACGCCGGAGATCGCGAAGAAGCAGGTCTGGAGCACGGTGTTGACCCGCTTTCCGAGACCCGCCTCGCGCGCCACACGGCTCGCGTCGATGGCGTAGACGGCGAGACGCTTGGCCAGGATCTGCTCCTGCGCCCCGCGCGTCAGCGTGTCCCAGACCTCGCCGGCGGGGCTCGGCGTGTTGAGCAGGAGGGTGGCCCCGGGAGCCGCGCGCTCCACGACCTCCGGCCGCTCGATGAGGCGGGGATGGTGGCATCCGACAAAGCTCGCCTGGCCGATCAGGTAGGGGGCGCGGATCGGGTCGGGCCCGAAGCGCAGGTGCGAGACCGTCTCCGACCCCGACTTCTTGGAGTCGTAGACGAAGTAGCCCTGCGCCTGCAGGCCGGCGTCGACACCGAGGATCTTGATGGTGTTCTTGTTGGCCCCGACCGTGCCATCCGCGCCCATGCCGAAGAAGAGGGCGCGCAGCGTGCGCGGGGACTCGATGTCCAGGGCGCGGTCGTAGGGCAGGCTGGTGCCGCTCACGTCGTCGTCGATGCCGACGGTGAAGCGCGGGCGCGGGTGCTCACGGGCCAGCTCGGCGAAGACGCCCGCCACCATCCCGGGGGTGAGCTCCTTGGAGGAGAGGCCGTAGCGGCCGCCCACCACCAGCGGCATCACGTCTCGTGCCCCGCCGCCGTGGGCCTCCGACAGCGCCCCGAGCACGTCGAGGAAGAGCGGCTCACCGAGGGACCCGGGCTCCTTGGTGCGGTCGAGCACCGCCACCCGGCGCACGCTCCGCGGCAGGGCGGCGAGGAGGGCGTCGGCCGGGAAGGGCCGGTAGAGGCGCAGCTGGACGACCCCCACCCTCTCACCGCGCTCGGCGAGATAGGCCGCCGTCTCGGCGGCGGTCTCGCCCCCCGAGCCCATGATCACGATCACCCGCTCGGCGTCGGGGGCGCCATGGTAGTCGGCGAGGTGGTACCGGCGACCGGTGCGCTCGCCGAGCATGTCCATCACCTCCTGGACGGCGGCGGGCACCTGGGCGTAGAAGGGGTTGACGGTCTCGCGTGCCTGGAAGTAGACGTCGGGGTTCTGGGCGGTGCCCCGGATCACCGGATGCTCGGGGGAGAGCGCCCGGGCACGGTGGGCACGGACCAGCTCGGCGGGGACCAGGGCGCGCAGGTCGTCGTCCGTCAGCAGCTCGACGGTGTTGAGCTCGTGCGAGGTGCGGAACCCGTCGAAGAAATGGACGAAGGGGATGCGGGTGCGCAGGGTCGCCGCCTGGGCGACCACGGCGAGGTCGTGAGCCTCCTGCACCGACGCGGACGCCAGCAGCGCGAACCCCGTCTGGCGCACCGCCATGACATCCGAGTGGTCACCGAAGATGGAGAGCGCCTGGGCGGCCAGGGAGCGGGCGGCGACGTGGAAGACCGTCGGGGTCAGCTCCCCGGCGATCTTGTACATGTTGGGCACCATGAGGAGCAGGCCCTGGGAGGCGGTGAAGGTGGTGGTGAGCACGCCGCCCTGGAGCGCGCCGTGGAGAGCGCCGGCGGCGCCCCCCTCGCTCTGCATCTCGATCACGGTGGGGACGCTGCCCCACACGTTCGGGCGCCCCCGGCTGGCCCACTCGTCGGCCAGCTCGGCCATCGGTGAGGAGGGGGTGATGGGGAAGATCGCGCACACCTCGTTGAGCCGGTAGGCGGTCGTGACCGCGGCCTCGTTGCCGTCGATGGTGGTGCGCATCACATGGGCTCCGGAGTCATCTCGATGGCATGCACGGGGCACTGCTCGTAGCAGGTCCCGCAGCCGGTGCAGCGTTCGTAGTCGAAGCGGTAGCGATTCCCCTTGCCCAGCTTGACCACGGCGTCCTCCGGGCAGGCCCCGAGGCAGCCGTCGCACTCGAAGCAGTTCCCACAGGAGAGGCAGCGCTGCGCCTCGTAGACGGCCTCGCGCTCGCCGAGCCCGCCGACCACCTCCGCGAAGTCCCCCACCCGCTCCGCGGGAGCGCGCTCCGGCTGGCGGCGGGCGCCCGCCTCCGCGAAGTACCAGGGGTGCAGCTTCTCGTAGGCGGCGAGCTCGTGCTTCGGCGGGGTCGCCTCCTCAGCGCCGTGCAGATGGGCGTCGATGTGGCGCGCCGCCTTCTTGCCGTGTCCCACGCCCACCGTGACCGTGCGCTCGGCGGGCACCATGTCCCCACCCGCGAACACCCCGGGGCAGCCGGTCATCATCGAGGCCGAGACCACGACGGTGCCGTCCCGCTTCAGCTCCACCCCGGGAACCCGGCTCAGAAACTCCGTGTCGGCGTCCTGTCCCACCGCCAGGATGACCGTGTCCGCGGCGAGCTTCTCGAAGCGGCCGGTGGGCTGCGGGAACCCGGAGCCGTCGAGCTCCATCACCTCCACGGTGAGCTCGGACCCCTCGAAGGCGGTGATGGTGTGCAGCCAGTTGATCCGCACCCCCTCACGCTCCGCCGCCTCCGCCTCCTCCTCATGGGCGGGCATCCGCTCGCGGTTGCGCCGGTACACGATCATGGCCTCGCTCGCGCCCAGGCGGCGCGCCACGCGGGCGGCGTCCATGGCGGTGTTGCCACCTCCGTAGACGGCGACCCGGCGCCCGATGACGGGACGCTCCCCCGCCGCGACGTCACGCAGGAACGAGACCGCATCCACGATGCGCCCCGCCTCCCGCGCCGGGATGTCCACGTGCTTGGAGAGGTGCGCGCCCACCGCCACGAAGACGGCGTCGAAGCCGCCCTCGGCGCGCTCCGCGGCGAGGTCGGTGACGCGGTGACCCTGGGTGAAGCGCACCCCGAGCGCCTCGATGCGCGCCAGCTCACCGGCGAGCACGTCGCGCGGCAGCCGGTAGTCGGGGATGCCGTAGCGCATCATCCCGCCCGGCTCGGGGCTCAGGTCGCGGATCTCGACGCGGTGACCGCGGCGGGCGAGCTGGTAGGCGGCGGAGAGCCCGCTCGGCCCCGAGCCGACCACCAGGACGCGCTTCCCGCTCGGCGCG
Source organism: bacterium (assembly GCA_021847925.1). Lineage (GTDB taxonomy): Bacteria > Chloroflexota > Dormibacteria > Aeolococcales > Aeolococcaceae > JAJZNI01. The sequence continues at coordinate 49,599 of JAJZNI010000129.1, forward strand.
GCGGGCGCCGGGAACGACCACCCGCGCTCCAGGGCGAGGTCACCGAGGAAGCGCTCGACGGCGTGGATGGAGACGGAGCTGTCCAGCTCCTTGCGGTTGCAGACGTCCTCGCAGGGGTGGTAGCAGACGCGACCGTGAATCGCCGGCAGGGGATTGTCGTCGACCAGCTGGCGCCAGGCGTCCTCGTAGCTTCCGTCGCGCACCAGCGCGAGCCAGGCCTGGATGTTCTCGCCGGCGGGGCAGCCGCTGTTGCAGGGGGGGAGCAGGTCGAGGTACTGAGGGCGGCGAGTCCGCACCGGCCCCGCCCTCGACGCCCCGTGGAGCAGGTCGGGCAGCGGTGTCAGCTCGAGTCCGCCAGGGCTCATGCCGTGCCTCCGGTCGTGGGTTGGTTGGGCGTCGGTGTCGCGCCCACCGCGGGGGCGCGGCGCGCGCCTCGTCACCCGTCACGACACGCGGGGGA
>JAJZNI010000012.1 GCA_021847925.1 bacterium
GCACACGGAGGCCCACCCCCCCCTAGGAGAGTTCCGGCATGCTGCTGACCATCTTCGGTGACTGGGGCAGTCCCAAGCACATCGTCCTGTACGTCATCGTCGCCATCATCGTGATCGGCCTCGGGATCTGGGCGCTCGCGCGGGGCCGGGCCAGGACCTGACCGGGACACGCTGACCCCGGCTGCGCGCCGAGTGGGCGCCCTGCCGCGGCGAGCGTGACCGGACCGCGCCGCCTGCCGGTTGGCGCCGGCCCGGCGATTCACGTCATCTGTGCCACTCTATGCGCATGGAAGCTGGCGCACGGCGTGGCGCCGGGACCGTGCTCGTGCTCGGCGGCGGAGGGGGAAGGGGAGCTGCTCAACTGGGCATCCTGCGCGCCCTCGCCGACTGGGGGGTCCGGCCGGACGCCTGCGTGGGGACGAGCGTGGGCGCCCTCAACGCGGCGGTCGCCGCCGCGCTTCCGCTGCCGGAGGCGGTCGACGCCCTGGAGCGGATCTGGGCGAGCCCCGAGACCCGTGCGGTGTTTCGCACCCATCCGCTTCGCATCGCCCTCAACCGGGCGCTGCGCCGGCCGTGGCTCTACAGCGGGGCGTCCATCGCCGAGCTGGTGGACTTCGCGATGGAGATGGTCGGCGTGCGGCGCTTCGAGGACCTCAGCCGTCCCCTCCGCATCATCGTCACCGACCTAGCGAGCGGTGAGCCGGTGGTGATCTCGAGGGGGCCGCTGCGCGATCCGCTGCGCGCGTCGTGCGCCGTGCCCCTGGTCTTTCCTCCGGTGGAGCTCGGCGACCGTGACTACGTCGATGGAGGGGTCACGGACAACTGCAGCCTCGCCACGGCGGCGGGGATGGCGCCGGAACGCATCGTCGCGGTCGACCTCACCGCGGAGCCCGCGCAGCCGCGCGTCCGGCGCTGGTCCGAGCTCTTTGACCGGGTGACGTCGACGGCGCTGCACGCGCGGGTGAGGGCGGATTTTGAACGGTTCAGCGGCCGGGTCCCGGTCACCCTGATCTGCCCGCGCTTCGCGCCGCGGCTGCGCGTCACCGACTTCGGCACGGTCCGGGAGGCGGCGCGCGCCGCCATGGCATCGCTCCTGCAGGGGCTGGGCTCGCGGGACGGCCGGCTGTCGCCGGGCCTCTTCTACCTGTCGCTCACGGCGAGCAGCAGCGGCTCCACCGGCTGAGCGCCCCCCTCCGCGGCGCCCCCGCTGCGCCGGCTCCCTCCGCACCGCGGGCTTCAGCCGGAGAAGTACGCGGACCTGGCAAGCGTCGCGAACTCCGACAGTCCCTGACCCTGAAGCGCCCAGTTGCCGTACGGGCCGGTGGAGTCAAACCACACCACCGCCTTGACGTCGGGAAACTGCCGAGCCTGGGCGAGGATCGACGCCAGGTACCGCTGCTGGTCCGATGCACCGAGGGCGCCCGTTTCGGCAATCATGAGCGGCTTGGCGTGACTTGACCACTGCTGGTAGAAGTCCGAGATCATGACGCTGAAGTCGAGCAGTGGTCCGCCGTTCTTGGTGCGCTCATAGCGGTCCTCTGCAATCCAGGTGACGTACTGGTCACCCGGGTAATAGGCGGCCTGGTTGCCCCCGCTGTAACCAGGGCACCAGACGAAGGCCACGTTGCTTGCGTGGGCGGCTTGGAACAACTCGTAGATGTGCCGCCACGCGGCGATGTAGCCGCTGCCGTTGTTGTACCCGTCGCAGCCACTGCCAGCGGGGGTACGGCCGCCGACGGTGCTCTGGTTCATCTCCCAGTACCACCGCAGGAGGACGGGTTTGCCGAAGCTGCGCAGTTCTGTGGCGAAGCGTGTGATGGTGGTGTCATCACGGCCCGCACTGACGGCAGCGACATTGGTGCAACCCCAGCTGATCATGGGAATCGAGCCCGCTTTCTCGACGGCCGTCAGAGTTGCGACGGGAAGCGGGTCGGCGAAGGGCATGTAGAAGTGGAGAATGCCCACGGGGTGGCCCACCGCCTTCTCGAAGCCGGGCAGTTGGCTGGTCACATTGCTGCCCGGAACGCCCTTCTCGGACAGTCCCCCGTGCCGGGGGTTCACGAAGGCTCCCAGATACGCGTGCCCCGCTTTGGGAACGGGTACCGGTGCCGGTCCTGATCCCGTCGGTCCGCTGGAGGGCGTGGCCGACGAGCCACAGGCCGTGAGAGCCACCATCGACAGGCTCACCAGCCACGCCGTCCGCCGTCGCCGCACGGTGGGCATGGTACCGCGCCTCGGACACCCATATCACCGGTAAATCTGGGCCGGCGGCGTGTGCCTCAAGGACGGGCCGGAGCGCGAGGAGGCCGACCAGATCGTCGTCGTGGGCGTCCGCGAGGACGGGATCAATGAGACAGCACCACAACTTCGACCGCTCACGTCAATCGCCTGGAAGAGAAGTTTCCACCAGACTCGACTGGTGCGCGCATGGTATTCTTGCAGAAGGGAAGCGCCCACCACCGCGACTAATGCCTCGTCCTTCTCCGCAGTGGCGTCCCAGGTATGCGCGATGTACCAAGCAGGGAAAGAATCGATCACGTGAGGAGGTGCATATGATTGTTCTCGGTATTGTTCTGCTCATCATCGGCTTCGTCGCAAGCATCCCTATCCTCTGGACCCTGGGTGTCATCCTCGTGGTCATCGGGGCAATTCTGGCTCTCCTGGGCATGATGGGACACGCGGTGGGCGGACGGCGACACTACTTCTGAGGCGTCTGATCTCCGGCGTCGCCGGGAGAGACGACGGTTCAGGGCGGTTGTCGCCCGGGCGCACCTCGTCGGCCCGGCGGCGAGGTGGTGAAGGTTGCATCCCCGGCGCAGGGTGAGAAGGCGACGGGCCTCGCACCGGTTCTGGTCGCTTCAGGCGGATGGCAACCAGCGACGAGGGATGGTGCCCATCGGCGGAGCTGCCCCGAGCAGCGCATCGGTGAGACCGAAGACCAGGTCATGACGCCGCTCGGCGCGTCGCTGCTCCCCTCCGTTCCACGAGCACATCCGGGTCCCCGGCGCCGGCAAGCAGCTCCTCACCTCACCAGGTTGACAGTGCTGCCCACGATCAGGCTCGCGGCGATACCACCAGCGTTCGCCGCGGAAGACAACGGCGGGACGTGCACGCGGCAGTGGGCGCCGCGGAAGGCTCACCGCCGCGCCGCATTTCGTCTGATGGCTTCAGGCGGATGGAAACCGGCGGCGACGGATGGTGCCGATCGCCACGCCCGCCCCGAACAAGGCCAGGCCGCCCAGGGTGACCAGGCCTCCAATCCCGACGAGGGGGGACCGCGTCCCCCCCGCCCCCGTCACCGGAACCGTGGCTGCGGCTCCAGGCGTGGGCGTGGAAGTGGGGGTCGGCGATGACGCGGCGGCGGTACAGGCCGACGCGTTGATGGTGTCGTCGATGAGGGTGACATCGCCGTTTCGGGCCAATACCCGTCCGTCCACGGTGACCGCAGAGCCCACCGTGATCGAGGTCAACGCCATGACGGTTCCCACGAAGGCGGGGCCGTCCAGCGCTGCCGAGCTGCCCACCTGCCAGAAGACGTTGCAAGCCGAAGCCCCACCGGTCAGCTCGACTCTGCTGCTCGTCCCCGTGGTGAGGCTGGATCCCGTTTGGAAGATGAAGACCGCGCTGGTATCACCCTGCGCGTCCAGGGTGAGCGTGCCGGTGAGACTGAGCGCTCCATCCGAGGTCGTCTGGTACACCCCCGGGTGCAGAGTGAGCCCGGTGAGGTCGGCCGTCTCCGAGGTTGGGGGGCCCTCCCCGGCCGCCTGCGTGTACGCCGTGGTGAGATCGTTCTGGGCCCCCAGCGCGACGCTGTCGGCGGCGTAGGTGGTTGATGGAGCCTCGACGATGCCGGGTGGGAAGCCGGTGACCGACGAACCAGGGTCGACGCCCAGGTCGCCGGAGACGGTCGACGGGCCGGTGTTGGTGACCGACGTGCCCGCCAGGACCGCGAAGGGTGTGGCGCTGCCCAGATTCACCATCGTCGCTGCCGACGCAGCCGTCCCACTGAAGGTCGCCAGGATGGCGACGACCCCCGTCCCCAGCGCCGCCGCAAGCCAACGGGGCAGGCCGCGCACGCGTGCGCTCGGTCGATCCGCTCGAGAGGTTCTCACCATGCCTTCCTGATGCTTGGGCGAAATGGACGCGCCCGCCTTCGGGTGGTCCCGGAGCCCCAACGATGAGCCAGGGCGAACACCTCGTCTGTACGGAGGCAGACACAACAGACCCGGGGACTGCCGCCCCACCCACCGTGAGCCCAGGTCCTGCCCGTCCTCATCTTTCTCCACGACGTCCGTCACCCGCTCCTGGGTCATGCCTGGTCAGACGCTGCCCCGCCCCAGAGCGCCTGGTACCCTTCAGTCTGTCGATGAGCGCCCCCGCCCCAGCTGGAGCCCGCCGCCCAGCGATCGCCGCCCTCCGCCCCCATGGGGTTCGTCGCACCAGCAGGAAATCCACTCGTTGTCCGTACGAGTTGGTACGGTTCATCGGAAAACCCTTGCGCCCCCGTAGCTCAGTGGATAGAGCAGAGGTTTCCTAAACCTTGTGCGCAGGTTCGATTCCTGCCGGGGGTACCAACGTGGTGCGGTCGACAGCGCGGGCGCGCCTGTCCGGGAAGGGGTGCCTGCTCGCCTGTGCGTGATCGCGGATGCGCACGGCCCCACACGGCGGGCGCACCCTCCGTCGACCATGACGACAGCCTGGGTCAGCCGGCACACGCACGTGCGGGGGGCCGAGGGTCCCCGGCGAGGGGGGCCGCTCCGCCCTTCCGCCCCCGGCAGGAGGCCGCCAGCATCTGGAGTCGGCGCCGCCGGGGAAGGAGGTGGCGCAGCAGGGCGAAGGAGGCCTGTGAGATGGGCTACCTGCACACCGTGGAGCTCGGCCAAGCCGTGGCGAATGGGGACGTGACCCTTGAGACCGCGCTCTTCTACCACCTGGCCACCAACTGCGACCCTCCCGTCCCCACCGCGATGATCCCCGCCTGCGTCGAGGCCATCGACGCGTGCCGGGCCGGGGAGTGCGAGCGCCGCATCGAGCTTCCCGCGGGCCTCACGCGCACAGGTGAGCGGAGCCTGTCCGTGCTCGCGCTCGTCATGGAGCTCCACCTGGAGGGGTTCGCCCTGCGGGGGCGGGGATAGCCGTTCGCCGCCGCAGCCGGCCCGGCCGCCGTGTGCCACCATCAGGGCGATGCGCGCGGAGATCGCCGTCTACGATGGGGTCGACGAGCTGGACGTCGTGGGACCGCTGCGGGTCCTGCGCGCCGCGGCCGGCATGGGCGCCGCCCTGGGGGTGCGCCTGGTGACCCGCACCCCCGCCCCGGTGATCACGGCTCACCACGGCCTCCGCCTCCAGCCGGACGGCGTCCTGAGCCGCGAGGCCGACCTGATCCTGGTCCCCGGAGGGGGATGGGTGGACCGGGCGGACCGGGGGGCGTGGGGGGAGGTGCGGCGAGGAGAGTGGACGCCGCTCCTGCGCGAGGCCGCGTGGCGGGGGGCGACCCTGGCGGGCGTCTGCACCGGGACGATGCTGCTGGCCCACGCCGGGGTGGTGGGGCGGCGCCGCGCCACCACCCACCGCGCAGCCCGGGCCGACCTCGCCGCGCTGGGTGCCACGGTCATCGACGAGCGTGTCGTCGACGACGGCGACCTCATCACCTGTGCAGGCGTCACCAGCGGCATCGACCTGGCGCTGTGGCTCGTCGCGCGCGCCGCGGGCGAGGAATTGGCCGGACGCGTCGCGGACGCGATCGAATACCCCTGGTCTCACCCCGGGGCAGCCCCCGACCGCTGGCCGGCGACCGGGCCGGGGGAGGCGCGTGGAGATGGGATCGCGCCGGAGGAGGCTGCGGGCCGACCGGGCCCGGAGGCGGAGACCGCGACGAGGGCGGTGGGTGACGCGGGCGCAGGGGAGGGCGCGGCTCCACCGCCCGGCATCGAGGTCCGGCCGGCGCGCCCCGGCGACGTTGCCGCGCTGCTGGAGCTGTACAGGCAGCTCGCGGAGGGGTTCGGGCACCAGCCGGCTTCGCCCGGCCGGGCCGGGGCCATCCTCGCCGAGATCTCGAGGCAGCCGGACCGCACCCTCCTCGTCGTCGTCTGCGACGGCCAGGTGGTGGGGACCGCGGATCTCATCGTGGTCCGGCCCAGCCTCACGCACGAGGGCCGGCCCTGGGCCGCCATCGAGAACGTGGTGGTGGATGGGCGCGCCCGCCGCCGCGGAGCGGGCCGCGCGCTCATGGAGGAGGCGATCCGGCGCGCCCGAGAGCATGGGTGCCACCGCGTCCAGCTCCTCTCCAACAACCGCCGGACCGAGGCGCACGCCTTCTACCGAGCCCTGGGCTTCGAGAGCAGTGCCCAGGGGTTCCGCCTCCAGCCTCTCTGAGCGGTGGCGGCATGCCGGCTGCCCGCGCCGCGACCGGGGTGGCGCGCTCGCGGCCTCACCCACTCCGGGACGCCACCTGCCAGAATGGCCCCGCCACACCGCACACTCCAAGCTCGGCGCAAGCCACACGGGAGGTCCCCGGACCATGGCCACTGACACGAAGGAGCTGATCCTCGGCTGGTGCAGCGCGGCCGACGACCTGCAGCTCGCCGGCGAGCGCAGCGAGCCGGACACCGAGTACGTGCTGACCCTGACCAGCGAGGGCGCCGAGATCACGGCCACCCTTCCGGACGGCGGCGACCGCCTCCTTCTCGCGCATCGGGTGGACCTGGGGGAGAGCTCGCCCGCGGTGGAGGGTGACCTGCCCTTCATCGAGGAGCAGCGGCCCGGCCCGGTGCGGGTCTCCCTCGCGGAGGACGGGGTCCGGATCAGCACCTGGATCGTGCTCGACGGTCTGACCAAGCACAGCCTGCTCACCGCGGTGAGCGACCTGACCCGGACCCGGCGCGCCGTGCTCCGCCTGCTCGGAGCTCCCGCGCGGCCGGCGCTCTCGGGGAGCGCCGCGACGGAGGAGGCGGGGGCGGATACCCCGGCCGCGGGAGGGGCGGAGGGGGCCGAGCCCAGCGGAGGCGTCTGGCCCGCCGCGGCGTCCGTGAGCGCGGCGGGGGAGAGCGGCGGGGAGACGGTGCCGGAGGCGACGCCGGGCGCCGCCGCGTGGCCGGGGCTGGCTGCCGGGACCGCCGGCCAGGCCGGCGCCGGGTACGCTGCGGAGCAGGCGGCCTCCGCCCAGCCCTGGGAGAGCGCCCGCCCCGCGTCCGAGAGCGCCGCGGCCGCGCAGGGCTACGCCCAGCCCTACGGCGGCGCCGTCCAGCCGGCGCCCGTGCCCGCCGGACCGGCGGCGTGGACGCCGGGGCACAAGGTCCCGCCCCAGGGGATGCAGGCCTGGGCGGCCCCCGACCCCAACGGGCCCGTCGTCGCCACCCTGGGGGGCCACCTCCCCGTCCAGGTGACCGAGATGCGCGGTGCCTGGGCCCACGTGGTCTGCTCCAACGGGTGGACCGGCTGGGTCGACGGCCGGCTTCTGGTCGCGGGTCCCTAGCCGGCGCTCCGCGGAGTGGAGCCCACGGAGGTCACCACGGAGGTCGCCGGGGGGGTGACCACCCTCACCCTGAACCGCCCGGAGCGGCGCAACGCGCTGAGCCCGCGCATGCTCGGTGAGCTGCGTGCGGCGCTCGACGCGGCGGCCTCCGACCCGGAGGTGCGCGCCGTCGTGCTGACCGGGGCCGGCGACAGAGCCTTCTGCGCGGGAGCGGACCTCTCCGCAATCGTGCCCGCCGAGGCGGGTGAGGACCCGCAGCACGGCCTCTTCGTCGACGTCTTCACGGCCTGCGCCCGCCTCGGCAAGCCGCTCCTGGGCGCGGTCAACGGGCCGGCGCTCGCCGGAGGTCTGGGACTGGTGCTCTGCTGCGACCTGGTGGTGGCGGCCGAGACGGCGACCTTCGGCACCCCGGAGGTGCGGGTCGGTCTGTGGCCCATGATGGTCATGGCGATGGTGGTCCGGCACCTCGGACCCAAGCGCGCGATGCAGCTGTTCCTCACCGCCGAGGCGATCGGCGCAGCGGAGGCCAGGGAGTGGGGGCTGGTCAACCGGGTGCTCCCGGCCGCGGAGGTGCTGCCCGCCACGCGCCGGTGGGCCGCCGAGGTGTCGGCGTGGAGCCCGCTGACGCTGCGGATGGGACGCGACGCCTTCCACGCCATCGACTCCATGGAGCTGGAGGAGGCGCTGCTTCTCCTCCAGCGCCGGCTCGGCGTGCTCGCGCGCAGCGAGGACGCCCGTGAGGGCGCGGCCGCCTTTCGCGAGAGGCGTGCTCCCCGCTTCCGCGGTCGCTGAGGTTCCCTCGCACAATGGAGGCATGCCAACGCCGCGCACGCGCGGGGCCGCGCCCCGCGGCACCGCAGCCTTCGCGCGACCTCCCGTGGACGCCGGCGAGGTGACCACGGGCGCGGTCACCCGCGGACCGGCGCGGTGAACGTCGGCTACGACGCGCAGCGCGTCACCACCGCCGACAACATCGGCATTTCGTTCCGCGTCGCCGGGCTCGCGACCCGGGTGACCGCGGCGGTGATCGACGGCATGATCCTGGCGGTCCTGCTCACCGCCCTCTTCCTCGGAGCGGGGGCCCTGGCCGCGGCCATCGCCCGAGGCGGGTCGTCGCAGGCACAGGTCAACGTCGGGTTCCTCGCGCTCCTCCTCGGCGCGCTGATGGTCATCGTGGTCATCGCGTACTTCACCCTCTTCCCGGTGGCGAGCGCGGGCCGCACCCCGGGGAAATCCGCGATGGGCATCCGGGTGATGCGTGTCGACGGCACGGGGGCGGGCCTCGGCGACAACTTCCTGCGCAGCCTCGCCCTGGTGGTCGACGTCCTCGGAACCGGGCCGCTGCTCATGTTCTTCCATCCCCAGTCGCGGCGCCTGGGCGACCTGGTCGCGGGCACCGTGGTGGTGCGCGAGCGCACCCCCGTCACCCTCGCCGCGGCCGCGACGGCGCAGCCCCTCTACCTGCGCAGCCCCGAGCCCGGCCCCCCGCTCGACGGGCTGGGCAGGCTCGGGGAGCGGGATTTCCAGGCGCTGCGCGCCTTCCTGAGCCGGCCCGGGCTCGCGCCACCGCAGCGGGCGGCGCTGGCCGGCCTCATGGCGGCACCCCTCCTCGACCGCATGGACCTGCCCCCCCACGCCCCCGAGCGCGCCTGGCCTCCCGAGCTGCTGCTCGAGCGCCTCTACCTCCAGCTCCTGTCCCGGCTGGGATCGCCATGAGCGGGGGGTCGCGTCCGTGACCCTGGACTCCTTCATCGCCTCCCGGCAGGGGGGCTGGGGCGAGCTGGAGCGGGGGGTGTCCCGGCTCTCGCGGGGCCGGCTTCGAGGTGTGAGCGCCGCCGACGTGGAGCGCTTCGCCGTCCTCTACCGGCACGCGGCGAGCGACCTGGCCGTGGCGCGACGCGATTTCCCCGACCAGCCCGTCACCGAGTACCTGAACTCCCTCTGCGGCCGGGCCCACCTCCTCCTCCACCGCGGCAGCGACGCGCGGCGGCCCGGGGTTCTGCGCTTCTTCGCGATCGAGGCGCCGCGGCTGTTCCGCGCCAGCGCCGGCTACTACCTGGCGTCGCTCGCGTGCCTGCTGGCGGGGACCCTGGCCGGCTGGCTCGCCTACGACCTGCGCCCCGACCTGCGCTCGCTGCTCGTGCCCAGCTCGCTCTTCGATCAGATGGCGAGGGGCGCGCCCGACGTCTCCATCCCCCAGCCGCTGCTGGCCGCCCCCAGCATCTTCGTCCACAACATGGAGGTCGCGGCGCTGACCTTCGCCGCCGGCCTCCTCATCGGGATCCCGACCGCGCTCCTGCTCTTCTACAACGGCTGGAGCCTGGGGACGCTCGGCGCGGCGGTCCACGCGGGGGGCTACGACTATGCCTTCTGGTCATTGATCGCGGCCCACGGCGTGCTGGAGCTCAGCATCATCGTGATCGCCGGGGCCGCGGGCCTGCGCCTGGGCGACGCCCTGCTCCGGCCCGGACTGCGCAGCCGGGCCGATGCGCTCGCGTCCGCCGGCCACGACGTGCTGGGGCTCTTCCTCGCCACCGTGGTGCTGCTCGTGGCGGCGGGCTGCCTGGAGGCCTTCGTCTCCCCAAGTGGCCTTCCCGGCGGCGCCAAGATCGCGATCGGGCTGTCGGTGGGAGCCGTCTTCTACGGGTGGCTCCTGCTCGCGGGCCGGGCACGGCCCGCCCCGCCGGGGCTCGACCTCGACGCCGCGTCCCAGCCCGCGACACCCATCTGAGGCGCCCGGAACGGGAGGGCGCCCGCCCGGCCGCGGCCCCCGCGACGCCGGGCGGGAGGGGTGGGGCCGCTAGACTCGGCCCATGGAGGTGGTCAGGATCCGCCCGCGCGGCTACTGCCACGGCGTGGTGGAGGCGATCCGGCTCGCCAAGCAGGTCGGCGGGGAACGCCGGGGACAGCCGGTCACCATGCTCGGCTACCTCGTGCACAACGAGCACGTCACGCGCGAGCTGGAGGAGGCCGGGGTGCGGCTGGTCCCCGAGACCGACCGGATGAAGGGGCTGGATCAGGTGGCCGGCGGAACCGTGATCTTCACCGCCCACGGCATCTCCCCCCAGGTGGTGGAGGCGGCCCGGGCGCGAGGGCTCGACCTGGTCGACGCGACCTGCAGCGACGTCACCCGCACCCATGACCTGGTGCGCGAGCTGACCGGGCGCGGCGTTCACGTGGTGTACATCGGCAAGCGCGGGCACCCCGAGCCGGACGGGGTGATGGGGATCGCTCCGGAGATGACCACCCTGGTCGAGAGCGCCGACGAGGTGGATGCCCTCGACTTCCCCGCGGGGATGCCGCTCGCCGTCACCTGCCAGACCACGCTCTCGATGTGGGACACGCAGGCGATCATCGACCGGCTCGTCGAGCGCTTCCCTCAGATCGAGGTCCACAACGAGATCTGTCGCGCGACCCAGGAGCGTCAGGAGGCGGCGGTGCTCGCCGCCCATGATGTCGACTGCGTCGTGGTCGTCGGCAGCCGGCGGAGCAGCAACAGCCGGCGTCTCGTGCAGGTGGTGGAGGAGATGGCCCACAAGCCCGCCCACCTCGTCGACACCGCCGACGAGCTGCGCCCCGACTGGTTCCGGGGGATGCGCCGCGTGGGCGTGACCGCCGGAGCGTCGACGCCCACGCAGCTCACGCGACAGGTGATCGCCGCCCTCGAGGCGATGCCGGAGGCCGTCGAGGAGGGGGCTCCGGCAAGCTAGCCGCGGCCGGCCGTGGCGGCGCCCCGCGGCGACCCACGGCGAACCGCACACGGCGGAGCCTCGCCGCGATCCGGCTACGAAGCGGTCACGGAGGGGAGGCGGCCGGCGCGGCCGCCGTACCGTGCGGCCATGGGCTTCGGTCGACAGCGCCCGCCGAGCCGGCTCCTCGTGGCCCGCTCCATGGTGTACCTGGAGGCGGGCGTGCTCCTCATCTGGGACGGCCTGAGCCTG
>JAJZNI010000054.1 GCA_021847925.1 bacterium
TCCCATGGACTGGAGCCAGGAGCAGTTCCGCGACCACGCGCAGAAGGCGATCCGCGCCCACTCCCGCACCGGGATCAGCCCGCGGGTCTTCGCCGCCTTCGCCCGGCGCCTCCGCTTCGTCCCGATTGGGCCGGACGGCGATCTGAGCCCCCTGAGGGAGGCCGCCTCGCGGCCCGAGAGGCTCGTCTACCTGGCCGTCCCCGCCTCCGCCTTCACCTCCCTTGCCGGCGGGCTCGCGGCCGCCGGGCTGGCGGGCGGCACCCGACTCGTGATCGAGAAGCCGTTCGGCCACGACACGGCGACCGCGACCGCGCTGAACGCGGCCCTCCACCGCGTCCTCCCCGAGGAGAGGATCTTCAGGATCGACCACTACCTCGGCAAGGAGACGGTCCAGAACCTCCTGGTCTTCCGCTTCGGAAACTCGGTCTTCGAGCGGGTGTGGAACCGCGACTGCGTCGCCCGGGTCGAGATCACCGTCGCCGAGTCCCTGGGGGTGGAGGAGCGCGGCGCCTTCTACGAGGAGACCGGCGCGCTCCGGGACATCGTCCAGAACCACATGTTCCAGCTCCTGGCCGTCACCGCCATGGAGCCCCCCAACTCCTTCGCCGCCGAGGCGATCCGCAACGAGAAGGTCAAGGTGCTCGACGCCCTCCACCCCGTCGACCCCATCGACACCGTTCGGGGTCAGTACTCCGCCGGTCGCATCGACGGCGAGCCGGTTCCGGGCTACCGTCAGGAGCCGGGCGTCGCCGCGGACTCCGAGGCGGAGACCTTCGCCGCCATGAGGGTCCAGATCGACTCCTGGAGATGGGCAGGGGTACCGTTCTTTCTGCGCACGGGCAAGCGCATGCCGGTCCGGGACACGCGCGTGGTGCTCACCTTCCGCGACGCCCCGCTCCACCTGTTCCGCGGCATCGGCCTGCACCAGATCGACACCAACCGCCTGGTGGTGCGCGTCCAGCCCGACGAGGGGATCTCGGTCACCTTCGCGGCCAAGCGCCCGGGGCCGGAGCTCACGACCCAGCCGGTGGAGATGGACTTCCGCTACCAGGGATCCTTCAAGGCGAGCCCGCCCGAGGCGTACGAGAGGCTGCTCCACGACGCGCTCTGCGCCGATCACACCCTCTTCATCCGCGAGGACGAGGTGGAGAGGGGCTGGCAGGTGGTGCAGCCCGTGCTCGACAATCCACCCCCCGTGGAGATGTACGCCGCCGGGACCTGGGGTCCGGCATCCGCCGATCGCCTTCCCCGTCCCGGGCACTGGCACATCTAGATGGGGAGGCTCGTCGGCATCGACCTGGGGGGAACCAGCATCCGCGCCGCCGTGGCCACGGGCCCCACCTCCTACGGCACGCCCGTGGTGCGCCGCGCCACGCCCGCGTCCGATGGGCCCCGGGCGGTCATCGACGCCTGCGCCGAGGCCGCGCGCGAGGCGGCGGGGGGCACGCCGGAGGGCATCGCCATCGGCATCCCTGGGCCGCTCGACCCCACGGGCGGGATCGTCTTCGCGGCGCCGCACCTGCCCGGGTTCGAGAACCTGCCGGCTCGCGACATGCTGGCCGAGGCGGCCGGGTGCCCGGTCGCCATCCACAACGACTCCAACCTCGCCGGGTACGCGGAGTGGGCGGCGGGGATGGGGCGGGGCACCCACAGCTTCGTCTTCGTGATCGTGGGGACCGGGATCGGCGGAGCCCTGATCGTCGACGGCAACCTCCGGGTGGGGGTGGCCGGCACCGCCGCCGAGGTGGGCCACGTCCCCTGCGACCCCGACGGCCCCGTCTGCGGCCAGGGACACCCCGGTTGCCTCGAGGGAATCGCCTCGGGCACCGGCATCGCCCGCCAGGCCGAGGCGGCACTCCGCGCCGGGGAGGCCTCCAGCCTGCCACGTGACCGGCCCCTCGACGGCGCGATCATCGCCCGGGCGGCACGCGCCGGCGATGCGGTCGCCGCCAGGGTCTACGCGGAGGCCGGCCGCGCCCTGGGACGATCGTTCGGCGGTCTGATCAACATCCTCGGTCCCGAGGCGATCGCGGTCGGCGGTGGCGTGACGGGCCAGTTCGACCTCCTGGAGGGGCCGCTGCGCAGGGGGATGGCGGAGATTGCCTTCGCGACCCCGCTCGGTCACTGCCGCGTCGGCAAGGCCGAGCTGGGGAGCGACGCCGGCCTCGTCGGCGCCGTCGCATGGGCGGTGAGGAGCTTTCCGGGGTCGTAGGGGGGAGTGGGGGAGGGAGATCACGGGATCGTCACCCGACCATCCGACGGAAATTGTGACGTCTTCGGTCAGAGTGAACCCCTCGCGTGTGAGGGTTCAGGCTCAGGAGGTACGCCAGGCTCAGATCGAAGGAGGTGGTGCTGATTGATCCAAGCACTCCCCCATCCCCCCCGGCGTCCGGGACGTCGTCATGAGGAAGGGCAGGGATTGGTGGAGTACGCGCTCATCCTCGTCCTCATTGCCATGATCGTCATCGTCGCCCTGGTCGTGTTCGGCCAGACGGTGAACAACACATACTCGAACATCAGCAGCAGCCTGATAGCAGCCTGAAGACCGGCCCTGTGACGCGAGAAGGGGCCGCGGGGACGCTCCCCGCGGCCCCTTCGCATCCTCTGCCGGCGGCGCCTGCCGGCGGCGCGCTCGCCGCTGCGGGGGATGCAGCCGCACCGACCAGCGGACCCGGCGGCGGCGGGCACGCGCCCACGCAGAGCGCGCCCCGTGGAATGTCCCGCGCAGCCTAGGCGGCCGGCGGCAGGTGACGGCGGTCGATCTGCTTGCTCGCCGCCTGCGGGTTGCCCCAGGTGACGCTCCCGTTGGGCCACACCATGGCGGTCGTCCGGGGCGGGCGCTCGATGTGGATGTTGCTCCCCGCGATGTACACCGGGCGGTGGAGGCGCTGCGCCTCCGCCTTGGCGCGCTTGAACAGCTCAACGTCCGGGCGCGCCACCATCTGCTTGGCGCTGATGCTCACGGCCTGAGTGGACTCCCTAGCGGGCGGGCCTCCCGCCCCAGTTGCTTCGTCAACTATAACACAACGGCGACGGAATCTCGGCGGTTACGGGTTGCGCCCAAGCAGCTCCGCGAGCCGGGTGGCCATGGGCAGAGCCTCCACCTCCTCGAGGGGAAGGGGGAGGGCGAGCGACCAGCTCGGAGGGCCGATGAGGCCCGGCTGGTTGGGCCGCTCGCGCACCTGCGCGACATCCTCGAGGGTGGCCGAGACCAGCATGCACGGGGACGACGCGAGCCGCCGGTGGGCGTGCTCGATCGCCGCCGGGACGCTCGCCGAGCGATCCAGGTCCACCCCGTTGGGCGCACCGCGCGCCAGGCGCCGCGCCAGGGCCTCGGAGGCCGCGGCGTCGGCGGGCAGGCCGAGGCGGCGGCGCTCGGCGACATCGCTCCCGTCCCAGAGCCCGGCGATGGTCGGGAGGTCGTGGGTCGTGACCGCGGCCACCGCCTGGCGCGGCCAGCGCCGGGGAGGCCGGTCCTCGAAGAGGAGGAGGACGTAGCCCAGCAGGCCCCTCCGGCGCAGCCGGGCACGAAGGCCTCGCGGGACCGTGCCCAGGTCCTCGCCGATCACCGTCGCACGATGCCGGACGGACTCCAGGGCGACGATGCCGAGGAGGTCGTCGAGTGGGTAGCGGACGTAGGCGCCCTCCTCCGGCCCGTGCCCGGCCGGGATCCACCAGAGGCGCTCGAGGCCCATCACGTGGTCGATGCGCAGGCCCGCCCCGTGGCGCAGCGCCGCGCGCAGGGTGGCGATGAAGGGGGCGTAGGCGGCGCCCCGCAGCTTCCACGGGTCGAAGGCGGGGACGCCCCAGTCCTGGCCGCGGCTGTTGAAGGTGTCCGGGGGTGCCCCGACGCTCACCCCGGGGGCGAGGAGGTCCTGCCACACCCACGCGTCGGCCCCCCCGGGGTGGACCCCCACGGCGAGGTCGAGGATCAGGGGGAGGGTGGCCGCAGCCTCACGCAGCTGGCGATCGAGGACGGCCTGCATGAAGGCGTGGAGCCGGACCCTCCCGCGCAGGTCGCGCTCCGCGGCGGCGAGCGCCGTGGGCTCGCGCCGGGCCAGGGGGCCCGGCCACTCCCGCCAGTCGCGCCCGTGCCGCTCCGCCAGCGCGCAGAAGAGCGCGAAGTCGGCGAGCAGGGGCTCCTCCCGCAGCGCCCGGCTCGCCTCGGCCTCCGCCTCCTGGGTCGAGAACGCCCGCTCCAGGGCCCGCATCTTCAGCGAGACGGCCTCGTCCCGATGGATGGCGCGGTCCCCGTTGAGACGCCGTGCTCGGACCTCGAGATCGGCGATGGGCAGGTCTCCGGTGGGCTCGGGCCGGAGCAGGAGCGGGTTGAGGAAGACCCGGCTGGTGGGGAAGTAGGGGCTGGCCTCGACGGGCGCGAGCGGGAGGGTGGCGTGCAGCGGGCTGACCACCAGCCCCGCCGCTCCCAGGCCGCCCGCCCACCGCCCCAGCTCGGCGAGATCGCCGAGGTCACCGATGCCCCAGCTGCGCGCCGAGCGCGTGGCATGGAGCTGCACCGCGAGGACGAACCCACGCCCACCCTCAGGGAGGTGGCACCGGGCAGGGGTGACGATCAGCCGGCGTGCCCGGCCGCCGGCGTGGAGGGTGTGGTACCCGAGGGGAAGGTCGGCGGGCAGGCGGCCGCGGCAGCCCCGCTCCCCACCGCCCTCCAGCGCGACCTCGGCCACGCCGCCCACCTGGGGCTGGTCGCCCCGCATCACCACGAGGGGGGCGCTCTCCGCCCCCGGCGGCTCCTCGCCCTCCGCGCCGAGCGCGCCCAGCAGGGCCCGCAGGGTCCGCGCGGACGCGCTGAGGCGACCCCCCCCCGTGGTCGTGTGGCGGGTGACGATCCCCCAGGATGGAGCCCTCGGCGGCGGCATGCTTCCCGATAATCTGACGGATCTCATGGAGACCCTGCCCCGGACCCCTCCCGCAACCCGCCACACCTGGCCCGGTCAGCACTTCCCCCTCGGCGCGCACTGGGACGGGGAGGGCACCAACTTCGCTCTGTTCAGCGCCAACGCCGAGAGGGTTGACCTTGTTTTGGTCAATCATGACGGAAGCACGCGATCCACGTACGAGCTCGTCGACCGCACCGACCTCACGTGGCACGGCTACCTTCCCGGGGTGGGTCCGGGGACCCTGTACGGGTTTCGCGTGCACGGGCCCTATGACCCGGCCTCCGGCAAGCGGTTCAATGCCCGCAAGCTGCTGACCGACCCCTACGCCCGCGCCCTCACCGGGACGGTCAGATGGGGACCCGAGGTCTTCGGCTACCAGTGGAACCACGGGATGAACGACGACGTGGCCAGCGAGCTGGACTCGGCGGGCTCCGTCCCACTCTCGGTCGTGGTGGACGACCGCTTCGACTGGAGGGGAACGACATCGCCCCGCATCCCGTGGGCGTCGACGGTGGTCTACGAGACCCACGTCAAGGGATTCACCATGAGTCACCCCGGGATCCCCCCGCGCCTCCGCGGCACGTACGCCGCGCTGGCCCACCCCGCGGCCATCGACCACCTGCGGTCGCTGGGGGTGACCGCGGTGGAGCTGCTGCCCGTCCACGCCTTCATCGACTCGCCCCGGCTCCACGAGCTCGGACTGCGCAACTACTGGGGTTACGACACGATCGGGTACTTCGCGCCCGAGGGGCGGTACTCCTCGGCCGGTGACCGTGGAGGTCAGGTCGTCGAGTTCAAGCAGATGGTGCGCGCCCTCCACGCGGCCGGCCTGGAGGTCTTCCTGGACGTCGTCTACAACCACACGGGGGAGTCCAACCACATGGGGCCGACCCTCTCCTTCCGCGGCATCGACAATGAGACGTACTACTACCTCCACCCCGACGACCGCCGCCATTACTGGGACGTCACCGGGACCGGCAACACCCTCAACGCGGGCGCCCCCCAGACGCTGCGGCTGATCATGGACTCGCTCCGCTACTGGGCCACGGTCATGCACGTGGACGGGTTCCGTTTCGACCTCGCCGCGGCGCTGGCCCGCCAGTTCTTCGAGGTCAACAAGCTGGCCGCCTTCTTCGACGTCATCCACCAGGATCCCGTGCTCGCCGAGGTGAAGCTGATCGCCGAACCCTGGGACGTCGGTCCCGGCGGCTACCAGGTCGGCAACTTCCCGGTGGGGTGGGCCGAGTGGAACGGCAAGTACCGCGACACGGTGCGCGACTACTGGCGGGGCGCCGCGGTCGGTGTCGCCGACCTGGCCTACCGGCTCACCGGCTCCAGCGACCTCTACGGGGACGACGGGCGCGGGCCCGGCGCCAGCATCAACTTCGTCACCGCCCACGATGGTTTCACGCTGCGCGACCTGGTCAGCTACGAGCACAAGCGCAACCAGGCGAACGGCGAGGACAACCGCGACGGCACGGATGACAACCGCTCCTGGAACTGCGGGGTGGAGGGCGAGGCCGACGACCCCCGGGTGCGGGCCCTGCGCGCCCGCCAGCAGCGCAACTTCCTGGCCACCCTCCTCGTCTCCCAGGGCTGCCCGATGCTCCTCGCCGGCGACGAGATCGGGCGCACCCAGGGCGGCAACAACAACGCCTACTGCCAGGACAGCGAGGTGTCATGGCTGGACTGGGAGGGCGCGGATGGGGAGCTGCTGGAGTTCGCGCGGCGCCTGATCGCACTCCGCGCCGACCATCCGGCGCTGCGCCGGCAGCGCTTCTTCACCGGCCAGGTGGTGGGCCGGGGACGCAAGGACATCCGCTGGCTGCGCCGGGACGGCGAGGAGATGACCGACGCCGATTGGGGGAACCACGAGCGCCAGTCGCTGACCATGGTGCTGGACGGCGGTCTCATCCCCGATCGCACCCCGACCGGTGAGCAGATCAGCGACGACACGCTGGCGGTGCTGCTCCACTCCTCGGGCGACGCCTGCGAGTGGCGGCTGCCCAGCGGCACCTGGGAGGTGGTGCTCGACACCGCCCATCCCGAGGAGCGGCCGGGGACCCGCCGTGTCCACCACTCCACGCCGCTCCAGGTGGAGGGCCGGTCGCTGCTCGTCCTCCGTCGCGTGGCCGCGCGCTGAACGGAGCGTGGCGATGATCCTGCGCGCGCTTCGGAGCAGGCGATGCTCGCGCTGAGCATCCTCACGAGCTTCGTCGATCACTGGGGCTATCTCGCCGTCTTCACGATGGTCGCGCTCGAGAGCCTGGGCATCCCGCTGCCCGGGGAGACGACCCTCATCCTGGCGGCGGGTTACGCGGGATTGAGCGCGGGCGCGAGCCACGGGCTGGCCATCCCCGGGGTGGTCCTCGCCGGGGTGCTGGGGGCCGTGATCGGGGACAACGTGGGCTTCGGCATCGGCTGGTGGGGCGGGTACCGCCTCCTGGTCCGCTACGGGCGCTACGTCCGGCTCGACCAGGCCCGGGTGAAGGTGGCGCGCTACGTCTTCAAGCGGCACGGCGGCAAGGTGGTCTTCTTTGGCCGCTTCGTGTCCATCCTGCGCACCTATGCCGCCTTCCTCGCCGGGACCGGCCGGATGCGCTGGCCCGCCTTTCTCCTCTACAACGCCGCGGGCGGCATCGTCTGGGCGACCGGATGGAGCCTCGCGGCGTATGCCCTGGGAGCCCAGCTCGACCGTCTTCAGCGACCCGTGGAGATCATCCTCGGGATCGTCGCCGGGGTGCTGCTCATCGCCGCGATCATCGTGGTCCGCCACGTGGCGTCGCGGCTCGAGCTGGTGGCGGAGCGCGAGTTCCCCGGCCCGCTGGAGGGCTACCCGGGCGGCGAGCCCCTGTAGCGGGTTGGGTGCGGCAACGCTGCGGTGACGGCGGCGTGCCCCCCGTCATCCGCCCGGTGTGCCCATCCGAAGGGCCGCGACAGGGGGGCACCACTCCCGTGAACCCCGCGCCGAGGGGCGGCCGCCGCGCCTAGCGTGGGAGGCGATGAAGCAGGGACACGCTGCCGCAGGTCGCGAAGGTGCCGACGCCGAGCGGCTCACCCAGGAGCTCCGCCGTGTCCGGCGCCGCTGCCGGGCGGTCGCGCGCGACATCCACGACGGACCCTTCCACGAGGTCACGGCGCTCAGCTACGCGATGTCGGCGGCGGCGGCGGCCGAGGGGGCGGAGCGCGACGAGCTCCTCTCACGGCTGCGCGACTGGCAGCGCCAGCTCCGCACCTCCCTGGAGAAGCTGCGGCGGGCGATCCTGCGGCTGGAGCGTGCCGCGGCCGCGCGGCCCGCTCCGGCCGGCCACCGCACCCGCTGAGCACAGGACGGCTCCCGGCCCGCGTGCGGCGCGAAGGGAGCCGCCGGGCACCTCTCGGCCCCGCGAGCCGGGCCCGCTAGGCGGGACGGGCGACGAGGACGGGGATCTGGCGGCCGGTCCTGGCCTGGTACTCGGCGTACGGAGGGTAGGCGGCCACCGCCCGCTCCCACCACGCGGCCCGCTCCTCCCCGAAGACCTCGCGCACCACCATGTCGACGGGCGCGGGGCCGTCCTGGATCATCACCTGGTCGGGGTGGGCCATCAGGTTGGCGTACCAGGTCGGGTTCTCGGGGGCTCCACCCTTGGAGGCGACCAGCGCGTACTCGCCCCCGTGCTCCACGCGCATCAGCGCAAACTTCCGGATCTTTCCCGACCTCCGCCCGCGGCAGGTGACGATGATGACGGCGAGGCCGGTGTCGCGCAGAGTGTTGGCCCGGGTCCCGCCGGAGCGCTCGTACTCCGCCACCTGCTCGCGGACCCAGTCGAGGGGGCTCGGCTCGTACTCACCCTGGAGAGGCATCACCCTCGATTCTATGGACTCGGCGCCGGGCGCGGGGGGGTGGCGGTCGCGGTCAGAAGAGATGGGCGATGAGGTCCGCCGCCACGCGCAGCTCGCGGAGCGACGTGTCGGGGAAGGGGCCCGGGGCGTCGCTGTCGACGTCGATCTCACCGACCACGCGGCCGTCGCGTCGCACCAGGACCACGCACTCCGACCGGGTCGCCAGGCTGCAGGAGATGTAGTCCGGGTCGGCTCCCACATCCTCCACGACCTGGTCCTCGCCGGAGGCGACGGCGCGGCCGCAGACGCCGTCTGCCACGCGTATTCGGGTGTGCTCCGTGGGGCGGCCGCTGAAGGCGCGCAGCGCCAGCTCCTCCCCCTCCAGCGCGTACAGGTAGACCCCGGTGTGGCGGGGGGACGCCGCGCGGATCGCCCGGGCGGCGCTCTCCAGGCCCTGTGGCCCCGGTCTCAGGCCGCGCAGGCCCTCCCAGCCATCAGCCATCGCCGGGTCATCGTACGGGACGGGGCTCCGGGCGGCGGCCCGTCCGCCACGACGCGGCCCGCCGCCCACGGCCTCGGCTCGAGCCGCCGCCGTCGCCCGCCGGGACTGCGTAGACTCGGCGATCGAGCCGGCAGCGCGAGACGCGCCCCTTCGCGCCGTGCCGGTCGGTGGGGAGGAGCAGCCGGGTGAGCGAGCAGCGGACGGAAGCCGGCCCCCTCGTCCTGGTGGTCCCCAACTTCAGCGAGGGGCGGCGGGTCGAGGTCATGGACGCGATCGTCGCGGCGATGGCCTCGGTACCCGGGGTCGCCCTCCTCAACCGCCAGTCGGACCCGGACCACAACCGTCTCGTGGTCTCGCTGGCCGCTCCGCCCTCGGCAGCGCGTCAGGCGGCGCTCGCGGGTGCCGCTCGGGCCATCGAGCTGATCGACATGAACCGGCACCGCGGCAGCCATCCGCGGATGGGGGCCCTCGATGTCCTCCCGTTCATCCCCCTCCGCGGGGTGACGATGGACGGCTGCGTCGAGCTGGCCCGGGAGGTGGGACGCGAGCTGGCCGACACCCTCTCGCTCCCCGTCTACCTCTACGAGCGCGCGGCGCTCAGCCCCGATCGCACCCACCTTCCCGACGTGCGCCGGGGCGAGCTCGAGGGGTTGCGCGCGGACGTGGCCGCCGGCCGCCGGCTGCCCGATTTCGGGCCCCACCGAATCGGACGCGCCGGCGCCACCGCGGTCGGGGCCCGGCCACCGCTCGTCGCCTTCAACGTCAACCTCACCGGTGGCGACGCGCGTGCCGCCCGGGCCGTGGCACGGCGGGTCCGGGAGCGCTCGGGCGGCCTGGTTCACGTCCGTGCCATCGGTCTCGCCGTCCCCGAGCGGGGCTGCGTCCAGGTCTCGATGAACCTGGTCGACCCGCTGGTGACGCCGCCGTACCGGGCCCTGGAGGCGGTCCGGATGGAGGCGGCGGGGTTGGGCATGCGCGTCCTCGACACCGAGGTGGTCGGCCTGATCCCCGAGGCGGCGCTGACCGCCTCGGCGGTCCACTACCTGCAGCTGCGCGGCTTCACGCCCGCCGAGCAGGTGATCGAGACCCTGCTCGCCGGGGCGGCGGGCGGCGGGACCGGGGGCGCCACCCGGCCGGCGCCCGCCGAGGGCATCGGAGGTGGCACGGTCGCGGGCTTCCTCGACGACCTGGCGTCCGCGACCGCGACCCCTGGCGGTGGCGCCGCCGGGGCGCTGGCCGGGGCCACCGGGGCCGCGCTGATCGCCATGGTGGCCCGGCTCACCGCCGGGAGGAGGGGGTACGAGGCCGTGGCGGGTCGCATGAGCGAGGTGGTGCCTCTCGCCGAGCGCGAGCGCGGCGCCCTCCTGCGGCTGGCCGATCGCGACGCCGCCGCCTTCGACGCCGTGATGGCCGCCCACCGCCTTCCCCGTGGCGATGATGCCGAGAAGGCGGCGCGGCGTGGCGCGGTGGAGGAGGCCCTGGGCGGCGCCGCCGAGGTGCCGATGGAGGTGGCGCGCCGCTGCGCCGCGCTCCTGCCCGTGGCCCGCGAGCTGGTGGAGATGGGGAACCGCAGCGCGGTCTCGGACGCGCTGTCGGCGGCGCAGATGCTCCGCGCGGCGGCGATCATCGCCCTGGCCAACGTGAGCGTCAACCTGAGCTCGATGGCCGCCGGGGAGCGCGTGGAGGCGCTGCAGGCGGATTCCGGCCGGGTGCGCCGCGAGGTGGAGGAGGGGCTGGGGCGCGTGGAGGCCGCCTTCGCCAGGCGCCTCAGCGGCTCCACCTGAGGCGCCGGCCCGTCGACGACATCTCAGTCCGAGACCGGGCGGGGGAGGGGCCCGTCCCTCGGCAGCGCCCCGTCAGCCGCCGAGCTCCCGCATGGGGAGGCGCAGGCCGCGCGCCTCGGCCACCCGCTCGGCCTCCGCGTAGCCCGCGTCGGCGTGGCGGACCACCCCGAGGCCGGGGTCGTTGCTGAGCACGCGCTCCAGCTTCTGCGCCGCGAGCGCGGTGCCGTCCGCCACCGTCACCTGGCCGGCGTGGATCGACCGCCCGATGCCCACCCCGCCGCCGTGGTGGATGGAGACCCAGGAGGCCCCGCTGGAGGTGGAGAGGAGGGCGTTGAGCAGCGGCCAGTCGGCGATGGCGTCGCTCCCGTCC
>JAJZNI010000067.1 GCA_021847925.1 bacterium
GCTCTACGAGTTGCCCGACGGGCGGCTGGTCGTCGTCGACCACAAGACGGACGCCGTCCGCGGGGCCGAGGTGGACCGGCGCATGGAGCGCTACCGCATCCAGGGCGGCGTCTACGCCCTCCTCGTGGCCCAGGTCACCGGGCGGGAGGTCGCCGGCATCGAGTTCGTGTTCGCCGGGGCCGGGGAGGTGCGGTCCGTGGCCGACCCCGGCGCGGCGATCGCTGAGGTCCGCGCGCTGCTGCGATCCACGCACTCCGCCGGCTGATGCCGTCCACCTCATCGACGGGGCGGGTGCCCCTTACCCGCGTGGAGCCTTGCCTCCACGCCGGAGAGAAGGGCATCCAGGCCCGTCAGCGCCCTCATCCGGTCACGTCCCAGTACCAGTCGCTGTTCTCGAGCTCGACCCGGGCCGGCGCGGGGGATCCGGGCAGGTCGAAGTAGACCCACCCCGCGGTGCAGGACTCGGGCTGGAGGGTCTCGGTCTGCAGCGGCGGTCCCTTGTCCGGCTGGTTGAGGAAGGCGTCGCCCTCGTACTGGGTGCT
This sequence comes from bacterium, assembly GCA_021847925.1. Classification (GTDB taxonomy): domain Bacteria; phylum Chloroflexota; class Dormibacteria; order Aeolococcales; family Aeolococcaceae; genus JAJZNI01. The sequence continues at coordinate 543 of JAJZNI010000067.1, forward strand.
GTCGGCCAGGATGACCGCCCAGTCGATCGGGTCGGCGAGCTCCTGGGCGGCACCGGCGCAGATCTTCACGTCGACCCCGTAGAAGTAGCCGCCCGCCGCGCTCGGGGTCTCACCGAACTCGCTGGTGTCGTGCACGCTGCTCACCGCGGTCACCGTGTAGGTGGCGTTGGTGGTGGTCGTGACGGTGTCGCCGATCGAGTAGGACGTGGGCGGAGTCGGCGTCGGGACCGGGGTGGACGTCGCTGCGGCGGGCGCGGTCTCGGGTGGAGGAGTGCCGCCACCGGTCGGGGAGGTCCCCGCTGCCCTGATGCCCCCGCATGCGGCCAGTCCGACGATGAGCGGACTGAGAAGCACGATTGCCTTCATCTCTCCTCCTCCGACCTGCACGCCATCGATCCGCTCCGGCATTGGCCGGGCACAGAGGAGGCTGCGCGCCGGCCCCGACAGCAGGGTGTCGCAGCGGGTGGCCCCCCGGGGGCCGGCTCCGTCCCGCCGGCGGCAGCGGCGGTCCCCGCGGCTCATCGGGCGCGCCACCGTGGCCGCCCGCCGCGGGCGCGCACCGGTCACCGGCTCGAGGCGCCGGCCAGCACCAGGTCGGCCAGCTCCGCGGAGGCGCGCACCAGCCAGGTCCGGGCCTCCCGTCCGTCACCGTGGCTGAGGCGGACCAGTCCGGGGTCGGCATCGGCGCCGGTGCCGAGGTCCCCCGGCGGGAGGCAGGGGGAAACCGCGGGGGTCGCGGGCGGCCACGGGGCCGGCACGCCCACCAGGTGCGCCGCGAGGACGGTGCGGCCCCGCAGCAGCAGCCACCCCGAGGCATGGTCGATGCGGTCCGGCGCGGGGTGCCTGCGATACCCGTCCCACAGGGCGGTGCGGGCGATCGAACGCAGTCCCGCACCCCCATGGCCGGCGAGGACCAGGAGCGCCGTCAGAGCCGGCGGGAGCCGCCCGTCGGCCTGCGGGGGGCCCGCCGGCCACCACCGGGCGGAGAGCGGCTCGACCGGCACCACGGAGGTCGTCCCGGGCCGAACGACCACCGCGGCGGCCACCGCGCGGTCGGACATGCCGCCCGTCACCAGCCGGCCGGGCGTGAGCCTCACCGGCCCCCCGCTCGGGTTGACCGCCGCCAGGCCGCCGGGCCGCGGCGGATCCAACTCGCCGAGGAGGAGCGGGGGAGGAGGCCGCCGCGCGGAGTGGGCGGGCCCGAGGTGGACCAGGGTGAGGCCGTACGCGTCCACGCGGATGGCGGGCGGGGCGCGCCCGGCCACGAGACGGAGGGCGGGCGGTGGGGGTCGGTGCGGCATCGCGTGCGGGTCCTCCGGCGACCGGCGTGGCGCCTCGCGATCCAGGCTCGTCCGCGCGCACGACAGATGCCCGTCGGGCGGCCGGCGACCCCCCTCACCCGCCGGCGTAGAGCCTGGCCCCCGCGGCCATGGAGGCGGCCACGTGCTCCCGGAGCGACGCCGGCGCGAGAACCTCCACCTGGGCTCCCCAGCCCAGCACCCAGGGGCGCATCTCCACCTCGCTGGCCACGGTGAGCTGGAGCTCCACGCCGCCTCCCTCGAGGTCGCTGAGCCGGGAGCTCGGATGCCAGAGGGACTGGCGCACCCGGGCGGCGGCCTCGGGGCTGAAGCGGAGCACCACCTCGTCGTGGCCCTCCGCCTGCCAGATGCCCCAGGATCCCGAGACCAGGGCGTCGGCGTCGAAGTCGGAGGGCGGCTCGAAGCGCTCCCGGAGCACGCGCGCCTGGGAGATCCGGTCGAGCCGGAAGACGCGCACCTCGCCGGTCGCCTCGTCGTGGGCGAAGATGTAGAGGGTGCGGCTCTCCGAGCGCGGCTCCAGGAAGTACGGGTGGATGACCCGGCGGGAGGCTTGCCCCCGGGCGTCGCTGTAGTCGATCTGAAGCTTCAACTGACCCGCAAAGCCCTCGACCACCGCGCGGCGGAGCTGCAGGGCGACGGGGTTCTCCGGCCGCTCCTCGACGGTCTCGATGAACCGCCCCAGGAGCTCCGTGACGGTCGGGACCCGCAGGGCGGACGCCAGCCGGGCCATGGCTCCGACCAGGGCGGGGTCGCGGTCCGGGTGGAGCTGCTGGAGCAGCCGGACGGCGACGAGGAGCGCGGTGGCCTGGTCGCGGTCCAGCTGGAGGGCGGGGAGCCTGGTTCCCTCGCCGAGCCGGTGGCGGCCGCCCTCGGTGACGATGTCCAGGCCGACGTCGTCGCGGAGCTGGCGGATGTAGCGCTGGGCCGAGCGCACGTTGACCTCGAAGGTGTCCGCGATCTCCTGGGTGCTGAGCCCGCGCCGGGTGGAAGCCAGGCGGTCAAAGAGGTCGATCATCCGGACGAACTTGTCCCCGGTCGAGTAGCCGGTGCGCGCGGGCATGGCCTCCGCAGCCTACCTCGGCTCGCCGCGCCCCGCTCGGCGCCGCTGCACGTACCCGATCAGGGCGGCGACGGCGACGAGCGCCTCGATGGCGTACATCACCACCGCGACGGCGACGGGGATCTGGCCGTCGCCGGCCCACGTGGCCGGGCCCACCAGCACGAACGCGCCGAGAAGGACCCAGAGGCAGCCGCCGCATCCCGACGTCCTGCGGACATCGGTGCTGCTCACCACCTTGCCCTGCGCGTCCCGGGTGGTCCAGGTCTCGCGGCTCACCGGCTCTCTCGTTCCACTCCGTGCCCGGCCGCCCGGGGCTCCGCCGGCGACGAGCCGGGCGTGCGGGAGGCGCAGGCTCAGCGTGCGAGGCCCGGGCGACAGCCCCCTGTCGTGCGCGGACGTGCTCCGCGCCCCGACCCCCGCGCCGGGCCCGCGCCCCGCGGTGACGAGCCCTGCGGTCACGCTCCCGCCGGGCGCGCGTGGCTCGCCCACACCGTGAGCGAAGCTCCCGTCGGCTACACGGGGAGTCCCTGCTCGAGAAGGTCCAGCGCCTCGTCGATGGCCGGGAACGCGGGTGGCGGTCCCTGTCAGAGCGGCGCGGCGCCGGGATCAGGCGGTGCGGTTCAGCCCGAGATCACGGGTCGACCCGGAGAGGGCCGTGACGATGACCGGCACGAGGCCCTCGAGCTCCACCCCCAGCTCCGCGGTGCCCAGGGCGATGTCCTCGCGGCTGACGCTCCGCGCGAAGGACCGGTCCCTGAGCTTCCGGCGCACCGAGGCCGCGGTCACCCTGTCCACCTCGCGGTTGGGCTGGACCAGGGCCACGGCGACGACGAAGCCGGTGAGCTCGTCGCAGGCGAAGAGCCACCGGGCCAGGTCGGTGTCGCGGGGCACGTCGCCGTGGGTGGCGTGGCCCTGGATCGCCCGGACCACCGGCTCCGGATAGCCGTGCGCCTCGAGCACCGGCCGCCCCCAGCGGGGGTGGTCGTCCGGGTGGGCCTCGTAGTCGAAGTCGTGCAGGAGGCCGGTGATTCCCCAGAGCTCCTCGTCCTCGCCCCGGCGCCGGGCCACCTCGCGCATCACCGCCTCCACGGCCAGGGCGTGCCGGCGCAGCCCCTCGGTCCGGGTGTGCTCGTGCAGCAGGGCGAGCGCCGCCTCTCGGGTGGGCATGCCCTGATCCTGCCATCCGGGCGCGATCTCCGGCAAGCCCACCGGCGCGCCGGCGCCGGGCCCCCCCCGGCCGCGCCCCCGCCCGCGCCACCACGAGATCCGCTCGGAAGCCTTGAAATGCCCGGGGAGGGACGTGTACCGTCGGCCAATGCCCGAGCCTCGGCGCACCCTCGTCCGCGGCCCGTGGGCGATCGACCCGTCCCCCCCGGTGCACGGGCACCGCGCAACGTGACCGGTTACGTCGTCAGGCGGGTGATCCAGGCGGCCGTCGTGCTGTGGCTCGTGTGGACGCTGGTCTTCGTGCTGTACTTCGTCGTGCCCGAGCAGCCCGCCCGAGTGCTTCTCGGGCCCCGGGCCCCGGAGAGCCTGGTCCAGCACCTGACCCAGGCGCTGGGACTGGACCGGCCGCTCTGGGTCCAGTACGCCGGGTACTTCGGCCGCATCCTCCACGGCGACCTGGGCCGATCCTTTGAGCGCAGCCTGATGACCCAGGGTGCGCCGGTCAGCAGCATCATCGCCGCCGACATCCCGGTCGACCTCGCGCTGGGGATCCCCGCCGCCGCCCTGTGGCTCCTCATCGGTCTCGGCATCGGCATCCTCGCCGTGCGGCGCCCGGGCACCCTCAGGGCGCGCGGAGCGATGGCCGTCGCCCTGACCTTCGTGTCCATGCCCGCCTTCGTGCTGGGCGGCGTCATCCTGTACGTCTCGTACGACCTCCTGGCGCCGCACGGCATCCAGCTCTACGCCGTGCATCAGTGGGTGCCGCTTCACGTCAACCCGCTCGCCTGGGCCCACCACCTGGTGCTTCCCTGGTTCACGCTGGCGCTGGTCAACTCCGCCGTGTACGCCCGCCTGTCGCGCAGCTCGCTCCGGCAGGTGCTCCAGGAGGACTACATCCGGACGGCGCGGTCCAAGGGCATATCCGAACGGCGCGTCCTGCTCCGCCACGCGCTGCGCGCGGCGGCGACACCGCTCATGACCCAATTCGGCCTTGACCTCGCCGCCGTGCTGACCGGCGTCATCGTGGTGGAGGTGGTGTTCGACCTCCCCGGGCTGGGCCTGCAGCTGGTCAACGCCGTGCAGAGTGAGGACCTCCCGACGATCCAGGGGATCGTGATCTTCCTGTCGGCGGTCGTGGTCACGGCGAACCTGGTCGTCGACCTGCTCTACGGGGTGCTCGACCCCAGGGTGCGGCTTGCGGCGGCGCGAGACTGAGCCGGGCCCGCGACATCCCGCGCCGCGGGGCGTACTGTCAAGCGAGCTGCGGCACCGCCGCGCGGGCGGCCCCGGTCCGAACCATCCGCACACGGAGGGACAGCGACATGGCCGAGACCTGTGAGGATCTCGAGGGCCTGCGGCTGGCGGAGTTCCCGCCGCCACGGACCCCGGAGGGCTGCGAGGAGTGCCTCGCCGAGGGGACCCGCTGGGTGGCGCTGCGTGAATGCCTCGCCTGCGGGCACGTCGGCTGCTGCGACTCCTCCCCGGGCACCCATGCCACCAGGCACCACCAGCAGAGCGGCCATCCGGTCATGCGTTCGATCATGCCGGGCGACAGCTGGAGCTGGTGCTACGTCCACGAGGTGACCGGCCGGCTCGCCTGAGCGTTCCCTCCGCCCGCCGTCGACGGCGGGCGCAGCGCCGCCGCCCCGGCCGCCCATGGGTGGACGGTCAGGGGCGGTCCCGGCTCCCCGTTGCCGTCGGGTTCTCGCTCGGGTGCGAGGCGGGGACGTTCAGATCGAAGTGGACCCCGACCATCCGGATGGAGAAGCAGAGCGCAGCCGCCGCCACGGCGATGCCGCCGCTGTAGAAGTGGAACCCGAGCGCAACGGCCACGAGGGTCGCCCCGCAGGCAGCGGGGATCGCATACAGGCCGCTCGAGAGCACGGTCGGGACCCTCCTGATCACCACGTCGCGGACCGTGCCGCCGCCGACGCCGGTGATGGTTCCCAGCACGACGGACTGGAACGGGCCGAGATGGGCGGCGAACGCCGTCGTGGTCCCCGCGACGCAGAAGAGGGCCAGCCCGGCGGCATCGAACATGGTGATCGACCGCTGCAACCGGACCCAGAGCCGGCGGGCCACGAAGGCGGCGATGCCGGCGCCACCGCCCACCGCCAGGTACCGCCAGTCCCGGAAGGCGGCGGGGGGCAGCGCGCCGATGAGCACGTCGCGGATGATGCCGCCACCGAGAGCCGTGATCGCCGCGAGGACGACGACGCCCACGATGTCGACGTTCTCCACGTCCATCGCCGTGAGCGCGCCGTTCAGCCCGAACACGAAGGTGCCCGCGAGGTCGAGCGCGAGCTGCAGGGTGGAGCCCGCGCTCACGTCCGCCCCGGAGGGGCTCCCTCCCGGATGGTGCCGAGCCACGCCAGCGCGGCCACGACGAGAGCCTCGATGCCGGTGTCGAGGGTGGGCTGGATCACGGGTGCGAAGTGCGCCGAGTGGTTGACGGGGATGTCCTGGGCGACGCGGCCCTCGCGCTCCGCCCTCCGGTACCGGTCGGGGTCGGTGCCGCCTATCCCCCAGTAGCAGTAGGGGCTGCCGAGGGCGGTGGGGATGTCGCTGAAGTCCTCGCTGGCGGTCTGCACCGGGAGCGGCACGGCGCGTTCGCCGAAGTGCGCAGCGAAGGCCGCGGCCACCCGCGTGGTGGCGACCACATCGTTGTCGGTGAGGGGGAACCGATCGAACAGCTCGTAATCCGCGGGCTGCGGACACCCTGACGCCTGGCACTCGGCGTCGACCATCCGATGGATGGCGCCGAGCACCGCAGCTCGGGTGTGCTCGCCGTAGGTGCGCACGTTCAGCTCGATGACGGCGTGGTCGGGGATCACGTTGCTCTTGGTCCCGGCCCGGAGGCTGCCGACCGTGACCACCACCGGCTCGCCGGGAGGTGTCTCGCGGGCCACGACCGTCTGGAGGCGGACCACGATCATGGCCGCGAGCACCACCGGGTCGACCGACGCCTGCGGCATGGACCCGTGCGCACCCCGACCGTGCAGGGTGATGCGCAGGCTGTCCGCCGCCGATAGGGTCGGGCCCGCGTGGGTGCCGACGAGGCCCGCGGGAGCGGCCAGTACGTGCTGAGCCAGGGCGACGTCGGGCCTCGGCACCAGCGAGGCCAGGCCCCCCTCCAGCATGGCACGCGCCCCGTCGCCCGTCTCCTCGGCGGGCTGGAAGACGGCCACGACGGTCCCGGCCCAGCTCCGCGTGCTGGCTGCCAGGAGATGGGCGGCGCCCAGGAGGCAGGCCACGTGCATGTCGTGGCCGCAGGCGTGCATCACGGGCACCTCGTTGCCCGCCCCGTCGGAGGTGGTCGCGTGGCTCGCGTAGCCGAGGCCGGTCGCCTCGGCGACGGGAAGGGCGTCCATGTCGGCCCGGAGCAGCACCGTCGGACCGTCCCCGTTGCGGATCAAACCGACCACCCCGGTCCCCCCGACCCCGGTGTGGACGTCGATCCCGGAGGCCCTCAGGCGCTCCGCGACCCGCGCGCCGGTGGCCTGCTCCTGGTGCGAGAGCTCGGGATGGGCGTGCAGGTCGCGGTAGAGGTCCACCGCCCAGCCGCGGACCGCAGGGAGCCCCGAGAGCACGGCGGCGGCTGAGGACGTGGGCGGGGGGGCGGCCACCGCCCGATTGTGGCAGAGGCCAGGAGCCACGGCACGGGAGGGACGGCCCCCGGGCTCGGGGCGATCACGACCGGAGTCGTGCCCCGCCCACGACCGGACGGCGGCACCGAATGCCACGTCCTGGGCTCCGGTTCCCATGACCGCCCGGCGGGGCTCGCCGGTCCCGCGGCGGGTGTTCGCACGGTGCGCACGACCGTCATCCACGCGGGGGAGCGAGCGCCGAACCCTCCAGCCCGGCACTGCGCCGGGCCCGGCGACAGGGTGGTGTCGCTGCCCATCGGGACCATGGCGACCCAGGATCGGCCCCGGCGAGCCGGACCCCGCATGGAGATGTCCCAGATGATCCGTCGAGTCGCGGCACTCCTGGCCGTCTGCCCGCCCGGGGGGCCGCTTGCTGGCTGCGACCTCGTGGGAAGCTCAGCGAGCCCCGGCGGCAGGGCCCCGTCCTCCCCCGCGTCCGCCCCGGCGCGATCCTCCGCGACCGCCAGACCTGCGTCCCCGCCTCCGACATCGTTCCCGTCGTTGAGTGCCCGACCACCCGCGGCCTTCCCAATCCCTGACCGTGGGGCACCGCGTATCCGGCCACCATCGCTTGACGGCCCCACCTTGCGTGCATGACCGACATGCCTGATCCGATGCCACCGGCTTCGAGCCCGTGGACGGCTGCCTGGCCCCAGCCCGCTGGAACGTATGACCTGAGGGGGAACTGCGGACCCGAGCCGCCCTCTCAGGCGATCTACCACGCCGTCGCCGCGGCCCGCGGCTATCGCGCCACCGAGAGCCAGCGGAGGACGGTGAGCGAGGAGAGCACGGACAGTGTCAGGGCCGCCGCGACCGCGATGCTGTTCGAGGCCCACACCGAGCACGAGGAGACGCTGGTCCTCGGGTGGGGGACGTGCTGCGTCCATCTCTCCCTGGAGAGCAGCGCCACCGCCAACCCGTGGCTCTCCGTGCACGTGGCTGGACCCGACATCCAGGCCGTTCGGGGAGCGCTCGGAGATCTGAAGGAGCTGCTGCCGACCGCGCTGTCCGACGAGGACGAGGAGCTGGTTGAGATCCGCTTCTGGATGGGCGGGGCGTACAACCACGCAGCCCGGGTCGACCGACGACTCGCGGCACCCCGCTGGACCGAGGTCAGCGCCAACTACCCTGCGGACACCCGTCGGGATCTCGAGGTCGCGATGTCCGACCTGGAGGGGCTGGCGCAGCGGGGCCGGGTGCTGCTGTGGCATGGTCCACCGGGGACCGGCAAGACCTACGCCGTGCGTGCCCTGGCGCGCGAGCACAGCCACGTCGCGACCGTCGACTGCATCGTCGAACCCGAGCTCTTCTTCAGCAGGGGGGCGCGGTACCTCACCGAGGTCCTGGACGTCGACGACGATCCCGACGACGAGCGGTGGCATGTCCTGGTCGTCGAGGATGCGGACGAGCTCATCTCTGCCGACGCCAAGATGCGTTCCGGCCAGGGTCTGTCGCGCCTGCTCAACCTCGCCGACGGATTGTTTGGCCAGGCGATTCGGGTGCTGGTGCTGGTCACCACCAACGAACCCATGACCAGCTTCCATCCGGCCCTGGTCCGCCCCGGACGCTGCGGCTCGCTGGTGAGCTTCCAGCGCTTCGGCGCCGGCGAGGCGCAGCACTGGCTTCGGCGCGCGGGAAGCTCCGAGGCGGTGGGCGGTCCGGCGACGCTGGCCGAGCTGTTCGCCATGACCAGCGGGCTCGCCCCGGTGCGAGGTGGGAAGGAGGTGGGATTCCATCTTCCGACGCCGGCGGAGCGCCTGAGCCGCTCCGCAGATGGACCTGCCATGCCCGCTGTCAGACGGCGCAGCGATCCTGGGAGCATCAGCGACGAGGAGGCCGAGAGGCCGGCGCACATGGCCGAGCGCCCGGGTCCGGAGGATGTCATGCGCGTGCGACCGGATCCGGCGGCGCGACGACGTGGCCGGCCGAGGTGAGGTGGTCTCCGGGCCGCTCATGGCCTGCGGTTGGCTCGCGCGCGATTGAGCCTTTGCCCACGACAGGCCGGTGTCGCACAGGCCTCCCATCGTTGCCGGCATGGACACGACGCTGATCGCCCTGGCGCTGGCCGTCTCCTCAGGCCTGGCGCTCTACCCCAGGGTTGTCGCGGTTGGCCTCATCTGGGTCGGCGTCGAGCCCTGGATCCTGGGCGGGGGACGGTCCGGGCCGCGCGTACGGGGCCTCCGCACCACGCTCGTGAGCTGGCTCGGGGATCGGGGTGCACCGGCACGGCGGACGATCGAAGGGCCGGAGGCCCTTGACATCGTGGAGGGATGGGGATGAGGGGCTGCGCCGTGCTGTGCGCCTTCGCCTGCGGAGCGGTCGCCACCGCCCTGGCCGTCGACGCCACGGGGGGCCGGCTTCCCGACGTGTCGCCGGAGGTGCATGCGGTGCAGCGCATGTTCAGGTCCCTGGCACCGTCCGCATCGGCCACCGCGGTGCCGACATCGCCGACCACGGCGCGGAGCGGCGGCGGCGCCACCCCGGCCGTGAGTCCCCCGGTGCTGGAGACGCCCACGCCCACCCCCACGCCAACCGGGGAGCTCGCGTGCCCGCCGGGGACCCACTGGTCGCCCGGCTTCCCCTGCCTCTCCACCCCGGCGCCCGCGGAGCCGGCCGGCATGGGGTGGCTCGCCAACACCGGCGCCGCCTCCCCGCTCTGGGAGCCGTACGAGGCCCGCGATACGGCGATCCTGGCCGGAGGCCCGGGCTCCTCGTACTGCGACGACATCTCGGCGGCCTTCGGCTGCTACGAGGCGGACCGGGTGACGTCACCGGAGTCCAGCCTCACGCCGGTGAACGCGACCTGGGACCCGGAGGGCCGGACCTGGACGCTCGACCAGTGCAACTGGGCGATCGACACCCTCCATGCCGACCGGGAGCTGGATGCCGGTGAGCACACCGCCTACTACGACCAATGGGCGGCCACCTGGGGCACGGACCTCGGTCTGGTGCGGGGCGAATGTGAGAGCGCACCTGCCGCCCCTCCAAGCGCTGCGGAGGCGACGGTCGCCGAGGAAGGCTTCGCCCAGGCCGCCGCCGACCACGAGGCCGCCTATGGGGGCAGCTCGGACCTGTGGAACCGCGAGTGGGGCGACGCCTACCTCGCGCTCACCCAGCTGTTTGACCAATTCTCGGTATGACGGAGCGAACGGGCGGCGAGGATGGTCCGACCAGGCCGGCGGGCTGGTGCTGCAGATCCGCACCCTCCCGCAGTTCACGGCTCCGCGGGCCTGGATGGTCCCAAGTTCCCGGCCACCGCCCGGTCCCATCTTCGTGGCCAGCGACATCATCGACGACGCCCCAACCCGCTGGCTCGGGCTCGGCGGCCCGTCATAATGGTCCGGCTGGCCGGAAATGGGGCCACCTGATGAGCGCACCGCATCAAGCAAAGTAACTGAACTCAAAATCCTCGGGGCGTGGCGCAGCTGGTAGCGCGCTTGCTTTGGGAGCAAGAGGTCCCCGGTTCGAATCCGGGCGCCCCGACTTTCTGGCCTGAATCGAGTTCGGCGGCAGCGCTTGCTTGGAGTCGGAGCCG
>JAJZNI010000159.1 GCA_021847925.1 bacterium
GTGGTCGAGCCCGACACCGACGGCTACCGCCTCGTCGCCGGTGAGCGCCGCCTGCGCGCGGCCCGCCAGGCCGGGGTCGCCGGCATCCCCGCCATCCTCCGCCCGGCGTCCGAGTCCGGCCGCCACGCGCTGGAGCTGGCGCTGACCGAGAATCTCAACCGCGAGGATCTCAACCCCCTCGACGAGGCCGCCGCGTACGCCCGGCTGGCCGACGCATTCGGCCTCTCCCACGAGGCGATCGCCCTGCGCCTGGGTCGCAGCCGTCCCGCCGTCACCAACGCGATCCGCCTGCTCCAGCTTCCCGCGCCCCTTCAGGAGGCGCTGGCGACCCGCGAGCTGAGCGCGGGCCATGCCCGGGCCCTGCTGGCGGCTCGCGACCCGGACACCATGCTCCGCCTCGGCCGTCGCGTGGCCGAGGAGGGTCTGAGCGTCCGCGCCACCGAGGAGCTCGTGCAGCGGAGCGCCGGCCGCCACGGGGGCGAGGAGCCCGGCCCGCGCCCCCGGCGCGGCCCGGCGCCGTCGCCGGACGACGAGGCGCTCCGGAGAGGTTTCGAGCGGGCCCTGGGCATGCCGGTCACCCTCGAGCGGGGCCGTGGCGGCGGGCGCCTGGTCATCCGGTTCGGGGACGACCACGACCTCGACGCCCTCTACCGCCGGATCGGCGGCCCGCCCCTCTGAGCGCGCGACGGCGGCCGCGCCCCAACCTCGGCAGCGGAGACGAGGACCGCCCCTGACCGTCGCAACGGCGACGCCCCGGCCGTCGCCGCGCACCGCCGCGGGGGGGCGGGGGCGCCGTCCGCTGGAGGCGGGCCACGGGCCGCCACCCAGCCCCCCGTATAATTCGGCGCCTGGTGCGCCGGACAGAGCCGTTGGTCCCGATGGCGGCCGGTCCCCGGCTCGGGACGCGCCCGCGAGCCGCGCGGCTCGCCGCGCCGGTCCGACCCCTCCCCCCGGGGACGCACCGCCGGCCGCGATGACGGAGCTGAGCACACCCGAACCGCCGGCCCAGAGCGGGGATGCACCGGCCCCCACCACGGCGGGGGCGGCGCCGCCCCGACCCCCCTCGCGCCCCCGCAGCGTCGTGATCCGCGACCTCCTCGAGATCCTCCTGGTCGCGATGGTCATCTACGGGGTCATCCAGACCTGCGTCGAGACGGTGCGGGTGGACGGGACCAGCATGCAGAACACGCTGCAGAACGGGGACTTCCTGCTCGCCAGCAAGATCTCCTACATCGTCGGCAACCCCGCGCGCGGCGACATCGTCATCATCAACCCGCCCCACGATTGCGGGCCCACCGCGTCGGACTACGTGAAGCGGATCGTGGGCATGCCGGGCGACAACCTCGAGATCGACACCGCCACCAGCCCCTTCACCCTCCTGGTGCAGCCGGGCGGCACGGGCCCGTGGGACGTCGTCCACGAGCCGTATCTCCCCGGCCCATGGCTCTTCAACATCTCCCCCGCGCCCGGGGTCACGGCCGACGCCGTGGGGCGCGTCCTCCACATCCCCGCCGGGGACTATTTCGTCATGGGAGACAATCGCAACGAGTCCTGCGACTCCCGCTACTTCGGGTTGGTGCCGCGCAGGGACATCCTGGCCAAGGCCATCCTCCGCATCTGGCCGTTCAGCAGGTTCGGGAGCCTCGGGCCGGGTCCCCAGCTGGTCGTGTCGGGCACGGCGCCGGTGGGCGTGCCGGCGGCCGCCATCGCCGCCGGCATCCCCCTCGGCCTCACGCTGCGCCGCCGGCGCCGGGTCGGCCGGATCCTCCGCGACGCGGCCGCGCCGGGTCCGCACCCCGGAGCACCGTGCGCGAGCCGCCGCAGCCCTCCGCGGGCACCCTGATGTCCGGCCCGGCGCTTCCCCGCGTAACCGGACGCTGCGCCGCCGCGTCCTCTGTGGAGAGGCCCACGCGGGTGGGCACCCGAGCCCGCCCCGGATCCGGGGCACGGAGGTGCGGATGGCACGCAGGGCGCTGACGTCGATGACGGCGGTGCTGGCCGCGCTGCTGGCGGGCTCCCTCCTGGCCGCCTGCTCGGCCGCCGCCGAGCACCCCACGCCGCGCCCCACCGCCTCGCCGGCCGCGCGCGTCACCCCGACCTCCGCCACCACCACCGCACCCACCGCCTCCGCGTCACCCTCGACACCGGCGCCGGCGCCCACGCCGGCGGGCGGTCCCGTTCCGGCCGGCTTCGTCCCCGTCGCCGGCGCCGCGCTCCCCGCTGGCGTGATCTGGTTGCTGGGCACCGCCCCGTGCGGCTCGGCACCGTGCACCTCGATCGTCCGAAGCCTGGACGGCGGCGTGCACTGGGCGGGCATCCCGGCACCGCGCGCTCCCCTCGCGTCCGCCGCCGGGGCCACGGGCGTGAGCCGCATCGAGTTCGCCACGGCGCTGGACGGCTGGGCGTACGGACCGCAACTCTGGTCGACCGACGACGGTGGGGCTCGGTGGCATGCCCTGACGCCCCTCCCGGGCGGGGTGATCGGCGCCGCGGTGACGGGGGACGGTCTCGTCGTCGCCCTCAGCGTCTCCGGCGGCGGCGCCGTCGACCTCGCCCGCGTCTCGGCGTCGGACACCCTGACGGTCACCCACACGGTCGCCGGCGCGTCCTCGGGGCAGCTCGCGAGCTCTCCGGACGGGTCCGTCTGGTTCGCCGCCGCACCTCCCCCGGGGGGCGGGAGCACCGCCGTCCTCGAGAGCGGCGACGGGGGCTCCACCTGGGCGGCGCGGACGCCGCCCTGCAGCGGCTCCTGGGCCCTCGGAGCCCCCTCGCTCGCGTCGCCCGGCCCCGACCGCGTGGTCGCCGTCTGCGCGGGTTCGGGTGCGGCCGGGTCTCAGCTCAAGCGGGTGATGGCATCCGCCGACGGGGGGAGCACCTGGTCGACCGCCTTCGTCACCACCACGCCGCCGCCCGGGCGCGGCATCGAGTCCGGGGATCTCGGTCCCGTGGCCGCGGCCGGTTCCCAGGTCGTGCTCGGCACCAGCTCCGGTGCCAGCAATCTCTTCGTGAGCGCCAGCGCCGGCACCGCGTGGACCGCCGCCACCGGGTACAACCCGCAGACCGGCGGGACGCCGTGGACCACGCTCGCCTTCGCCGGGAGCGGCCAGGCCCTCGCGGTGACCGCGGGGGCGGTCTCCCCTCAGCGCTGGAGCGGTGCAGCCTACCTGAGCGCTGACGGCGGCGCCACCTGGCGCGCCCTCTCCCCTCGCTGAGGGGGGAGGCGCAGCCGCCGCGAACGGGTCCCGGTCCGGGGGCCGCCGGGCTCCCCCAGGGGTGGCGCGCCCAGGCCGCGGGGACCTGGGATCAGCTGCGGGGCGGCACTCCCCCCGCGCCGGTCCACCCGTCCAGGGCGCCCCGCCAGTCCACCAGCTCCTCGGCGCGGAAGAACAGGCCCACCTCCACCTCGCCCCGCTCGGCCGAGTCGCTGCCGTGCACGACGTTGGCGGGAAGCGCCAGACCGAGATCACCGCGGATGGTCCCGGGCGCCGCCGCGACGGGGTCCGTCGCGCCCATGGTGGAGCGCACCAGCGCCACCGCCGACGGGCCCTCCCAGACCATGGCCACCACCGGTGCCGCCGTCATCAACCCCACGAGCTCGGCGTAGAAGGGCTTGCCCACATGCTCGGCGTACTGCCGCTCGGCCAGAGCCCCGTCGATGCGCATCAGCTTGATGCCCGCGAGGCGCAGCCCGCGGCGCTCCAGGCGCACGACGACCTCTCCGATCAGGCCCCGCTGCACGCCGTCGGGCTTCACCAGCACGAGCGTGCGCTCCCATCCCACGCCGAGCACCATACCAGGCCGCTCAGGAGGCTCGGCTCAGGGTCCTGACAAAGCGGTCGGGCTTGGCGAAGGGGCCGATCACCGCGGCGCGGAGGCCGTGGCGGCAGACGGCCTCGGCCGCGGCGCGGACCTCCCCGGCCGTCACCGCCTCCACCGCGCCGACCATCTCCTCCGCGACCAGGATCTCACCGACCAGGAGCTCCTGCTGGCCGAGGTACTGGCTCATGGCTCCGGTCCCCTCGAGGTGGAGGCGCAGGCGGCCCTTGGCGTACTCCTTGGCCCGCGCCAGCTCCTCCGCCGGGACCTCCTCGGTCGCGAGCCGCACCAGCCCGTCCACGACCACGGCCATGGCCCGGGCCGCCTGGCGCGGCTCGCAGCCCAGGTACACGCCGAGGAAGCCGCTGTCGCGCAGCTTGGAGGAGAAGGAGTGCACGTCGTACACCAGCGCGCGCTCCTCCCTGAGCTCCTGGAACAGGCGGCTCGACATCCCCTCGCCCAGCACCACGTTGAGCAGGTCGACGGCGAAGCGGCGCGGGTCGCGGTACGAGAAGGCGTGACCACCGAGGATGACGTTCGCCTGCTCGGTGCGCCGCGACACGAGACGGACGCTGCCCTCGGCGCGCTCGTCGGCGGGGAGGACGGCTCCCGATCCCCGCTGCGCTCCGGGCGGCCCCAGGCGGCCCTCCAGGGCGGCGGCCGCGGCCTCGTGGTCGGCGCCCCCGGCGATGCTGATGACGAGCCGCTCGGGGCGGTAGTGGCGGCTCAGGTGGCGGCGGCAGGCGTCGGCGTCGAAGCTCCCCACCGTCTCCTCGGTGCCCGCCACGTCCCAGCCCAGCGGCTGGTCCGGGTACATCACCTCGTCGAAGAGCGTGCCCACGTGGTCCTGGGGGTTGTCCAGGGACATGCGCAGCTCCTCGATGACCACCTGGCGCTCCTTGCTCACCTCGGTGGGATCCAGCCTCGGGAAGAAGAGCATGTCCGCCAGCACGCCGCAGGCGAGGTCGAGGTGCTCCGCCGGCACCTTCGCGTAGAAGACCGTCACCTCCTTGTCCGTCGAGGCGTTGACGCTGCCCCCGACCGACTCCACCGCCTCCGAGATCGCCCGAGCCGTCGGGTACCGCTCCCCGCCCTTGAAGACGATGTGCTCGATGAAGTGGCTCAGACCGGCGCTCGCCCGATCCTCGTGGCGCGATCCGACGTCGAACATGAAGGCCACCGCCGCCGAGCGGCGCTCCGCCATGGGGGCCGTGATGAGGCGCGCCCCGCCCTCCAGGGTCCGGAGGAGGTAGCCGCGCTCGGCGCTCACGGCCGCTCCCGGTGGCGCTCCGTCGCGACGGCGCGGGGCCTCAGCGCGACCAACGCCCGCGGCCCCCGCTGCGGCCGCCGTCGCGGTGCTCGCGGCGCGCCCCCTCGCCTCGCCCGGGCGGAGGTCCGTGGCGATCGGGCAGCTCGGGGAGGTCCGGCTGCGCCGGCCCGGTCGGATGGATGACCACCCTCCGCGCCGGCTCGTGGCCGATGCTCTCGGTGCGGACACCGGCATCCTCGGCGAGGGCGAGGTGGATGGCCCGGCGCTCGTACGCGTGCATGGGGTCCAGCGTGTAGCGCTGGCCGCTCCGCTTCACCCGGTTGGCGAGGCGCAGCGCCAGCTCGCGGACCTGCTCCTCACGCCGGAGACGGTAGCGCTCGACGTCGAGGATGACGCGCCGCCCCGAGCCCTCGGGAGCCTCCTCCTCACCCATCATCAGGTTGACCACGGTCTGCAGGGCGCGCAGCGTCTCGCCGCGCCACCCGATGAGGAGGCCGAGATCGTCACCTCCGATGTCCAGGACCGGCTGGGCGGCGCGACCGCCGGGGGCCGTCTCCGCGTGGCGCACGGTCACCCGGGCGGGGATCCCCATGCGCTCCAGCAGCTCGACCAGGATAGAGCGGCCGCGCAGGGTGTGGGGGTCGAGGCGGGTGACGCGCACCCGCGCCTCCGCCGACCCGGAGACATGCTCTCCGGGCAGGGCCCGCGACGGGCGGGCCAGCACCTCGACGCTCACCTGGTCCGCGCTCGCGCCCAGCTCCCGCAGCCCGCTGGCGATCGCCTCGTCGACCGTCCCGCCGACCGTCTCGACGCTCTGCTCCGCGGGCGCCACCGCGCTCTCTCCCTCAACCACTCGCATCTCTCCTGGTGGCCGCCGCGCTCAGCGGCGATGTCTTGGTCGCTTCTGCGCGCGCGCGGGCGTCCGCCCCGTGCCCGGCGCCGTGCTCACGGGAGCCCGCGGCCCGTGGGGCCGCGGCCGTGGGGACCGCCCCCCCCCGGTGGCGGGCGCATCGCCCCCCCCCGCGGCGCCTCCCCGCGCGCTCGCGGGCCCGAAGTCGGCGGCCACGAACGAGAGCTCCGTCACCCGATGCGCGCCCGGGAACCAGCCCGGCACCCGCATCGACCCCCAGCCCATGAGCAGGAACTGCTGGCCCACCATGAAGAGCGCCGCCGACACCCAGTAGAGGGTCAGCCCCTGCGGCCATATGAAGCAGAAGAACACGCTCATGAGCGGCATGAAGTACACGACCATGCGCATGGACGAGGCCATCTGGCGCTCGGTGTCGCTCATGTCCGCGCGCATCGGCTGCATCGTCATCTTCGACTGCACGAAGTAGGCGAGGCCCGTGAGGATGGGCAGGATCAGCAGCGCGAGGTTCGCGGGATGGCTCACAAGGTTCGCCCAGTCCGTGTGGCAGGTCGTGGCCGTCGCCTTGCACGCGACGCCCGCCGCGGTGCCGATCTGCTTGGGGATGGTGTTAGCGACGTCCGGTATCCAGAGGAAGTGGAGGGGAAACCCCGCGGGAAGGCGGTCGAAGGTGATGCCCTTCTCGTTCCCGATGACGTCCTGGATGCCCCAGTAGAGGCCGTAGAGGACCGGCAGCTGGACCAGGAGCGGAAGGCATCCGGAGAGCCCGCTGAACATGCTGATGCCATGCTCGGCGTAGACCTTCTGGATCTCCTCGTTCATCTGCCGGGCCTGCCCCCTGCCCTTGTAGCGGCGGCGGATGTCGTTCACCTGCGGGGCGACGATCCGCTGGTCCCTCTGCACCCGCCGCTGCGTCCTGATGTTCCACCGGAACACGGGGACCAGGAGGCCCCGGATCAGCACGGTGGCGATCACGATGGCGAGGCCGAAGGGACCGATCGCGCGCAGCACGCCCACGTGGTCGAAGGCCAGGCTCAGCTCGTAGATCAACCCCCCGACCGGGTAGCGCAGCACGCTGACCCAGTCGATGGGATTGAGGTCGACCGCGGCCACCACGGGGTGGGCTGCGGCCAGCAGGCTCCCCGGATCGGCGATCACGGCGCGCTCCGATGCGCGAGCCGCTCGGCGTGGTGGTGGCGCCGCGCCTGCCGCCAGCTCACGTACTCCTCGGGGACGGGGTCGTACCCGCCGGCGTGGAACGGCTGGCAGCGGGCGATGCGGCGCACGCCGAGCCACCAGCCCCGCCGCGCACCGAAGCGGCCGATGGCATCGGCCGTGTAGCGGGAGCAGGTGGGCTCGTAGCGGCAGCTGCTCATGGTGCCGAGGATCGGGCTCAGGCCCACCTGGTAGAGGCGGATCAGGAGAAGGCTGAGACGGGTCATGGGGTGGCTCCCGGGTGCGGGGCGATCGTCCCCCGGGACGGCGGGTGATCCCCGCCATTCTGCCCTGCGGGACGCCCCTGGCCGCCGCGCGGGAGCCGCGCGCGCTCGATGGCTCGGCCGGTCGCCTCCCCGACCTCCCGGGCCAGCTCCGCAAAGGGCACCCGCAGCGCCTCCACCCCGGCGCTCACGATGAGGTCGTACCCCTCGGCCCCCGGGAGCAGCGGGCGCGCCGCCTCACGCAGCCGCCGCCGCAGCCGGTTGCGCTCCACGGCCCCCCGGATCCCGGCGGTGGAGAGACCGACACGCGCGGCGGCGCCCCCGTTGGGCGCGGCATGAACGCGCACCGCTCCCTCGCGTGCCTGCGCCCGCCAGGCGCGCACCGAGGCGAAGCGCCGCCCATGGAGACCGCCGACGCCCGTCAGCGCGGGCCGGCCGGAGTGAGCCGCCTGCGTCCCTTGAGCCGGCGCGCCTTGATCACGCTCCTGCCGCCCGGTGTCGCCATCCGGATCCGGAAGCCGTGGGTCTTGCGCCGGTACGCCTTCTTCGGTTGAAAGGTGCGCTTGATGCCGGATCTCCTGGAGGGGTGCGGGGGAATCGCGCCCGGCGAGGCCGCATGCGTCGCTGCCGGGCGGTGGGACGCCCGCCAGTATACGGCCCGGCGCCTCCCGCAGCGCCCCGGGGCCGCCCCCGTTGTGGACCCCCCCCGGGGTTGCTAGACTCGCCAGTGCTCCGGCGGGACGCGGTCCCGCACTCGTCCCACCCCTTCGTCATCAGCCCCGTCCGGAAGCGGCAACCGCGACTTATCCACTCCTGTTCACAACCTGTGGACAAACTCAGGGGTCGCGGCGGGCGCGGAGGACAGAAGGTGTCAGGGCTTCGGCCGTGAGACGTGGCGAGGTGTCGCATTGACGATCGGAGCCGATGAGACGGCGGTCTCCCCGGATGGCGGGCGAGCCGACGCCCAGCAGGTGTGGGCCGCCGCGCAGGAGGAGCTCCGCTTCCAGCTCACCCGCCCCAGCTATGAGACCTGGCTATCCAGCGCGACCGTCGTGGAGAGCGAGGGCGACCGCTTCCTGATCGGCGTCCCCACCCGTCTCGCTCGCGACTGGGTCTCGGATCGCTTCGTCTCCGTGATCGAGGAGGTCCTCACCGGCCTCGTGGGCCGGGACTGCCGGGTCGAGATCACGGTCGACCCGATGGCGAGGCCGCCGCGCGACGAGCCGGCCCCTCTGAGCGACACCGACCTCGCCCCCGAGACGGACCTCGCCCCCGCCGGCGAGTCCCGGCTCAACCCGAACTTCACCTTCTCCACGTTCGTCGTGGGGAACTCCTCGCACTTCGCGTACGCCGCCTGCCGGGCGTCCGCCGACGCCCCGGGGAAGGCCTACAACCCGCTCTTCCTCTACGGAGGCGTCGGCCTGGGCAAGACCCACCTCATGCATGCGATCGGGCATGCCGTCCGAGACGGCCACCGCCGCTCCCCGAAGGTGGCCTACGTGACCTCCGAGAAGTTCGTCAACGACATGATCGCCGCCATCCAGGACAACCGGATGACGGAGTTCCGGCATCGCTATCGCTCGGTGGACGTCCTGCTCATCGACGACGTCCAGTTCCTCGCCGGGAAGGATCGGACCCAGGAGGAGTTCTTCCACACCTTCAACGCCCTCCACGAGATCCAGAAGCAGATCGTGGTGAGCAGCGACCGCCCGCCCAAGGACATCCCCACCCTCGAGGATCGGCTGCGCAGCCGCTTCGAGGGGGGGCTGATGGCGGACATCCAGCCCCCGGATTTCGAGACCCGCCTCGCCATCCTCAAGAGCAAGCTCGGCCCGCACAGCCGCCTGGTCCCCGACGAGGTCTGCAGCTTCATCGCCCACCGCATCCAGCGCAACATCCGGGAGCTCGAGGGGGCTCTCATCAGGGTTCTCGCCCATGCCTCGATCAACGGGCACGCCATCACCCTGGAGACCTCGCAGCGCATCCTCCGCGACATCATCCCGGAGAGCGACGTCCAGCCCCTCACCATCCCCTTCATCCAGGAGACCGTGGCCTCCCACTACGGCATCAGCGTCGATGAGATGAAGAGCAAGCGCCGTGACAAGCACATCGTCTTCCCGCGCCAGGTCGCCATGTTCCTGGTCCGGGAGGAGACGGACTCCTCGCTGCCGGTGGTCGGCGACGCCTTCGGGGGCCGTGACCACACCACGGCCCTCCACGCCATCGAGAAGATCGGCGAGCTGCTCCGCGAGGACGTCCGTCTCCAGGCCGACATGCGCTCTCTCAAGCAGCGGCTCCACAGCCAGGCATGACCCACCCCAGCCAGCCCCGCACCCCCTCCACCGCGGATCGATCATGCCGCCCGCCCCGCCCGGTGCGTGACCGAGCACCGCGAGGCCAAACCTGTGGAGAGCCGGTGCATGGAGGTGTGGAGCCCGGGGACCGGAGCGTCGGGATGGGCACAACCGCCCCCATCCCCCCTCCTCCCTGCACAGGGTGGACGCCGCCGTCCACAGGCGGGCCAACTCGAAACCCCCGGTTATCCCCGGTTTACCCACGACGGTTAACCATCTCTTATCTCTAGACTCTTCACCCTCAAGGAGTCATCCCCGGTGAACAACTGGCCCACCGACGTCGCGAGCGGGTCCACGCTCCGCTGCACCGTGTCTCCCGGAGCCCTGAGCGCCGCCCTGGCTCTCGTCTCCCGCGCCGTCTCGGCGCGATCGACTCTCCCCGTCCTCAGCAACGTCCTGCTCGAGACGCAGGCGGAGGGGCTCCGTCTGACCGCCACCAACCTCGATCTCACCGTGAGTGCCCTGGTGCCGGCGACGGTGCTCCAGGAGGGGCGGATCACGGTTCCCGCACGGCTCCTCTCCGAGTACGTCGCCTCGCTCGACGAGACCCCGTGCACGCTTCAGGTCGACGAGCGGACCCAGGTGCTGCGCGTGAGCTGCGGCACCCTCACGACCAACCTCCACGGGATCGACGCCGTCGAGTTTCCCCCGCTGCCGGTCCGCGATGCGGAGGCGGCCCTGGAGGTGGACGCCGCGCTTTTCCAGCAGGGCGTGGCCCAGACCTCGGTCGCCGCCTCCGGCGACGAGCAGACACCGGTGCTCACCGGGGTGCTCCTCCAGATCGAGGACGGGCGGGTGACGCTCGTCGCCACCGACCGTCACCGGCTGGCCGTGAAGAGGCTTGACGTGGAGGTCCGGGACGAGTCGGCGGCTCGGGGGTCGGTGATCGTCCCGGCCCGGCACCTCTCCGAGGTGGCACGCGCGGTGAGCCCGGCTCGCCCCCGCATCGGGATCGCCTTCAGCGAGAGCCGCAACCAGGTCTTCTTCACCATGAAGGACGTGGAGATCGCCTCACGTCTCATCGAGGGGACGTACCCCAACTACGCGCAGGTGATCCCCGCGGACTCGGCCACCAAGGTCGTGCTGCCCACCGAGGTGCTGCGCCGCAGCGCCCGCACCGCTGCGGTTCTGGCCCGCGACGCCGCCAATCCGGTGCGGCTGCGCGCTGCGCCCGGAGAGCTCGAGCTGCGGGCTCAGACGGCGGAGGTCGGTGACCACGACGCGCCGCTCGCCGCCCGCGTGGAGGGTGAGGAGGTCCAGGTCGCCTTCAACGCCCGGTACCTGCTCGACGCGCTGCAGGCGATCGACGCCGACGAGGTGGAGCTGGGCTTCAAC
>JAJZNI010000176.1 GCA_021847925.1 bacterium
TGGAGCGGCGGCCGCACGGGGCCGGCCCCCTCCCGCGTCGGGGCGGCGGCCCGCATGCCGCCGGTTGCGCCGGGAGCGCGCGGGGGCTGGGTCGCGGGACCGGCCGCCGGCGGCGCCCCGCCCGGGCGGCGCGCGACGGGCACGCCCTCCTCGTAGGCGGGGATCGAGCTGAAGGCCGTGAGCCCGGCACTCCGTGCCTGCTCCTGGACGCGGGCGTCCGGGCTCACCACCACCAGCCGGCCACCGCGCCGGGCGCCGAGCTGGCCGAGCAGGCGCAGGTGCAGGGGCGTCTGGAAGGCCTGGGCGGCGGGCGGCACGATGAGCACCACCTCCTCGCCCTGGTTCGCCGCCTGCAGCCTGCCGGCGAGGTCGGCGATGTCGTCGTCCTGGCCCACGTAGACCAGGCGGCTCATGGCCGTCCCCCCCGGGGCGTCAGACCGCCCCGCCGCATGCTGCTCATCACACCCTCATGGCCTTCATGACACGGCGCATCAGGCCCCCGAGCGGCTGGTCCGCATCGTCCTCCAGGGACACCGCATGATACGCGAGCCCCATCGGAGTGACGTCCTGACTGCCCACCAGGAGCCCGGTGGCGTCGTGGATTCCCTGCACGTCGTCGGGCCCCAGCACGCGGATCGAGGGCTGGCGCGGCATCGGCAGGGTCTCGGTCCAGCGGAGCGCCGCGAGCTGCTCGGCGACCTCCGGGAGGGCGGCGCCGCCGCCGCCCAGGTAGACGGCGGGGGGCAGGGGGTCGCTGCCCGCCAGGTCCTCGAGGGAGAGGGCGATGCCCTGGGCGAGGACCTCGGCGGTGGGCTCCAGCGCCTCGTGCGCCATCGCCGCCTGCTCGGCGGGCAGCCGCCCCTCGGCGTGGGCCAGCTTGTAGCGCTCGGCCTCCTCCAGGCTCATCCCCATCTCGCCCGCGAGCCGCTTGGTGAAGGCGCGGCCGCCGAGCGCGAACATCCGGATCGCCTCGATCCCGCGCCGGACCACCGCGATGTCGGTGGTGCCCCCTCCGATGTCCACGAAGATGCCGCCGAACTCGTAGACGTCCTCGGTGGCGCAGCCCCGGGTGAGCGCGTAGGGCTCCGCCACGGTCGCCACCAGCTCCAGGTCCAGCTCCTGGGCGATGGTCTGCAGCGCGCCGATGTGGGGCAGCGGGGCGAACGTGTTGAAGACGCTCACCTCCAGGACCTGGCCCTGGAAGTCCAGGGGGTTGGTGACCGCGTAGCCGTCGATGTGCACCGCCGTGATGCTGCTGTGCACCAGGCGGACATGGACCTCGTCGACGCCCAGCTCCGACGACATCTGGCGCACCGCCTCCTTCATCGCCCGGCGCTGCACGGCCTGGAGCGCGGTCGCGATCTCCGCCTGGGTGATGCGCGCCTGCGGTTGGGGCCGGGGCATGGTCATGGTGGTGCTGAAGCCGCGGACCTGCTCGCCGGCGATGCCCATCACCGCCTGGCCGGGGATGGCCCCGCACATGTCCTCGGCCTCGGTGAGCGCCCTGTCGCAGTTGTCGATCACCCCCTGGATGTCGGCGACCGCGCCCGCCTGCATGTCGGAGAGCGACTGGCGGACCTTGCCCACGCCGATGACGATGCCCTTGCCCTCCTCGCGCTTCACCACCAGCGCCTTGACGAACTCGGTGCCGATGTCGATCACGGTGAAGTGCGAGCGGAAGTCGTCGCGACGTCGCAGCAGGGTGAACTTCCGGCGGGCGATCATCGTCCCGGCCCGTCCAGCGCGCCGCGCAGGGCCGCGAGCGCCTCGGGCCGGCGCGACGCCTCGCGGAGCCCCCCGCGGCCGAACGCGGCCTGGCCGCCGCCCCGTCCGCCCGCCGCCTGCGCGGCCGCACGGGCGAGACCTCCGGCGTCGATGCCCGCCGCCACGGCGTCCTCCCCGGCCTTGACGACGACGGTGTCGCGTCCCATCACGGCCGCCACCCCCGCGCCCCGGAGCCGCTCGGCGAAGAGACGGTCGGCGGTGGCGACCGCATCCTCGGCGTCCGCCTCGGGCGCGTCGGCGATCGCCGCCGTGAGCGCGCCGGCAGCGCTCGTCAGTTCGGCGGCCGCCACCCAGGCGGCGACGGCGCCGGAGCCCCCGCCCAGCGGCCGGCGCTGCAGCTCGCGGCTCTGCTCGAGGAGCCGGGCCACGCGCCCCGGCACCTCGGCCGGGCGCACCCTCAGCGCCTGGGCGGCCTCGCGGAGCGCGGCCTCGGTCTCCTCCCAGCGGCCCTCGGCCGCCTCCCCGGCGAGCAGCTCGATGCGCCGGGTCCCCTGGCCGATCGAGGTCTCCGCGACGATGATCACGGCCCCGATGTCGCCGCTCCGCTCGACGTGGGTGCCCCCGCAGAGCTCACGCGACCATCCTCCGAAGTCCACCACCCGGACCAGGTCACCGTACTTCTCCCCGAAGAGCGCGACCGCCCCCGAGGCCCGCGCCTCGGCAACCGGCATCTCCCGGACGGCGCGGAGGACATTGTCCCGGATCGCCGCGTTGACGCGCCGCTCGACGGCGCGCCGCTCCACCTCGGTGAGGGGGCGGGGGAAGCTGAAGTCGAAGGTGGCGTGGTCCGGTCCCACGAGGGAGCCGCGCTGCACCGCGGACTCGCCGAGCACGTCCCGCAGGGCCCGGTGGAGCAGGTGGGTCGCGCTGTGGTGGCGGGCGGTGGCCGCGCGGCGCTCGGGATCGACCGTGGCGGTGACGCGGAGCCCGGGTCGCAGGGCCCCCTCCTCCACCCGGACCCGGTGGGCCCTCCCCTGCGCCGTCTGCTGGCAGTCGATGACGGCGGCGCGGCCGCCGTCCCACGCCAGGCCCCCCGTGTCCGCGGCCTGGCCGCCGGCCTCCGCGTAGAAGGGAGAGACGTCGAGGAAGACCGTGCCCTCCTGCCCCGCGGAGAGGGACCCGCCCGCCGCGGCGCCCACCCGGACCACCGTGGCCTCCGACACGAGGCTCGTGTAGCCGACGAACTCCGTCGCCACCGGTTGCTCCGCCTCGCGCCCGGCCGCCGGGCCGGGGGCGGGGGCCCAGCCCTCGGTCGCCCGCCGCTCCCGGCTGCGCGAGCGCTGCGCCGCCATCGCGGCGTCGAACCCCGCCGTGTCCACCCCCGCCCCACGCTCGGCCGCCATCTCCACGGTCAACTCCAGCGGAAGCCCGTAGGTGTCGTGGAGGCGGAAGGCGTCCTCGCCCGCGATCTCGGCCACCCCCTCGGAGAGCAGCGCCTCCAGCCGGCTGGAGGCGGCCTCGATGGTCCGGTCGAAGACCTCCTCCTCGGCGCGGACCGTGGCCTGGGCCAGGCTGCGCAGGCGCTCCAGCTCCGGGTACGCCGCACCCATGACCGCCACCACGTCGGCCACCCCGTCCGCCACGGGCCCCTCCAGCCCCACCCGGCGGGCGTGGACCACCGCCCGGCGGATGACCCGGCGGAGCACGTACGCCCTCCCCTCGTTGCCGGGGAGCACCCCGTCGGCGATCAGGAAGGCGGCAGCGCGGACGTGGTCGGTGAGGATCCGCAGCGACCGCATCCGCGCCGCGGGGTCGGTCCGCCCCCCGGGGGCGCGCCGCTCGAAGCCGGCGAGGATCGGGCGCAGCAGGTCGGTGTCGTAGTTGCAGCGGACACCCTGGAGCACCGCGCTCATCCGCTCCAGGCCCATCCCGGTGTCGACGGTGCGGCGGGGCAGCGGCTCGCGGGTGCCATCCTCGCGCTGCTCCCACTCCAGGAAGACCAGGTTCCAGATCTCGGTCCAGCGGTCGCCGCCGCACCCGTCCTCGGGCGTGCAGTCGCGGCGGCCGCACGAGCAGGGCGGCCCCCAGTCGAAGTAGACCTCGCTGTCGTAGCCGCAGGGGCCGGTGGGCCCCGCCTGCCACCAGTTGTCCCGCATCCGGCTCACCCGCGCGTCCGGGATGCCGATCCGCCCGGTCCAGAGCTGGAGGCTCTCCCGGTCCTCGGGGAAGATCGAGGGTCGCAGGCGATCCGGGTCGAGGCCGAGGTGCTGGGTGAGGAGCTCCCAGGCCCATTCGATCGCCTCCCGTTTGAAGTAGTCGCCGATCGACCAGTTGCCCAGCATCTCGAAGAGGGTGTGATGGGTGCAGTCGCCCACCGCCGAGATGTCGTCCGTGCCCACGCCGGAGCCGCGGAAGCAGCGCTGGCAGGAGACCAGGCGCGGGCTCGGTGGCGCCAGCCGGCCGCTGATGTACGGCTTGAGCGGCACCATCCCGGCCACCGTGAAGAGCAGCGACGGGTCGTCCGCGGGAATGAGCGACGCGTTGGGCAGGCGATGATGCCCCCGCTCCTCGAAGAAGCGGAGGTAGCGCTCCCTGATCTCGTTGCTGCGCACGCTCGGGGAGCCTACACCAGCACCTCGTCCCCGAACTCCTTCCGGAGTTGCTCGACCGCCGCCCGCTGCAACCGCGAGACGTGCATCTGGGAGATCCCCAGCCGCCTGGCGACCTCGGTCTGGGGAAGCTGGTCCACGAAGCGAAGGGCCATGATCCGGCGCTCGCGCGGGCTCAGGTGCGCCATCGCGCGCTCCAGCACGTCGCGCATCTCCACCCGGTCCAGGCCCTCGTCCTCGGCTCCCAGCCGCTCGACCAGGGCGCTCGACTCGTCGCTCTCGCCCGCCGCCGGCGCCTGCAGCGAGATCGCGTGCTGCGCAGGGGAGACCTCCAGGGCCGCCAGCACGTCGTCGGGCTCGAGCTGCAGGTGGGCGGCGATCTCCTCGATGGAGGGCACCCGGCCCAGGCGGCTCTGCAGCTCCTGCTCGGCGCCGTGCACCCGGAGCAGGTTCTCCTGCAGGCGCCGGGGCACCCGGACCGCCCACGAGCGATCCCGGAAGTGGCGCCGGATCTCCCCCATGATGGTCGGGGTGGCGAAGGTGCTGAACTCGTTGGCAAGCGATGGATCGAAGCGGTCGATCGCCTGGATCAGCCCGAGAAAGCCCACCTGTTCGATGTCCTCCAGGGGCTCGCCGCGGTTGGCGAACCGGCGCGCGATGTAGTGGACGAGGTCGGAGTTCAGCTCCACCAGCCGCTCGCGGAGGGCGGGGCTGCGGGTGTCGTGGTACTCGCGCAGCAGCCGCCGGACCTCCTCGCGGGTCCGGGCCGATGCCCCGCGCGGGGCGGCGGCCCGCCCGCCCGCCGGCTCGGGGGCGGGGGAGGGCTCCTGGCGAGGGCCCCCGCTCATCTCGCTGCGGAAGCGCTCGCCGGGGGCGGCGGGGTCACTGCACGAGGTACTTCGTGAGGCGCACCTGGACCCCCCCCGTCCGCTCGTCCACGCGGTAGCCGAAGTCGTCCACGAACAGCCCCATGACCCGGAGCGCCATCTCCTCCACCTCGCGCGCCCGCGCCTCCACCGCGGCCTGCGCCGCGGCCTGGGCGCGGCGGCGCTCCGCCGCCTCCAGCTCGGCCCGGCTGCAGCTCCCGCGGACCTCGACCCGCAGCGCCGGCCCGTCGATCCGGAAGACCAGGCGCATCTGCCCGCCTCCGGGGCCCGCCACCCGCTCGGTGAGCGAGACCACGTTCTCGCACGCCTGCGCGACCGCGATGACGAGATCGTCGAGGGCCTCCACTCCCAGCCCCGCCACCGCCGCGAAACCGGCCGCGGCGCGCTTGGCGACGATGACGTAGCGGCGATCCGCCGGCAGTCGCAGCTCCGAGGTCCCCGCGTTCACATCCGCGACATACCCCAGCCCGGACACGACGAAACTCAGGCCGCCCTGCGGGCCGCGGGCGGCGCGGTCGCAACGGCGCTCACCCCTCGGACGGCGCGGCGCCGCTCTCCTCGTTCACCGCCTCGGAGATCTCCTCCTCGAAGCGCCGGTCCTCCGCGGCGCGGCGGCGCGAGCGAACCTGCCAGAACGCCACGCCGGCCAGGACCGCGCCGAGCGGGACCAGCAGCCTCTTGCCGAAGGGATTGGGGATGCGCATCACGGGGTCCTCCGTCTCCGACTCGCCGGCAGCGCGCGGGCGCGTCACTGGTACGAGATTCCGAACGGATTATGCGGCGTGGTGCGTCCCTCCCGGACGGCGCAGCAGCGCCCCCACCGCCTCGGCCGCGGCGATGCCCACCACGTCCGCCACCGGGTGCAGGGACCCGAGGACCGGTCCCGCCGAGTGGAGCAGCCGGGCCACCACCTCGGCGGCCAGGACGCCGGCCACGGCCAGGCCCAGGGCCGCCGCGTACCCGAGCCGGTGCGGCGCCGCGACGCGGGTCACCTGCGCGCCGATGAGGGCGAGGACGGCACCGAGGAGGAGGGAGGGGCTCACCGGACCTCCGCCGGGCGGCGTGGGGTGCGCGGGAAACGGCCCCCGCGCCGGCGGCGCTGTCCCGGGCTGAGCCCGAGGACCAGGTGGGTTCCCGCACGACGCCCTTCTCCCTCCTCGCCAGGGAGGCACGGAGGCCGGCGGCGGATCTTGGGATCCCGATGTCGGATATGTTGGTCCAGCCGCATGGGGTGCGCTGTGACCGGCGGGGAGCCTCGGCCATGGTACCGCCTCCTCCCCCGGCGCGGACCGCCCATCGCGCTCACCCCTCCCCGCCGGCGGGCACGGGAGCGCCCTCCAGCACCCCGGCGAGCTCCCCCGCGAGGCGGTCCACGGCGCACGCCCGCTGGGTCCCGCTGGACAGGTCCTTCCAGGTGGCGGTGCCGCGGGCCGCCTCCTCCTCCCCCACCATGACGGCCGCCCGCGCCCCCTGCCGGGAGGCGGCGGCGAGCTTGCGGTCGAGGCGGCGCTCGGCGGCGTCGAGGAGGGCGCGCAGGCCGGCCCGGCGCAGCTCGCGGGCGACCTGGGCGGCGGCCCGGTTCCCCGCCGCGCCGATGCCGAGCACCGCGACCCACGCCGGGGCGGGGTTGGGTCCGAGCCCCTGCTCGCGGCAGAGCGCCACGGTCCGCTCGACCCCGAGCGCGTAACCCGTGGCGGGGGTGGGCGGGAAGCCCAGAACCTCGGCGAGCCCGTCGTAGCGGCCCCCGCCACCCACCGCGTTCTGCGCGCCCCGCAGGCTCTCGTGCCAGAGCTCGAAGGTGGTGTGCGCGTAGTAGTCGAGGCCGCGCACGAGCCGCGGGTTGAGGGTGTGGGGGATGCCGGCGCCGTCGAGCAGCTCCCGCACCCGGGCGAAGAACGCCGTGCTCTCCGGGCTCAGCGAGGGGCCGATCTCCGGGGCCTCCGCCACCAGGGCGGCGTCCCGCTTGCAGTCGAGCAGGCGCAGCGGGTTCACCTCCAGGCGGCGCCGGCAGTCCTCGCAGAGGCGGTCCCGCAGCGGGCGGTAGTGGTCGAGGAGGGCCGCCCGGTAGCGGAGACGGTCCTCCAGCTCGCCGAGGGTGTTGAGCTGGAGGCTCACCCCGGTGACGCCGAGGCGCTCGTGGAAGCGCCAGGCCACCTCGATGACCTCGGCGTCGAGCTCGGGGGAGCGCTCCCCGATCGCCTCCAGGCCGAGCTGCCAGAACTCGTGGTAGCGGCCGGCCTGGGGGCGCGCGTAGCGGAACATCGGCCCCGCGTAGCGCACCCTCACCGGGCGCCGCTCCTGCTCGAGGTGGGCGGCGAGCACGGCGCGCAGCACCCCGGGGGTGCCCTCGGGGCGCAGGGTGAGGGCCCGCCCGCCACGATCCGTGAAGGAGAACATCTCCTTCTCCACCACGTCGGTGCCGGCGCCCGTGCCGCGCTCGTACATCTCGGTGGCCTCGAAGAGCGGGGTCTCGACGAGGTCGTAGCCGTGCCCCGCGGCGACCTCGGCGTGGGTCCCGAGCACCCACTCCCAGAGCGGGGCGTCGGCGGGCAGCAGGTCGTTGGTCCCGCGGGGACGGGCGATGGGCGGCACGGCGCGCCCCAGTCTAGCGGCCGGCGCGGCGGCGGCCCGCCGGTCCCGGCCCGGCTACTGCTCCTCGAGGAGCTGGGTCTCCCCGTAGGTGTCCAGCGCGCCCTCCGCGATGGTCGGCAGCGGCGTGATGCTGTCGTAGTGGAACCCGAGCCCGACCACCACCAGGTCGGAGCCCGGCGCGACGCAGCCGGTGGGCTGCGAGCTGGCCGCGACGCCTCCTTGGTCCCACCAGCTCCACGAGCCGCTGCCCACGTTCCACTGGGCGCAGAGCCAGGGGCCGCCGCTCGGGCTCAGCTCGAAGTACCAGATGCCGATGCACCCGGCGCCGGAGAAGGTGAAGGGGGGGTAGCTCGACGGGTTGAGGGTGTACCCGGACCAGGTGCAGTCGGTGTCGGTGGGCACGTGGCCGACGTTGTCCTGGGCGGAGATCGTGCTGACGATGGCGGTGCCGGCGCCCGGGTACGCCGTGTAGGCCTCGGTGGCGGCGACCCTCGCCCCGGCGCGGGCGGCGTTCTCCACCGCGAGCCGGGACCCGAAGTAGCCGCTGAAGTCGATGGTGCCGAAGATCAGGAGGAGCAGGAGCGGGGCGACCATGGCGAACTCCACCATCGCCTGGCCGCGGCGGCCCGCTCGGCGCCCGCGCCTCACTGGATCACCATGGCGTACTGCGAGGTGATCACCACCCTGAGGCCGAAGAGGGAGTTGAGGACCGTGAAGGCCGGGCCCGGGCTCACCGCCGACCAGTCGTACATCACGGTCACCTGGACCACGTCGCCCGCCACCGGCAGGGTGCTGGTGCACGACCCGCCGGCGGCGGTGAAGCAGCCGTTGTCGGCGCTCCACCACCCCACCAGTCCATCGCTCAGGCTGGCCGGTGAATCCGAGCCGTCGGAGCTCTGGTAGTACGCCACGCTGATGCAGCTGACCGGCTGCCCGGTGAGCCCGCTGCCGCTGGGAAAGGCGCTGGGCAGGTACGGCGTCCCATCGTACGAGGGCGTGCCGGCGGAGGTGGCGCTGATCCAGTAGCAGTCCACGTTGTCGAGTGGCAGCCCCCCCTCGGGGACGGTGAGGCTCTCCGCCTCCTGCTGGAGGAGCGCCTCGATGTTGGTGCTGGGTGGCGACCACACGAGGGTCGGGTCGGTCCAGGTGGAGGACGCCGTGTACGCCACGATGTCCAGCGTGGTGGCGCCCACGGCGGCCGCCGCCGAGAGGGTCAGCTCGGTCCCCGACGAGCCCTGGATGATGAGGCTGGACCCGCTGGGAAAGGCGATCGGGACGGCGCCGCTGAGCGGGACCGTCGTGCACGGGGGTGTGCCGGCGCCGGGGCATTCCGTCGGGGAGAACGTCCCGCTCACGGTGACCGCGTAGCTGGCCGAGGGACAGCTGTACGCGCCGGTCGAGGAGTCCCAGGAGGGGTCGGCGCAGTAGCTGGACCAGGGCTCGCTGCTGGGCTGGGGCGCCGACATGCTGGCGTAGCGGGCCCCGTCGCGCACCACCGTGGCCACGTTGTTGACGTGCTCGATGTAGTAGCCGTAGTCGAAGATGGAGATGGCCAGCGTGATCAGGAGCGGGAAGACCAGGGCCAGCTCCACCATGGCCTGACCGGACCGTTCCCGGCGGCGGCGGCGGACGCGCGCGGGCGCGGCGTGCGGGCCCAGCGGGCCCCGCCGGCGTGGATCGGCCGTCTGCTCGTTGTCCATCTGCCTCCGAGGTTCAGGCTAGCCAGGCTGCGCACCCGTCCCGTGGCCAGGCCGCTAAAGGGGTGTAACGAGACGGCGGCAAGGCGGTGGGGTCGCCGGGGGGGCGGCGTCAGTGGACCAGGTTTCCGGGCTGGGGCGGCGAGGTGGCGCCGAGGTTGATCGACCCGGTGGACGTCCCCACCGTGCTGGAGCTGCTGTTGAAGTAGATGTTCCCGATCAGGACCGGGCTGGGCAGGGCCGAGATGCCGCTGTCCGTGTACAGGGTGGCCGAGTACCCGTAGAGCATCCCCGACGGGAGGCCGCTGCCGGCGGTCACCCCCCCGCTGTTGACGTAGAAGGCCTGCCCGTTGTCGTTGCAGGGGTCGTAGAAGAAGAGGATGTCGTCGTTGTTGGAGGTGCTGGCGCTGAGGTCGAGGGTCGTGGACCCGTCGAAGGTGATCCCGGCCCCGCTCTGCTCGCCGGAGCAGGTGGCCGTGCTGGGGGTCCAGGTGCCGCAGCCCGCCGGCGACGCTCCGCTGCCACAGGTGAAGTAGAGGGTCACCCCGCTTCCCGCCAGCTCCGCCCCTGTTGTGGTCGTGATGCCCGAGCCCTCGAAGACGTAGGTCCCCGGGTTGAAGGTGGCCGTGGACTGGATGGTGAGGGAGCCGTAGACGCCGGGATTGAGGGTGGTCGGCGTCCCCACGGTGACGCTCCCGTAGACCCCCGAGGCGAGGATGTACTGACCGCCGCTCTCGCTGAGGCAGCCCGACGGGGTGGTCCCGCCGTAGATGGTGAGGCTCCCGCAGCTCGTGGTGGCGCCGCTGTACGTCGGGTCGGGCTGGGACGCCAGCGGGTCGCTGAAGGGGGCCGTGCTCGCGTTCCCGACCTGGCTCGGCTGGGTGCCCCACTTCAGCGTGGGGCCGCTCACGTTGAGCTCGCTCCTGCTGCCCGTGTCGGTCTTGAGGACATCGCTGGTGCTGTAGGAGAAGGCGCTCCCCGAGATCCCGAGCGCCCCGCTCGCCTCGATGAGGTTGCCCTTGCCGTCCGTGTACACGGTGTAGCCGTTGATCTGCTGGGTGCCGTCCACGTCGATGCCGTAGCCGTTGCTGGTGACGATGCTGTCATCCGACGTGTTGAAGTAGACGTAGCCGCCGATGTCGATGCTGCCGCCGCCGGCCGCGACCTCGTTGTACTTGCCGGTGCTGGTGACGTCGCCGAAGACGCACACCTCACAGGCGGCCTCGGGGTCGGTGCTGGTCGGACCGCCGGCGCCGCCCGAGCTGTAGACCTCGGCCACGGCCTGGTTGACGATGGCGTGGCTCCGCGGCCCGCCGCCCAGGTTGCCGAAGTGATCGAGGGCGGTGGTGGTGAGGGAGATGCCCGTGTAGTAGACGTCGCCGGCCGCCACCGAGCCGCAGTCGAGAGCCGAGGTGGCCGTGCACAGCGCGTACGCGGGCGAGTACCCGCCGCTCCCGTAGAACGTCAGCTGCACGGGGCAGGTGCCGGCCGGGCCGTTGCAGTCGGCGCTGGCGACGTTGGCGGCCTCGGTGTAGGCGCCCGA
>JAJZNI010000162.1 GCA_021847925.1 bacterium
GCGGCGAGATCCTCCTCGAGGGCCGACGGGTGCACATCCCCTCGCCGCTCGCCGCGCTCCACCTGGGAATCGAGACCGTCTACCAGGACCTCGCCCTGGCCGACGACCTGGAGGCGTCGGCCAACCTCTACCTCGGCCGCGAGCTGCTGCGCCCGGGCTTCCTCGGATGGCTCGGCGTCCTCGACCAGAGGCGGATGCGGGCCGAGGCCCAGAGGGCATTCGAGACGATGGGCGTGAGCCGTCTCGACGCGCGCAGCCCGGTCGCGTCGCTCTCCGGCGGTCAGCGCCAGAGCGTGGCCGTGGCCCGCTCCGCCGTCTGGGCGTCGAAGGTCGTGCTCATGGACGAGCCCACCGCGGCGCTCGGCGTCATGCAGCGCAAGAACGTGCTGGAGCTCGTCCGCAAGGTCCGCGAGCGGGGCGTCGCCGTCGTCTACATCAGCCACAACATGCCCGAGGTGCTGGAGATCGCCGACCGGATCGAGGTCTTCCGGCTCGGGGTCCGGGTGGCGCGGTTCACGGCCTCGGAGACCAGCCTGGAGCAGCTGGTGGCGGCGATGACCGGAGCCTATTCGCAGGAGGACGCCGCATGACCGTCGACCGGGCAGCACCCGCCGACCTGGCGGCGCCGGCCGCACGTCCTCCGGAGGCGCCCCGCTCCGCCTGGTGGATGCGGGTGGTGATGAACAACGTGTTCTGGGTGCTCGTCATCCTGGTCCTGATCAGCCTGGGCTTCACCCTCATCAACGGCGCCTTCCTCTCCCCCTACAACATCCGCTCGCTCATCACCGACAACGCGTACGTGCTGGTGATGGCGGTGGGCATGGTCTTCGTCCTCTGCACCGCCGGCCTCGACCTCTCGGTGGGCTCGGTGCTGGTTCTCTCCGGGGTCGTGTCCGCGAAGGTGTTCCTGGCCTTCGGGTCCTCGAACCCGGCGACCGGCGCCGACGCCATCGGCTGGGGCCCGGTGGTGATCGGGATGGCCGCCGGCCTCGCCGTGGGGACGGCCTTCGGCGTCATCAACGGAGCGCTCATCGCCTACGCCAAGGTCCCCCCCTTCATCACCACGCTGGGCAGCTTCGGAGCCGCGCTCGGCATCGCGTATCTCCTCACCAACGGCTCCGACCTCTCCAACATGCCCAACCTCCTCACCGTCGACATCGGCAGCGGGGGGCCCTTCGGGGCGGCGGAGATCTGGATGATCATCATCGTGCTGGCCATCGTCGCGCTGGCCGCGATGCTCCTCGCCTACACGCGCTTCGGACGCTACACCTACGCGATCGGGTCCAACCCCGAGTCCGCCCGGCGCGTCGGGATCAACGTGCAGCGGCATCTCGTCAAGGTGTACGGGCTCATGGGTCTGCTCGCCGCCGTGGCCGGGTTGCTGAGCCTCGCCAATGTCTCCACCACCACGATCTCCGGGCACACCGCCGATGCCCTCTCCGTGATCGGTGGCTGCGTGATCGGTGGCACGAGCCTCTTCGGCGGCCGGGGAACGGTGGTCGGGGCCTTCATCGGATCGCTGATCCCGGCCGCGCTGGACAGCGGCTTCGTGATCATCAGCGTCAGCCCCTTCTGGGAGTACGTTGCCGTCGGCATCGTGCTGGTCGTCGCCGTGTACTTCGACCAGTGGCGGCGGCGCCGGACCCAGCAGGCGGCTTGAGGGAGCACCAGCAACAGGCCACGAGCCCGCAACGACGGATAGCACAGGAGGGAACGAGTCATGAGACGATCCACAGCGGTGCTGGCACTGCCGCTCACAGCACTGGTGGTGGCAGCCTGCGGCGGAGGCGCCGCCACCAGCAGCTCGAAGCCGGCCGCGGCCAAGCACTATTCGGTGACCCTGATCGTGGGCACCACCAGCGACGCCTTCTACCAGACCATGAATTGCGGCGCCGAGGCGGAGGCCAACATGCTCGGCATGAGCTACACCTACGCGGGGCCGTCCACCTTCACGCCGAGCCAGCAGATCCCGATCGTCAACTCGGTGACCGCCAAGCACCCTGACGCGGTGCTGATCGCCCCCACCTCCACCACCGCCCTGGTCGCTCCGATGAAGTCCATGCAGCAGGCCGGCATCAAGATCATCGAGGTGGACACGACGGTCACCAACGGCGTCAAGGACGGCATCGCCCTCTCCAGCATCTCCTCCAACAACCTCCTGGGCGGCGAGGACGCGGCCAAGGAGCTGGCCGCGCTCATGGGTGACAAGGGCACGGCCATCGTCATCAACGTCGACCCGGGCATCTCCACCACGGACGCTCGAGCCCAGGGCTTCGACCAGGAGATGAAGGCCAACTACCCGGGCATCACCGTGCTGCCGACCCAGTACGACGGTGACAGTGCCTCCAAGGCGGAGTCGATCCTCGAGGACACCTACGCCGCCCATCCCAGCCTCACCGGCGTGTTCGCCGCCAACGTCCTCACCGCTGAGGGCGTGTCCGCCGGCATCACCCACGTCGGCAAGCCGGGCGTCATCAAGGACATCAGCTTCGACGCCGAGCCCCCGGACAAGACGGCCCTCAACAACGGGACCATCCAGGCCGTGATCGCGCAGGAGCCCGCCCTCGAAGGGGAGTGGGGCGTGATCGAGGCGTACAACGCGCTGACCGGAAAGCACGTGACCCCGACCATCCGGACCGGGATCGTGTCCATCACCAAGGCCAACGAGACCGCGGACGCCAAGTACTTCTACTCGCCGAACTGCGTCGGGATCAGCCCGATCCCGGTGACGTCCACGCCACCCACCCCCAGCTCCTAGGGTCCCCCTCCAGTCCCGCCGGCGGGCGGGCGCCTCGCGCCCCCCGCCGGCACCCCCGGCCGACCGGGTGCCGTCAGGCCCCTCGGCGGTCCACCCGGAAGAGCAGGTGCGTCCCGCTCGCCACCAGCTCGCGGAGCGCCTCGGGGGTGGCGGCCCCGGCGCTGCGGAAGCGCTCCAGGACAGGCTCCAGGTCGCCGGCGGCCAGGTCGTCCGCCGCTATCCGCACGGCGGCGCCCTCGACGCCGGCCGCGCCCCGCCCCACCGTGAGCCGCACCCACGGGTCCCGCTCCCAGCGGCGCGCCTTGCGGGAGAAGGCGCTGGTCATGAGGTAGACGTGGCCGGTGGCGCCCACGGCGAACGTCATCGGCACGGTCACCTCGCGCCCCGCCTCTCGCGACGTGACCAGGACCTCCTCCCTCCCGGCCAGCTCCTCGCGGAAGCTCGGCGGCAGCGGGCGGTCCCGCCATGCGGTCACTTGCCGAGGTCGAGAGCCAGCTCCTCCCCGGACCCGCCCCGAGGCCGCGATCGGCGCGCCCCCGGACGCTGCGTCCCCGGCGGATGGGCCAGCATCTCCTCGATCTCGGCGCGCATCTCGGAGACATCCCGGAAGGAGCGGTAGACGGAGGCGAAGCGGACGTAGGCGATCTCATCGATCTCCCGGAGCAGCTCCATCACCATCTCGCCGACACGCTGGGAGGGCACCTCGCTCACGCGCTCGGAGCGCAGCCGGTTCTCCACCTCGTCGACCAGCTCGCCGAGCCTCTGCGCGGCGACCCGCTTCTTCCCCGCGGTGAGCAGCCCCACCAGGAGCTTCTGGCGGTTGAACTCCTCGCGCCGGCCGTCCTTCTTGACCACCCACAGGGGCATGGTCTCGATGCGCTCATAGGTGGTGAAACGGTGCCCGCAGCTCAGGCACTCGCGGCGCCGGCGGATCCCCGACTCGGTGTCGCGCGAGTCGACGACCTTGGACTCCAGCGACTGGCAGAAGGGGCACCTCATCGCCGAGGCTCAGGCTGACGGGTATCGCTGCGTGCCGTGCTATGGTCACCGCCGGTCGCGCAGGAAGGCGGGAATGTCCAGGTCGTCCGGGTTCATCGGCATGGGATTGCGCGGAGGCGGGGCGAAGGCGCGCGCCTGCGCCACCGGCCGCGCCTCGGGCTCGTAGGCGAGCGCTCCGAGAACGTCGATGTGGCCGGTGAAGCCCGTGGCGATGACGGTGATCTTGACCTCCCCCTTCATACCCTCGTCGACCACGGTGCCGAAGATGATCTGCGCGTCCTTGTCGGCGGACTCGCTCACCAGCTGGGCGGCTTCGTTGACCTCGTAGAGGGTCAGGTCGCTGCCTCCTGTGATGTTGAGCAGGATCCCCTTGGCGCCGGCGATGGTGGTCTCCAGCAGGGGGCTCGCCACCGCATCCCGCGCCGCGTCCGCGGCACGCGTGTCTCCGGTTCCGAAGCCGATGCCCATGAGCGCCGCGCCCTGCCCCGACATGATCGCCTTGACGTCGGCGAAGTCGAGGTTGATGAGGCCCGGGTACACGATCAGGTCGCTGATGCCCTGAACACCCTGGCGGAGGACGTCGTCCGCCACCTTGAAGGCGTCGACGATCGAGGTCTTCTTGTCCACCACCTGCATGAGGCGCTCGTTGGGGATGGTGATGAGCGTGTCGACCCGCTCCTGGAGCAGCCCGATCCCCTCCTCCGCCGTCCGCTGCCGCTTCAGTCCCTCGAAGCGAAAGGGCTTGGTCACGACGCCGATGGTGAGGGCGCCCGTCTCCCGCGCGATCTCGGCCACCACCGGGGCGGCGCCGGTGCCGGTCCCGCCGCCCATCCCGGCCGTGACGAAGACCATGTCGGAGTCGGCCACCGCCTTGGCGATCTCGTCGCGCGACTCGTCCGCGGCCATGCGGCCCTTCTCGGGGTCCCCGCCGGCTCCGAGGCCGCGGGTGAGCTTGGCCCCGATGCGCAGCTTGTGCTGCGCTCCGGACTGCTGCAGCGCCTGGTGGTCGGTGTTCAAGGCGATGAACTCGACGCCCTTCAGGTTGCTGCGCAGCATGCGATTCACCGCGTTGCTGCCGCCGCCGCCCACTCCCACCACGCGGATGCGAGCGTGCCCCTCGAGGGTCCGGTCAAGGTCGGCCATCGCAGTCTCCTCGCGCTGCCTCGCGTCCGCGCTCGTGCCACGAGCCATGAACTCCTGGGTCATCCGGCGCAGCTCGCGCTCTCTGTCGTTCATCTCATCGACCCCGTCGTGTTCTCCGATTCATCATCACCGTTCAGAAGAGCTGGCGCAGCCAGCGACCGAAGCGCTGGCCGACCGGGTCCGCAACCCGCGGGCGGGTCTGGATCCGGCCGCGCAGCTCCACCTTGCCGCCGTCCGGCGCGCTGAGCCGCCGGGCCGGCTTGC
This sequence comes from bacterium, assembly GCA_021847925.1. Classification (GTDB taxonomy): domain Bacteria; phylum Chloroflexota; class Dormibacteria; order Aeolococcales; family Aeolococcaceae; genus JAJZNI01. The sequence continues at coordinate 5,165 of JAJZNI010000162.1, forward strand.
CACCCTGCCATCGGGCGGCCCACCGCATCAGCCCCACCACGGTGGCGTGGTCGGGACCCTGGATCTCGTCGTTCATCCCGCTCAGGCCCTGGGGCGCCGCCACCCGCGCAGGCAGGTCGGTCACCGTCTGGACCATCTCGGGGAAGCCGCGCAGCAGCGCTCCGCCCCCGGTGAGCACGACCCCCGCGGCGAAGTGCGACGCCGGCCCCGCCATCTCGATCTGCGCCGCCACCAGCTGGGCGATCTCCCGCGCGCGCGGGCCGATGATCTCGGCCAGGTATCGCTGGGGCACGTTGACGGGCTCGTCGTAGCCCATCGGCGTGAGCGTCACCTCCGCATCGGCGGGCAGGGTGAGCTGGAGGCAGTGCCCGAAGCTGCGCTTCACCACCTCGGCGGTGTCGATGTCGCAGCGCAGACCCACCGCGAGGTCACCGGTCACGTGGTTGCCCCCCACGGGGAGCACCGCGGTGTGGGCGATGCTGCCGCGGCTGAAGACGGCGACGTCCGTGGTCCCTCCGCCGATGTCGACGACGATCACGCCCCGCTCCAGCTCGTCCTCGCTGACCACGGCCTCGGCCGACGCCAGGACCTGCAGGACCAGGTCGTCGACATCGAGCCCGGCCTTGTGGACGACCTTGACCACGTTCTGGATCGCGGTCTGGGCGCCCGTCACGATGTGGGCGTCGACCTCCAGGCGGCTCCCGGCCATGCCCACCGCATCGCGCACCCCGTCCTGGCCGTCGACGGTGAACTGCTGGGGCAGCACGTGGAGGATGCGGCGATCGCTCGGCACCGAGATGGCCCGCGCGGCGTCGATGGCCCGGCCGACGTCCTGAGGGCCCACCTCACGGCGGCCCGCCCCCACCGCCACCACGCCGCGGCTGTTCTGGGATGAGATGTGCCCGCCGGCCAGCCCCACCACCGCCGAGTCGATGGCGATCCCCGCCATCTTCTCCGCGAGGTCCACCGCCTCGGCGACCGCCTCGGCGGCGCGGTCGATCTCGATGATGGCCCCCTTGCGGACCCCCCGGGAGACGGCCTCGCCCACGCCGAGGACCCGGAGGCCGGCCGCCTCGATGTCGGCGACGGCGCAGCAGACCTTGGTCGTGCCCAGGTCGAGCGCAAAGACGTGGCGAGGACGGCTCACATCAGGACTGGAGTATAGCCGGGGCTATAGCGGGAAGGAAGGCTTGTCAGCGACGAAACCGCAAGATGTGGAGTTTCCGGCCGGTGGCCGGTACCAGATGTTGGGCGACGACTACGGCGAATGATGCGATTGTGAGGGACGACGGTACCTGCCTCCGCTCCCCCCGGGGTGATACAGCAAAAGGCCTCGCCACTGCACCTGGCCGGCGAGGCCCGTCGCTCGCAGCCCCCGGGGGCCGCTGAAGCGGGGGAAACGCTAGCACCCCTCCCCCCGCGGCGCAAGAGGAGAAGCTCGGGGGGAGAAGCTCGGTGGAGAAGCTCGGGCGGGGGGGGGTGGGGTGGAGTGGAGCGGCGGCGCCCGGAGGGCGGGCAGCGCAGGGGAGCCGGCCGGGCTGGCGAGAACCGGGGGGCGGCCGGGATCAGCCGGGCGCGAGCACGAGCTTGCCGCGCTGCCGCCCCGACGCCAGGTCGGCGAAGGCGGAGCGCGCCTCCGCGAGCGGCATCACGCGGTCGATGAGGGGCCGGAGGAGGGCGGAGGCGCAGAGACCCACCAGCCGCTCCAGCTCGGCGCGAGTCCCCATGGTGGTGCCGGCGACGGTGAGCTGGCGCCAGAAGACCCGGTTGAGAAGCGCCGCCGGGTTGGCCCCGCTCGTGGCTCCGGCCACCACCACCACGCCCGCCGGGCGGACGGCGCGCAGGCTCAGCTCCCAGGTCGCCTCGCCCACGGTGTCGAGCACCGCGTCGACCCCGCCGCGGGTGCGCTGGGACAGCTCGCGGGCCGCGGCGCGGTCGTCCGGGGCGAAGCTGCCGCGCGCGCCCATCTCCTCGGCCAGGCGCCGCTTGGCGGGGTCGCGCGAGGTCGCGTGCACCTCGATCCCCGCGAGGGTGGCGAGGAGGATCGCCGCGGATGCCACCCCGCCTCCCGCCCCCTGGACCAGCACCGACATGCCCGGTCGCAGCCCCGCGCGGGTGAAGAGCATGCGGTAGGCGGTGAGGTAGGCGGTCGGCAGGCACGCCGCGGCCTCGTCACCCACCGTGTCCGGGAGCGGCACCAGGTTGGCGGCGGGGACGGCCACCAGCTCCGCCAGCGTGCCGCCGTGGGGCGGCTCGCCGAGCAGGGTGAGGCGGTGGCAGAGGTTGGGGTGGCCCGCCCGGCAGGAGGCACAGGTGCCGCAGCCGATGACGCTGTGGCAGACCACCCGCGTCCCCGGCGGCGGCGCCCCCTCCACCCCCTCTCCCAGCGCCTCCACCCGCCCAGCGGCGTCGCAGCCCAGCACCTGGGGCGCGGCGAGCGGTCGCGACGAGACGCCGCGGAGCGTCCAGAGGTCGTGGTGGTTGAGGGAGGCGGCCGTCACCCGCACCAGCGCCCAGCCGGGGCGCAGCTCCGGCTCGGGCTGCTCGCCCACCTCCAGGTTGGCGAGCGGATCCTCCCCGCCGAAGGCCCTCGCGTAGACGGCGCGCACGGACGCCACGGTAGCAGGGGGGTCGGGGTGGAGACGGGCCGCCCTCGCGCGGAGCTCCGTCCGGATTACGAACGGTGGCCCCCGGAGGCCGCGCCTCTGGCACGATGGCGCCACCATGCGCGTCGCCGACCTCCTCGGGCAGCAGCGGCCCACCTTCAGCTTCGAGTTCTTCCCGCCCCGCGACGACGCGGGGGTGAGCGCCCTCTTCTCCACCATCGCCGAGCTGCGCGACCTGGAGCCCGGCTTCGTCTCCGTCACCTACGGCGCCGGAGGGAGCACGCGCGCCCGCACGGTCGAGCTGGTGGAGCGGATCAGCCGCGAGCTGGACATCACGCCGGTCGCCCACCTCACGTGCGTGGGGAGCAGCCGGGCCGACCTGGACGAGCTGCTCGGGCGGATCGTCGACGCCGGCATCGAGAACGTCCTGGCTCTGCGCGGCGACCCCCCGCGCGGCGAGGCGGCCTTCACCCCCGCGGCCGACGGCCTGCGCCACGGCTCCGAGCTGATCGGCCTGATCACCGAGGGCTACGACCTCTGTGTGGGCGGGGCCTGCTACCCGGAGACCCACCTCGAGTCCCCCTCGTTCTCCGACGAGCTGCGCTGGACCCGCGAGAAGGTGGACCGGGGCGCCTCCTACCTCATCACCCAGCTCTTCTTCGACAACCAGGCCTACTTCGACTTCGTGGGCGCGGCGCGCCGCGCCGGCGTGACCGTGCCCATCATCCCCGGCATCATGCCGATCACCTCGGTCGCCCAGCTCCATGGCTTCATCTCCACCCTGCAGGTGAGGGTCCCGGACGAGCTGGCGGCGGCCTTCGAGGCCCGCCGCGAGCATCCCGAGGCCGTGCTCCAGCTCGGCGTCGCCTGGTCGACGCTGCAGTGCGCGGAGCTGCTCGGGGCGGGCGCACCCGGGATCCACTTCTTCACGATGAACCGCTCGCCGGCCACCCGCGCCATCCTCTCCGCGCTCCGCGCGGCACGGCCGTGGGAGCGCCACCGCTGATGCCGGTGATCTGACCAGCTCGCCGGCGCGGAGGCCTTCGGCCTCTCCAGGTTGGGCGGCCGGCCAACCAAATCCAGCTCGCGGAGGCTGCCGGAGCTCGCGAGGCGGGGGGCCGCCGCGAGCTCAGGCGGCGGGGATCTGCAGCTGAGCCGGCGTGGGGGCCGGCGTGGGGGTGGGCTGCGGGGTCGCGGTGGCGCTGGCAGTGGGGGTGGGTCCCGCCGGAACCGACGCCGCGGGCGAGACCGGGGTGCTCGCGGGCGCGCCGCGGGGTGAGGACCCGCCCGAGGCCGCGGTGCGCAGCGCGGCGGACACCGCCGCGGGCAGACCCGGGCTCCCCCCCACCGCGGGGGCCGACGGGTCGACCAGGTTGACGTAGCCGAAGCTGGGCCCGTTCGCGGGGTGGGCCGGAGCCGTGAGGTCGAGGTCGGTGCGCAGGGTGGTCAGCGCCGCGAGCTGGGCCGGCACCCGGGCCACGGCGGCGGGGCCGCTGACGTCACCGAGGATGGCCTGCCACCCCGCGCTGGTCCAGATCGAGAGCTGCCCCTGCGCGTCCCACTCGTAGGCGACCACGTGCACCCCCAGCACGCGCGGGAAGCGCGCCGCCGCCTGGCCCAGCAGGGTGATGAGCTCGGGGCTCACGGGGGAGCGGATCCGCGCGGGGCGCAGGTCGACGATGAGGGGGACGGCGCTGAGCTCGGACGCCTGCGAGGCGGTGAGGCGCAGGCTGGCGCCGTCGGCCGCGACCGCGTACTCGGCCGTGCCGCGGACCACGCGGACGATGGGGCTGCGCTCGGTGACCGCGATGCTGACGTCCGCGGGCAGTGCGACGCTCACCCGCACCGAGCGCACCCAGGGAAGTGTCCCCACCCGGGCGGCGATGGCGCCGGCGTCCACCCCGAAGATGCCGGCGCCGTCCACCCGGGCCGCGGCCGCCACCTGGGACGGGGAGAGCAGCCGGGTGCCGGTCACCGACACCGAGCGCACGTGGAAGGCGGGGGCGGCGAGAAGGACGATGAGGAGGCCGAGCTCGGCGGCGAGCACCGCGGCCGCCGCCACCCGGCGGGGATGCCCACGCGGCGGCGGCGTGGGCGGCCCCACCCCGCCGCGGCGGTGGCGGGCGGTGCCGCGCAGCTCGACGCCCTCCTCGACCTGGAACCGGCGCAGGGGCATGGCCTCGTCGTCGGCGATGGCCGTGGCGGCGGCGCGACTGCGGGCGCGGAGGTGCGCGGCGCCGCTCGCCGGCCCGGCGTCACGGCGGGGGAGCTCGATCACAGCGGGGCGCCCCCGCGGCGGAGGGCGGAGTCGACGAGAGCCTGGCAGAGATCGGAGAAGGCGACGCCGTCCGCCCGGGCGGCGTCGGGGAGCAGGGAGAGCTCGGTGAGGCCGGGGATGGCGTTCACCTCCAGCACCCAGGGCGTGCCGTCCCCGTCCACGATGAGGTCCACGCGCGACATGTCCCGGCAGCCCAGGGCCAGGTGCGCGCCCAGCGCCGCCTCCTGGCACGCGGCCCGGTGGGCCTCGGGGAGGCGGGCGGGGATGATGTGACGGCTCTGACCCGCGGTGTACTTCGCTGCATAGTCGTAGAGGGGACGCTGGGAGATGATCTCGAGGGTCGGAAGGGCCCGGGGGGGATTATCCCCCAGGATGCCCACCGTGACCTCCGTTCCGGCGACGAATGTCTCGCAGAGAACCTCGCCGTACGGGGCCGCGATGCGATGGGCGGGCAGCAGAGCGTCCGGGTCGCGCACGACGCTCAGCCCGATGGTCGATCCGCCCCGGCGCGGCTTGACCACCAGGGGAAGGCCGAGCGCCTCGACGGCCCCCCTCATCCGCTGCGCGATGTCGCCGGGGCCGGCCTCAACGGCGGGGACGGTGCGCCACGCCGGCGTGTGCAGCCCCGCGGCCACCAGGAGGCGCTTGGCGGTGGCCTTGTCGAAGCAGAGCGCGCTGGCGAGCACGTCGCTGCCGGTGTAGGGGAGGCCCAGCAGCTCGCAGATCCCCTGGACCGTGCCGTCCTCGCCGAAGCGCCCGTGCACCGCGACGAAGACGCAGTCGAACCGCTCGGCCTGGAGCGCCGGCCACAGCTCGCGGTCGACCTCCAGGACGGTGCAGCGGTGCCCGCGCGAGCGCAGGGCGCGCCGGACC